>JBKBKL010000017.1:0-42057 GCA_046294665.1 Runella sp.
TGGGCACTTCATTCAAGCTCCGTTCTAATAGGTCGCGGCCCATGCTTTGATGTATCTCTACAAACTTTCGCTCATATTCATAAAAACTCGCTTCGCCTTTTAAGGATTTAATTGCTTCATAGTAGCCCTTGGCTATTTCCAAAAATTCTTGCTCGCTCATGGTAATTGAATATATTTAGTGAATAATCAAATCTAACAGATTTTTAGACACTTTTGAAACGCACCCTATTGAGTTTCATCTTTTTTTTTATTTCTTCTTCAATCAAACTTGATGCTTTATGAATAAATTCTTGTTCCTGTTGAGATTTTGTTAAAAATGTATAACTCCTGTCAGCGATTTTTATTTTAATTTCTTTTTTTGGGTTGATTTCAGGTGCTTTTGATGCTTTATTTTTCATTTTTTTAAAATTATTCGTATGTTTTAAAATAAGCATCAAAATTCAATTAAGCACTAAGTTTCAATATCACTATTTTCTCTACTTCTTTGTTTTCAATTTTGATTTTATTTTCTTTGATAATAGACAAAAAATACATTAATGCTTTTTCTAACTCTTGTTCTCTTTTTTTCAATTTACATATTTCAGATTTTTGAATCTTCACTTGATTTTCTAAATCCTCCTTCGTATTGTTTGCATCTTCATTTTTTTTTAGCATATTTTTGCTGGCTATCTCCAATTCTAAACGCAGCGATTTTTCATGTTTTATTAAGGTTTGTAATTTGTTGATTTTACAACGCATAATTAAAAACCTTTTCTCTAATTTTTCGATTATTGAATCATCTTTGAATGTGTAAAGTTTCATCTTTTTAAGAAGTATAACGTGTCAAAAAAGAGGATTTGAGTAACAACTCACAATAGAGCGTTTACAAATGTAAATTGATAGTTGCTAATTATTTTGGTCTTTTTCTTTCTTAACATAAATTTAAATACATTAACATTCAGGTAACAATAAATTAATATCTCTAATTTGATATGTATGAATTTTGCGAAAGACTCAACATCGGAAGTTAAAATCTACTCAATAGAGCTAAATCTCGACGAATTGGCGTTACCGCTGTATCAAAGTTATGTTGCGGCAGGTTTTCCCTCCCCTGCCGATGATTACGTAGAAGTATCCTTAGACCTGCTCAAATACCTTGTTGACAAACCTCAGGCCACTTTTTGCGTCAGAGTCAGTGGTAATTCAATGGAGGGAGCTATGATATGCGAAGGCTCCATTTTGATTGTAGATCGTTCTAAAACTCCCAAAAACAACGATATCGTAATCGCAGTTTTAGAGGGGGAATTTACGGTGAAACGATTCCAAAAAAAGGGAAACCAATGTTGGCTGATTCCCGAACATCCGGCTTACGAACCCATTTTAATTACTGAAGATATGGATTTTCAGGTTTGGGGAGTAGTTACGTACATCATCAATCAACCAAAATAAATATGTTTGGGCTTATTGATTGCAACAATTTTTATGTTAGCTGCGAAAGGGTGTTTGATCCAAAACTTCATAACAAACCCACTGTTGTTTTGAGCAACAATGATGGCTGTGTGATCGCACGCTCAAACGAAGCCAAAGCACTTGGTGTGGCGATGGGAGTGCCTGTTTTCCAAATCAAAGAGTTGATTGAAAAATATCAAATTGAAGTATTTTCGTCCAATTATGCACTATATGGCGACATGAGCGATCGTGTTATGAAAACCATCGCCGAACTTGTCCCGGATATTGAAATTTATAGCATTGATGAAGCATTCATAGATTTACACAATTTGCCTTTTCAAGATTTGGATCTGTTGGCTCAAAATATCAGACAAACCGTTGGGCAATGGACGGGAATTCCGATAACGATTGGGATATCTCCTACCAAAACTTTGGCCAAGATTGCTAATCGTTTCGCTAAGAAAAATTGTAAAAATGAAGGCTATTACATCATTGAAACTGATTTCGATGCGGAAAAAGCAATGGCTGCCACTCCTGTAGAAGATGTATGGGGTGTAGGAAGACGATATGCCAAAATGCTCGTAAAGCACGGTATTCATAATGCACTTGAACTGGCCAATTCCAATGAAGCATGGATTAGAAGTAAAATGAGCGTCGTCGGTGTAAGAATGTTGCGAGAGTTAAAAGGAGAAGTTTGCTATCAGCTCGACAATCAACCTGCCCCCAAAAAAGGGATTATTGTAAGCCGCTCGTTTGGGAGTCCTATTACACATTTTGACCCACTTTCAGAGGCAGTGGCTACCTTTGCCGCTCGTGTTGGGGCAAAATTGAGAAAACAAAAAAGTCGTACCAAATTGCTACATATATTTGTACATACCAACAGATTCCGCACGGATTTGCCACAATACTACAACCTAAAATCAATTCAATTACCGGTAGCAACCAACTGCTCGTTTACGTTGGTAGAGTATGCTCTCAAAGGACTTAAAATGATTTATAAGGAGGGGTATCAATATAAAAAAGCAGGAGTGATGTGTAGTGATATAAGTCCACAAAATCAAGTCCAACTTTCTATTTTTGAAAATTGTCGGTTTGAGATTGAATCCAAAGCTATGGAGGCGTTGGATAAGCTCAATCAAAAAATGGGACGTGATACGGTTCGTGTTTTGGCACAAGGATTTGATAGGTCTTGGCACCTCAAGCAAGAAAGACGCACCCGAAGATATACTACCAATTGGAATGAACTCCTTGTTGTGAGAGCAGATTAAATATTTAACGAAAATCGTTGGTACAAGAGGAATTTAAAAATACTTATTGCAATGAAAATCAACATTTTAGCTTTTGGAATAGCCAAAGAAATCATCGGACAAATACAAGCGACGGTCGAGCTGTCGGACGAGGCTACTGTGGCTGATTTGAAAAAAATATTAGTTGAAAAATATCCTGATTTTACCAAACTGGCATCGCTGCGTGTGGCTATTAATACCGAATACGCCGACGATACGACTTCTCTCCACCCCAACGACGAAATCGTGCTGATTCCGCCCGTAAGTGGTGGCTAACCCCCCCAAAAACCATGAAAATCATCGAATGTCCACGCGATGCCATGCAAGGATTGGCGGCGTTTGTACCGACCGACCAAAAAGTAGCTTATCTTCAAAAACTCTTACAGGTAGGCTTCGATACCCTCGATTTCGGGAGTTTTGTGTCGCCTCAAGCTATTCCCCAAATGCGCGATACCGCCGAAGTAGTCGGAAAATTAGACTTATCCGACACCACCACGCACCTGTTGGCGATTGTAGCCAATCGGCGCGGAGCTACTGATGCTGCCGTATTTGAGCAGATACGATATTTGGGTTTTCCACTTTCGGTATCCGAAACCTTTCAGCAGCGCAACACCAACAAAAGCATTGAGCAGGCTTTGGTAGAAATAGCCGATATCCAAAATATATGTATTCAAAATCGCAAAGATTTGGTAGTGTATCTTTCCATGGGTTTTGGCAACCCCTACGGCGATCCTTATAGTCCCGAACTACTGGAGGCATTGACGGAGCGATTGGTGGCTTTGGGCATAGGCATCATCGCTCCCTCTGATACCATAGGCAGTAGTACTACCGAACAAATCAAAACAATATTCCCACACCTTATCGCTAAGTTTCCGATGGTCGAGTTTGGGGCGCACCTCCACGCCAAACCCAGCCATGTAGCCAAAAAAGTTAAGGCCGCTTATCAAGCGGGAGTCAGGCGCATTGACTGTGCGGTGCGGGGGTTTGGAGGCTGTCCTATGGCCGAAGATAAGCTCGTGGGCAATATGGCCACCGAACTCGTAGTAAGTGAGTTGAATCAACTGGGAGTCGAACTTGCGATTGATGAAAACGCCCTGGCGCAGGCCATGCTGGCTTCTCAGTACGTTTTTGGATAAAATCAGAAGTAGGGCCAACTACGAAACGGTCGCTACTTTCGGACGTTTATAAAGCGGGACTGTACTGCAAGGTTCGCCAAACATCAAACTTTGAACTACAGGGCGGAGTTTGCGGGTGAGTTCGACGTAAGCCGCCGTAGGCACGGGGTATTTGCTGCACCCTTTGACCACTACCCGTGCCTCTCGAAACTGCTCCAACGGTAGGCGGTCGAGGGCTTCATAAAAAAGTTTTTCCTCCAAATCGTTCAAATCGCCAAAGACTACACAATGGGCAAAAGGGCTTAAATACAAGGTGAGCAACATATACGCCCAAGTCGGGATAATGGCATCTTCGGTACAGGTAATCGCCACGTTTTTATCTTTGTATTGACTCCAATCGTAGCTTTTCAAGAACTCCCGAAAGTCTTTCTCCTTGAGAATCAACCCCATGTAAAGGTTGTCTTTTAAATCATAAACTACCCGCTCTCCATGGTGATAAAATTCTTCCAAATCGAGCGATACAAGACCACTTTTGGCTACTTTGTTGATGATTTCTTCCATGTCAGATGCTGCTTTTTTGATTGAATAAACCCTAAACAATCAAAAATGTTCCCGTACATTCCTTGTACCTTTGTGGTTTAAAAATTCTTTTGGTATGAATTTCAAAGAAACTTTAGACACCAATCCTCTTTTCGGAAAAATAGCGGAGGCGGCTCGACAAATCGGCATAGAAGCGTATGTGATTGGGGGCTTTGTGCGTGATTTGATGTTGCGTCGTCCTTCCAAAGATATAGACATCGTATGCGTAGGCAGTGGGATTGCATTGGCTGAGGCTGTAGCCAAAGTGCTGGGAGTCCATGTCAATGTATTCAAGAATTTTGGTACGGCACAGTTTGTAGTAGATGGCTGGGAGGTGGAGTTTGTGGGAGCAAGGCGAGAGTCGTATCAGCGCGATTCGCGCAAGCCCATTGTAGAAGATGGTACGCTCCAAGATGACCAAAACCGTAGAGATTTCACCATCAACGCGCTCGGTATCAGCCTCAACACCGCCGATTATGGCGACTTGATAGACCCCTTTGAGGGAGTGAGAGATTTGCGTCGAAAATTGATTCGGACCCCTCTTGACCCCGAAGTTACTTTCTCCGACGACCCTCTGCGTATGATGCGGGCGGTACGGTTTGCGACGCAACTCAACTTCGACATCGAACCCGATACTTTTGAGGGGCTTATCAAAACCGCCGAGCGTATAAATATTATCTCCAAAGAAAGAATCATAGATGAACTCAACAAAATCATTCTTTCGCCTGTGCCTTCGTATGGTTTTAAGCTATTGCACCAAGCAGGTATTTTGAAAAGAATTTTTCCAGAATTTGTAGAATTGCAGGGGGCAGAATACCAAGACGGCAAAGGCCACAAAGATAATTTTTATCATACGCTGCAAGTGTTGGACAATATTGCCAAAAACACCGACGACCTGTGGCTGCGTTGGGCGGCTGTCATGCACGACATCGCCAAACCGGCTACCAAGCGGTTCGACCCACGAGTCGGCTGGACGTTTCATGGACACGAGGAACTGGGCGCACGTATGACTCCGCGCATTTTTCGTAACCTCAAACTTCCCATGAACGAAAATATGCGCTTCGTACAAAAACTTGTGCGGCTGCACCTGCGGCCTATTGCCCTTACCAAAGAAACCATCACCGACTCGGCATTACGGAGGCTACTCTTTGAAGCTGGCGATGACCTCGAAGCCCTGCTTACACTTTGTCGTGCCGATATTACCTCCAAAAACCCCGAAAAAGTCAAGAAACATCTGTCCAATTTTGACAAAGTAGAGCAAAAACTCTACGACCTCGAAGCCCGCGACCAAATCCGCAACTTTCAGCCGGTCATCACCGGCGAAATCATTATGCAGACATTTGGCATTGCTCCTTCGGCTCAAGTTGGCGAAATCAAAACGGCCATAAGAGAGGCTATACTCGACGGCCTCATTCCGAATGAATACGCGCCTGCTTTTGCTTTCATGTTGGCGCAAGGTGAAAAACTGGGGTTGAAGCCAGTTCAGAATGCTTCGCCTACTGAAGCATAAAAATTGCCTTTATTATATGGCGACAGCCCATTGTCGAGGCGGATATTGAGAAGGTTTTTCTTTTGGACATTGAGGCGTATCCCACCCCTACACTCAAAAAATATAACACAATTTTATACAAAACTTTTTTATTTTTTTGAGTTCAGTATAGGCATTTCGTCAATACCCAGCGTGCTTAGGTGAGGGTTTAGGGTTTTGGGGGTAAGTACCAAGCTGAAAACTTTGAGGCCGCCTACATCAAAATCACAAACGTATTTGCCTTTGGCTTTCAGGCTTCGATATACCGCCGAATAGTTGATTTTGACGGGCCAACCATTGACTGCCAACTGCGTACTGATGCTTTCGATGGCTTTCTTGAGATTCGAAAAATAAACCACGAAGGGTTCGCGCTCACGCAGGGCATTGAGCGAACCTATATAACTGGTCTTGACTTCATAAATGGTACTTTGGCGCATGAATTGAAAATTTTTCAAATATTATGAAAAACTATTGAATTATTTTTCAAACCTAAAACTTTTCGTACGACTTCGTCGTTTTATCATCATACGTCTAATAAAAAAGCCGCCGGTCTATTGAGTCCCAGCGGCTTTTTTGTGAAATCTACTACTGTCTTTATTCCCAAATCACTTCTATTACTTCATTTTTTAGGTCTATCGTACTGCGTTTTTCTCCTTCACGGCGTTTGAGGGTCAGTTGGCCGTCGCGTAGGCGGATGAGTTCTTGAGAGATGACATGGGTCGCATTTTTTTTGCGAAACACAGACACCATCTCCCCTGCTTCGGGCAGGCGCAAACTCATCTGCCCCCCCGTCGCTTTGATTTCTCGCGAGAAGGTTACGTTGGTGGCTTCGGCAGGATTTTGTAGCAGTGCCAACGCCCTCGAAGCAAGCGGTACACCATAGCCCACGTAATTGTTGCCATAAGGATACAAATGCGCAGACTTTTCGATGATTTCCATGATTTGTTTGTTGGAAAGGCTTGGGTCGGCTTGCATCAAACAAGCGGCAAAGCCCGTAATCACGGGTGCTGAAAGCGAAGTCCCATACAACGAAAAGCACGATACATTGGGCTTTAGATAAGGCAAAAACTCCGGGCCGATGCTACTGTATCCGATACGATTCCAAAATTTTTGGTTGGTAGCCCCTACTGCCAGTACGCCTTGAGCATCGGCAGGGGTAGAAATGATACGCCAGTTGGGGTCTTCCCCTTCGTTGCCAGCCGATACGACCAGCAAAATCCCTTTTTGATCAACAGCAATTTGTGCAGCCCTACTGATGACACTCGTTTTACCGTCCATTTGAGAGGGTTTATAGTTTTCGGCAGGGTTGGTGAAGCCCTTGGCATAGCCCAGCGAGGTATTGATGAGGCGCACACCAAGACTGTCCATCCATTCCATGGCCGCTACCCAGTTGTCTTCTTCGCCGCGCCACTCCCTGGTGCCGTGGTCAGTACGAGCCAAATAAAAGGTCGCATCGGTAGCCAAGCCATGTTGGGTATGGTTGTTGTGGTTTTGCCCGGCGATAGCTCCCAGCACTTCTGTCCCATGAAAATCAGAGAAAGATTCGGGCGTACTATAAAATTTATCTGATTGAGTAAGTTTGGGATTTACATAGTCGCGACGGTCGAGTATGGCATTGGCCTCAAAGAGATGTTTGAGCAAATCGCTCGAAGGAGCTTCCAAAAAACCTGCATCAATCACCCCCACCGTAATATTTTTGCCCGTTAGGTTCATTTTCCGAAACTCTTCGGCTTGTACTTGAGTCATAACAGGAGCCAGTGCATGGCGAGCGTAGGGCTGCGATTTGGCAATGTAAAAATGCCCGTCAATCGGCTCAATTTTTTCGACAAAAGGTAGCTTTTGAATCTGCTCTTTTTGGGTAGGAGTGAGCCGCGCCGAAACGGCATTGAGCCATCGCGAATGATGCAGCAAATGGGTAGAGGATTCAAGGACTGCACTAAGTGCAGAGAGATACTCTTTTCTTAGGGGCAAATCAGTTGCCTCAAAAAGCGTCAGCCCCAACCGTTGCCTATTTTGAAGGGTTTTGGCCGAGATAGCCGGTGTATCTTGTGGGTTTTTATCTTTCAAAAAAATCCAGTACTTTGTCTGCCCCAAAGCGGGAGTCAGCAAAGACCCAAATAGCAAAATAACTGCACTGATTTTTCTCATGAAGGGGTAAGTAAGTATGTTAAGAAAACGTCTGATTTTTTAGAATTAGAAAGTGCAAAATAAACGTAAAATTTCATCATTTATTCATCATTTATTCACAAATGCGCTACGAATCCATAGACCCACAACTTTTCATCACCAACCGCCAGCGACTGTATCGCCTTCTCAAGCCCAAGAGTATGGTCGTTCTCAACGCCAACGACGTACTGCCTACTAACGCCGACGGTACGATGGCTTTCAAACAAAATACCGACTTGTTTTATCTGACGGGAGTAGATCAAGAAGAAACGATTTTGGTACTTTTTCCCGACCACCCCGACGAAAAATACCGTGAGGTACTTTTTGTGCGCGAAACCAGCGAACTCATCGCCGTGTGGGAAGGAGAAAAACTCACCAAAGCACAAGCGCAAGCCGTTTCGGGTATTCAAAGGGTACATTGGCTTCAGCAGTTTGAAACGATTTTTCGGCAAATGGTTTTTGAGGCCGAACACGTGTATCTTAATGCCAATGAGCATACCCGCAACGAGTCGCTCACCCAAACCCGCGAGGCTCGTTTTGTGGCTCATTTCAAAGAAAAATACCCGCTGCACCGATTGGAGCGATTGGCACCGCTGATGCACTATTTGCGGTCGTTCAAACAACCCCAAGAAATTGTATTGATTCAAAAAGCCATTGACATCACCCATGAGGGTTTTTTGAGGGTTTTGAAATTTATCAAACCCGGCGTAGCGGAGTACGAAATCGAAGCCGAGTTTGCCCATGAATTTTTGCGTCGTCGCTCCAAAGGCTTTGCTTACACGCCTATCATCGCATCGGGCAAAAATGCCTGTGTATTACACTACATTCAAAACAATCAAACCTGCCAAGACGGCGATGTATTGCTCATGGACGTAGCCGCCGAATACGCCAACTACAATGCTGACCTCACCCGCTCTATCCCTGTCAATGGCCGATTTACGCCACGCCAGCGCGAAGTCTATGACGCTGTACTACGTGTATTGAAAGAAGCTCGTGCCATGCTCATTACCGGCAATCTTTGGGACGACTATCACCGCGAAGTAGGCAAAATCATGGAAAGTGAACTCCTCGGCTTGGGGCTTATTACCCAACAGGACATCGAAAACCAAGACCCCGACTGGCCTGCTTACAAAAAGTACTTCATGCACGGGACATCGCATTTTTTGGGACTTGATGTACACGACGTAGGCAACAAATACCGGCACTTTGCTTCGGGCATGGTGTTTACGTGTGAGCCGGGGATTTATATTCCTGAAGAAAAACTCGGTATCAGACTTGAAAACAATATCCTTATCACCGAGGAGGGAAACATAGACCTCATGGCACATATTCCTATCGAGGCCGACGAAATCGAAGAACTCATGAACGCATGAATGATTACTTGACCCTTTTTCTGACAGAAGATATTCTCAAACTACTCATAGCGGCAGGCTTGGGGGCATTGATTGGTATCGAAAGAGAGTATCACAGCAAATCGGCTGGGCTGCGAACGATGATGCTCATAGCCGTCGGTGCGACTTTGTTTACGTTGATTTCTATCAAAGTAGGTGGCGATGCGGGGCGCATCGCTGCCAATATCGTTACAGGGATTGGGTTTATAGGAGGTGGAATCATCTTCCGCGAAAACAACAGAGTCGTAGGCATCACTACTGCCGCTACGGCTTGGGCTACTGCCGCCCTCGGAATGTGCGTAGGCAGTGGGTTTTACGAAATCGCCACTGTATCATCGGGTATTGTACTTTTTGTGCTATATATTTTGGTACCTGTTCAAAACCTCATCAAACGACGCAACCAAATCCGAAACTATCGAATCGTCTGTAAGTTTCAGCAAAAAACGCTCAAGTATTACGAAATGCTTTTCAAAGAAATGGAGCTTGATGCCAAGCGGGGCATTCAAACACGCATCGGCCATACCATCAGTGGCACATGGATAGTGCAAGGCCGCGAGCGCAACCACGAAAAACTCACCAAACACTTGCTCAATGACCCTGATGTCATTGAATTTGATTTTTGAGGTTCGGAAAATATTTCGTGGAGCATCTTTGGATGTAAGCAAAAAATGTTTACATTAGCCCAAAACAGACCACTATCTATTTCTCATTCGTGATGATTGAAAAACGTACCGCACTCCTTGTAGGAGCTTCAGGTTTGGTAGGCAGCCATGTATTATCAGAACTCTTGGCTTCCGAAAAATACAGTAAGGTGAAGGCCGTTACACGTAGTCCTTTGGCACGAAAGCACAACAAACTTACCAACCATATCCTCAATTTTAACAAACTTGAATTATCGTCAGAATTAAAAGCCGATGATGTCTATTGTTGTTTGGGTACTACCATCAAAAAAGCAGGCTCCAAAGAGGCATTTTACCAAGTGGACTATACTTACCCTTATGAAGTAGCCCGAGCTGCTTTGGCACAGGGAGCCAAGCGTTTTGCGATTGTTACGGCTATGGGGGCTGATTCAAAATCAAGTATTTTTTACAATCGAGTGAAAGGCGATATCGAAATGGCACTTCGCCAACTCGACTACGAAACATTATTGATTTTCAGACCTTCGCTTTTGCTGGGGGAGCGTTCGGAAACTCGAGTAGGCGAAAAAATAGGCGAAAAACTCTCCCAACTTTTTCGACCCGTCATTCCTGCCAAATACCGCGCTATAGAAGCCCAAAAAGTAGCCAAAGCGATGGTATCTATCACCTCAAGCAATCTGAAGGGAATACTTGTATATGAATCGGACGTATTGCAAGAATTTTAAAACGGACACTTGATGTTAATCCTTCGCCCTGCTACTGCTGCCGATGTAAATTATATCTATGATTTTTTGTGCGAACTGGAGTCAGAAGTATTTGATTTTGAGATTTTCAAAAGTATTTTCATTCGCAATCTTCAAAATCCTGACTGCCATTACATTTTGGCTTTTGATGAAGCTCTCTGCATCGGCTACGGTAGCCTTCACGCACAGTGTCTATTGCACCATTGCGGCAAAGTGGGCGAAATCCAAGAGTTGTTTGTCAGTAGCGATTATCGTAGCCGAGGGGTTGGAGCATTGCTTTTGAGGGAGTTGGAAGCCATAGCACTGCGCGAAAAGTTACTACTCCTCGAAGTAACCCCCAACCAACAACGTACCGATGCCATTCGTTTCTATGAGCGTTACGGTTTGCAGACTACCCATTTCAAATTGGTCAAAAAGCTGATTTAGAAATAATAACGAACAGAAAACGCTCCGTCATCTCCCCAAAAACCATTGTCAACGCCTACGTTGAGAGTAGGTTTCCAGTCTATGCTCAAGTTGATAGGTATGGCTTTGAAGTTATATTCAAACCCCAGAATGCCGTCTATTCCTACGATAGCATTTCGATTATGAGGATTGGCGTTTCTCCTGCCTTCTCCCCAAAAGTAAATATGCCCACCTGCTCCGTAAATAAAATTGAGTCTATTGATGCCCAAAAAACGGGTATGCCCCTCAATAAGTCCCGTTAAGCCCACTCCACGCCAGCGAGAAGCGATGATACCTTCTATGGCCATGTTTGGTTTAGTAAAATGTTTGATAGTAACTCCTCCGGGATACCCTGCTCGTAAACCTACGGCTGTTCGATAATCTTGGGCAAAAGTAAAACTGGCCACTCCAATCAATAAACACATTAAAATTCCTTTTCTTGTTTTTTTCATTTTTAATAGCTGTTTGTTAGAGATCATTTCCTAAATATTCTTTTAACGCCCCCTAATGAAAGTATATTTTTCATTATTTACCCAAAAAAATGACCATAATACTCAAACACTTGAAAATCAATACTCAAAAAGCTGGTAAAAACTTATTATATGAGAAGGTACTTAGAATTGACCCCTACGTGTCTTTTGAATCAAAACATCACTAAAAACATGAACAAAGTACTGCTCCTACTGCTATTTCTGATTTCTTATGTGGGTACAGCTCAAGATACTCGCTGCTACGAAACCCGTATTTATTATACCGAGCCGGGTCGTTTGGAAGCTCTTTTGGAGCGTTTCCGAAATCATAGTACCCGCCTGCTCGAAAAACACGGCATGACCAACATAGGCTACTGGGTACCACTGCACGAAGAAAACAAACTCATCTATGTACTTTCATACCCCGACCGTGCCGCCCGCGATGCCGCTTGGAAAGCCTTCTTGGCTGACCCTGAATGGATCAAAGTCCGCACTGAGTCGGAAGCAAGTGGCAAAATCGTGGCCAAAGTCGAAAGTATTTTTATGAATGCGACCGATTTTTCGCCCAAAATCAAGCCTCAAAAGAGTAAAAAAGAACGTGTTTTTGAACTCCGTACTTATACTACCAATGCTGGCAAATTGCCCGATTTATTGGCGCGTTTTCGCAATCATACAATGAAGCTCTTCAAAAAACATGGCATGACCAACGTGGCCTATTGGACTGTAGATGGCCGCGACGATATGCTCATCTATATCTTGTCGCACGAGAGCGAGGAAGCGGGCAAAAAATCTTTCGATACGTTTCGTACAGACCCAGCTTGGATTAAAGTACGTGATGCCTCCGAAGTCAATGGCAAGTTAGCGGCCAAAGTAGAGTCGGTGTATATGAAAGCTACTGATTTTTCTAAAATAAGATAGTCATGCGTTTTGTATCTATTCGTTCACGGATACTAAGGATTGGACACGGATTCAATGGAACTGTCCGATTCTTTCAATGTGCGATATGCTTCATGCTTTTGCTCAATCTTGTAGCTTGTACGGGCAGCCATCAAAATACTTCCCAACAAAACAGTGATAGTACACAAGATTCGACAAGTATGGCTATAAAATCAGACTCCATGAGCATTTATTTATCAGATCTAAAATCCCAATTTCCACAGGCAGAAGTTGTTACGATAGCTTATGACCCCGTATTTTTCAAAGAAAAAAAGTATCGTGCAGTTCCCTTCCGTCAGATTTTGGATTTGTTTTTGCCAGCCTATCGAAATTTGGATTCACATCATACCCAAATCGTTTTTGAATGTGAAGACGGCTACAACCCTTCGATGGCTTTGGAGAAAATATTGAGTAAAAAAGCCTACTTAGCACTGTCAGACTTAGACGCACCCGCAGGGCAGGATTGGATCAATGCCCAAAAAGACGGCCATGACATGAAAGTAGCACCTTTTTATGTGGTTTATACCGATGTATCGCCCAAAGATTATAGCTTCAAATGGCCCTACAATTTGGTCAGAATCAGCTTGGCTTCAGCTTCTGAAGAACTGGCGGTGCTTTTTCCAAAAGAAGATGATACGGTAGTGAAAGGCTTTGAACTTTTTAAAATCAACTGCCTCACCTGCCATGCCCTCAATAAAGTAGGCGGCAAAATGGGACCCGAACTCAACTACCCCAAAAATGTAACCGAATATTGGCGCAGCCCCGACGACCTCAAGGCATTCATCAAAGCCCCTGCCTCCTTCCGCCACGATTGCAAAATGCCTGCCGTTGGGCATTTATCTGACAAAGAACTCGACGAAATCGTGCGTTATTTGCAGTATATGGCCAAGCACAAACTATCATAACCTAACGATATTTTGCTTCTTTGTGCTTTTGTTGAACCCCATCTTTATTTGTACTCAAACCTAATATGTTTTCAAAAAGTTATCTATCTAACTCATTGATAGTCAATAAGAAACATATTTGGTTTTATTTGCCAACCCCTTTAAAACAGGTATAAAATTGTTCAGTCGTTTTTGGGGGCATCAATCAATGCTCCCCAAAACTCTGGCTCGTATTTTTGCCAAGCGTGTACTCCAAAGGGTAGCTGGCCGATTTTCTCGTAGCATTGTTTGGGGGCCAGTTCAAAAGCAAAATAAAGAGCCTCATCGGCAGAAGGACGGCGAAAAAAGGGATTTAAAAAATACAACGCCAACCCCCAGAACATATCTTCGTTTTTGAGAAAAAAACGCAACAACGGCCTAAAAAACACTACATTTCGATAATGAGATTTGACTCTCCGAAGCGATAAGCCACCATTGCCCACACGCCCTACAAAACACTTTTGGAGATTGACGATTGGCTTTTTGGTCAGGGGCGGTGGTATGACCCACGGTGCGCCTACATAATCGTAGCTACGTTGGCACCAGTCGAGCAGTTCATCTCGAAAAACATAAGCGTCCAACTGATAAATCAACAAATAATCATACTTCCAAAAAGTACGGTAAAACTTGGGCGAAAACATCAACCGATTGTAGCCTTCGATACCCTCGAAATAAGCATCGTCGAAACGAACTACCTGTGCCTTGGGGCAGATTTCTAAATAAATGGAAACATCTAACGAAGCCGGGCAAAAAATACAAATGTCGTAGCGATGCAAAATCTTGGCAGCCTGCCTCAATGAAACCTTCTCCGATTCGGAAGGCACGGCTTTATAAACAGGAATCGTAACGACACAAGTGGGCAAAGGCATTTTAGCACGGATTTTAGTTTTCATCAGACAAATACGCCTCCACCACTTTCTCCATTTTAGCTTTCCAAGTCAAGTGCTGTCGGGCGTATTGGTGCATTTGGAGGGCGTAGTCGGGGGTTTGTCGTACTTTTTGGTAAAAATCAAGGACGGTTTCGATGTCAATGGCCGATTCGTCGGCAGGAACTTGCAGCAGAAATGGGAAATCCGACGGGAAGCCACGATCTTCGTAGCCAATCACAAAGGGCAGCCCTCGTGCCGCATACTCTCGCGACTTGAGGGCGGAGGTTTCGCCTTTGGCTACATTGATGCGGTGCATTCCACAACTCCCTATCCCGACATGGCACTGCCGAAACATGGTCGTCAGGGCATCGCCCGACAAAAATCCATGAAAAGCCACGGCCTCCTGCAACCCGTATTTTTCGACAAGGGTTTTTAGTTTAGGCAACTCGCTCCCTTCGCCTACCACGTGTAGCTTTACTCGGACTTCATTTTTTTGTGTTTCATAATTTTTCAAACCTTCGATGAGTCGGTCTAAGCCGTGCCATCGCTGCACATTGGCCAATCCGAGTAGATGCAGCGTGCTACCATCGAAGGGGGCGGGGGCGAGCAAGGCGAACTGTCGAATGTCTATGCCGTTGTCGGTGCGGAGGGTCGGAATATCAAAGATTTTATCTTGACTCGAAAACGTAACGATACGATGGAGGAAATACCGAAAAAAAGGGGTGCATAAAGAGTCGGCCCAACGCTCTATTTTTTTGACCAATGGCATCGTATCAAACTCAAAACGATAAGGATAGGTAGGTATCTCCATGAAAATTTTGAGGCGGGGGTGCTTGCGTTTCATTCGCCACAGCATCAACAAAAACAGCGGATTGGTCAGAAAATGCCGTACATACACAAAATCATACTGACGAATGTCTATCACCGACAAAAAGCCTCCATACAAAAAGCGTAAAAAGCCGAGTTTGGAAGGCTGATGAAAAGCTAAGTTTTGGTGGCTACCTTCTATTTTGATGGTTTGATGTTCAAAAAATAGGGTATCTACCTCAAAGCCATGCTCACCAAGAGCATTGGCTTGAGCGAATACCTTTTTCTTGATACCGCCGTTGGCAGCGATACCGAAGTTCATTTTGGTATAAAAGAGGAGTTTTTTTTGATTCATTTATCGGATAGGTAGTGATAAACTTTGAGCCTCCACATAGTACTTCTCCAATGTTTGGGCGTGTCGGCTTTTCTCAAATTGGGCTTCGATTTTAGCTCGATTTTCAGGCTTAAAACCCCAATTCATCACCTCGTACATACGATGGGCATACGTTTGGGTATCTTCTTCGGCGACCAAAAAACCATGAACCCCCTCCTCTATCAATTCTGGTATGCCCGAATGAAGCGTCGAGAGTACTGGCAGCTCCATGGCCATTGCTTCCATGAGGGCGTTGGGGATACCCTCCATATCGCCCACAGGCTTGGAGGTGATGCTATGATGTACAAATACATGCGCTCGCTCCATGAGGTTTTTGGCTTGTTGCTTATTCACCAAACCTACAAATCGCACCGATTCGCCAATGCCCAACTGCTCAACGAGTCGCTGCATGGGTTTGCGCAAAGGGCCATCGCCTGCCAACATCAACAGCGGAGGAAGGGTAGGCTCTGGAGCAGCATTTTGATAAAAACCTTCATTTTCGATCCTTTTCAAGAATTGAGCAAACGCCCGTATCGTAAACTCATGCCCTTTTTTGGCAACAAAACTCGACACCTGCAAGAAAATGAGCGGGTTGCGGGGGAAGTCGTAAACGCTACGTTTGAAAAACTCAACGTCGGTACCATAGTACAACACTTTGGCTTTCGGAATCGCTCGACCCAATGCTCCCTCTACTTGTCGTAGCATAAAGTGCGATACAAAAATCGGATAGACATTGGGGCGGTCGAGGATTTTTTGGAGGGTTTGTACATAGCGTGGCGAGCGCAGTTTGTGCGAAGCATCGAAACCATGAAAACTGATGAATACGGGGCGGTCAGTCGGCTTGTAATTGAGCAAAAACAACCACGATTCCCAACCAAAATGCGTATGTATGACATCGGGCTGAAACTCGTCTATCAGCTTACGGATTTTGCGCCGAAACCCCAAACTCTTGAATCCCAACTCTATATCCATCGTTTGGATTTTGTAGCGTATTTTGGCCAATCGCTCGTTGGATTCAAAAGGAATCTCTACTACATCATCAAACGGAAACAATTCGGCGTTTCGACGCTCACAGGTCAAAACCTTCACTTGGTGAGTTTTGGCCAGTTCGGTGAGTTCGTTGTAAATAAAAGTCAGCGTATGATTGGCGAAGGTTTTGACAAAAACAAGGATTTTCATAGTGCCATTTTAAAATTCAAGAATATCCGCCAGTACTGTTTCAAAACCTTCCAGTACATCTTCACCATAAAGTTTTTCGGCAAAAGGCTTGGTTTCTACTGTCCCATTTTGGCGATAGATGTATGTCTGCCGCTCACTTGGAGCAACCAACCACCCCAGTCTTACACCATTGAGTATCCATTTTTCCATTTTGTGTTTCAGATTGTCGAGGTTGTCAGAATCTGATTGGAGTTCAATGATGAAATCAGGTGCGAGATATGGGAAGGAATGTTTCTCTGATTTACTCAATGCCTCCCATCTATCTCGATGAATCCAAGCTACATCAGGGGCTTTCATGGATTTGTCGTTCAAGAAAAAACCACCGTTGGAGTCAATCACTTTACCAGCTTTGGTACGGCGATTCCAAAGGCCTATTTCAGTATTCAGTTCGCTATTATTTGAACTTGTCAATAAATGAGTAGGCGACACATAGGGTATTAAATGAATATACAACAGACCATTTTCGTCCCGCTCCACGCGCAAATCGGGATTGGCCAAACAAAAAGCCACCAATTCTTGGTCAGAAAATGCGTCCATGGTTGGTATTTTGAGTGGGATTTCCATTGCTATTTTGGTTTGCTAACTGAACGCAAGTTGTAAAAAAATCGCTGGAAGGCCAACAACTGCCGATTGTTTGCTATTTTTGAAACTTCAATTCCAGACTTTCAACCCATGAAACGTATCCTTAGTCTTTTTGTCGCTTTTATTTTCTGCTGCTCACTTTGGGCGCAAGAATCGCCCACCGAAGAAGATTTTTACAAAATCGTAACTCCACCCGTCCCCGAAGGCATCTTGCTCGAAGTGGGTGGGTTGGCCGTACTGCCCGACGGGCGTTTGGCTGTAGCCACAAGGCGGGGCGATGTCTGGATCATCGAAAACCCAACAGGCGCGAAGCCGTACTTCAGAAAGTTTGCGTCAGGACTTCATGAGATTCTGGGATTGGTGTATCAAAATGGCTCGCTGATATGCGCACAGCGTGGCGAACTCACCAAACTCACCGACCGCGACCACGACGGCAAAGCCGACAGCTACGAAACGATCGCTGCTTGGCCGCTTTCGGCGCACTATCACGAATATAGTTACGGCCCCAAAATAGCTCCCGATGGCTCGTATTTTGTGAGTGGCAATGTGGCCTTTGGCGACGAAGAGTGGTGGGCGGGCGAAAGCCGCCGACCCCTGCGGGGCTGGATTTATAAAGTAAAACCCGACGGACAAATTGAGCCGTGGGCTACCGGGGTACGCTCTCCCTGCGGGCTGGGGATTTTTGAAGGTGAGTTGTTTTATGACGACAACCAAGGCGACTGGATTGGGTCTGGGGGAATATGGCACGTCAAAAAGGGGGCATTCATGGGACACCCCGCAGGGCTGAGATGGACGAAGGAAATGGCCAATTCGCCCGTCAAACTTACCCAAGAACAAATCTATGCCAGTACCGACCCACGCAAAGTACGCGACAAAGACGGACGTGCCATCAAGCCCGAAAATATTCAAAACGAAAAAGCCATGACTTTGGCCGATTTGAAAAAGAAATACCCCGACACTCAACTCCCGGCAGTTTGGCTGCCGCATGGTATTTTAGGGATTTCTAATGCCGAAATCATAGTGGACGAAACAGGCGGAAAGTTTGGCCCTTTTGCAGGGCAGCTTTTTGTAGGCGACCAAGGCCAGAGTAAAGTGATGAGGGTCTTTTTGGAGAAAGTCAAAGGCGAATACCAAGGGGCTGCTTTCGATTTTCGGTCGGGGTTTCAGTCGGGAGTGTTACGAATGGCATGGGCCAATGATGGCGGCTCGATGTACATAGGCGAAACCAACCGTGGCTGGGGAAGTGCCGGCGATGCCAATCAAGGCTTGCAGCGATTGGTTTGGACGGGCAAAACTCCTTTTGAGATGAAAGCAGTACGCGCCATGCCCGATGGCTTCGAGGTAGAATTTACGATGCCCGTAGATCAAAAATCTGCTCAAAATTTGGCCTCTTACGCTATTCGGAGTTTTACGTACAAATATCACCCTGTGTATGGTAGTCCTACCATCAATGAAGCCAAATGCGCTGTGAAAGGTGTAAAAGTATCGGAAGATGGACTCAAAGCACGTATCGTAGTGGACAATCTCCGCGAGGCTTACGTACACGAAATCAAATTGGAGGGCGTGCGCTCGGCAGGGCGGTATTGGTCGCTGGTGCACCCTACAGCTTACTATACGCTCAATCAACTCCCCGACGGCGAAAAACTCAAACTCGCCGACATCAGCACCAAATCTACGCCTACCGCTACAACCAAAACGCCTGAAGCCAAGCCCACTACTACCAAAGCCACCGCCAGCAACGCCAAAGTCCCTACTAACGAGGAAATCCAGCCTCTTTTGGCCAAGCATACTTGTTTGGCGTGCCATGCCGTCGGCAAACGTCAAGTAGGGCCTGCATACACAGAAGTAGCCAAGCGCAAATACTCCAATGAGAAGATTGTGGACTTGATTTATAACCCACAACCTCAAAACTGGCCCGATTATGCTACGCCTATGGCTCCCATGCCGCAAGTACCCCGCGCCGACGCACTCAAAATAGCCGCGTGGATCAATTCCTTAGCACCCAAATCGGCTCCTAAACCTTGATGATGAAAATCTCTATTGTAGTAGCGGTAGCCCAAAACGGAGCCATCGGACGAGGCAACCAACTAATATGGCACTTGCCAGACGACCTGAAGCATTTCAAACGCCTCACCACAGGCCACCCCGTCATCATGGGACGCAAGACTTTTGAGTCTATTGGTAAGCCTCTGCCCAATCGTACTTCGATAGTCATCACACGAAGTAAAACTTGGCAGCAGAAAGGGGTATTGATAGCTCATTCGTTAGAAGAAGCTATCGAAGCAGCACGTCAAACCCAAAGTGTAGAAGCCTTCATCATCGGTGGAGCAGAAATTTATCGTTTGGCAGAGCCATTGGCCAATACGATTTACTTGACCGAAGTCAAAGCTGATTTTGAAGGTGATGCTTTTTTTTATTTAGACACCCCACAAAACTGGCGAGAAGTAAGCCGTATCGCTCACCCCCCCGACGAAAAGCACGCCGTGGCGTTTGATTTTGTGGTTTTGGAGAAATGCTAAAGTAACTGTCAGAGAGTTTACGAGGCTATTTAAATATTCTATTTTTATTGATTCTCTCGTAAGAGAATCGCTGAGTATGTCATTACATTTAAGCCTAATTTGTGCATACTGTAAAGCTCATTTTTAAGTATAGTTTCAAACAACGATATATCAGAAGTCAATGCTTATTCAAATGAGTGAACGATTTAAAAAGCTAAATTTTAAAGGGTATTTTCCTCCGAAAATTTTATTTGTATTAGTTGGTATTATTTGGATTTGTATTTTCATCTTCTCATGTGAAGAATCCAATAATTCTCTGGTTGCCAAAACCTATTGCGGCTCATGCCATCAATTTCCTGCACCTGAACTTTTAGATAAAAAAACATGGCGAGAAAGTGTCTTGCCCAAAATGGCGATTTGGCTGGGATTGACTCCTTTAGATTCGTTATTGAAAGGACAGCCCTTTGAAGATATTGAAGCTATCAAAGCATCAGGGGCAATCGCTCCCTCTCCGATGTTGAGCGAAAGTACTTGGAAACTGATTGTAGAATACTACACAGAAAATGCACCTAATAGCCTTCCAAAAATGATTCCTCACGAGTTTCGCCCTTTAGAAGAAGTTTTTGATATTGAAGTTGCTCCTTTCAGAAGTCAGCCAAGTTTGACGATGATACATTTTGAGGATTCTCAAAAAAAATTGTATTTGGGCAATAGAGAAGGGAAACTACAAGTGCTGAAAGACTGGAAAAGCCTGTACGAACACCAGTTTGAGAGTGCGCCCTCGCATCTAAAAATAGCATCTGAAGATAAGATAAACGTCGCGACGATGGGTTTTATGGAACCCAACAACAGCTACGAAGGGAAACTGTATGAGATGAACCCCCAAGCACAATGGATTACACTGCCGATCATTGCCGGCTTGCAGCGGCCTGTATTTTTTGCTGAAGCAGATTTCAATAATGATAGCCGTAATGATTTCTTGATAAGTAGCTTTGGGTATTTGACGGGTAAACTTTCGTTGTATGAGCAACAGATCAATCAAACTTATCAAGAGAAAATTTTGATTAACTTACCCGGAGCACTGCAAAGTCATTTGGCCGATTTTGACGGTGATGGTCGCCTTGATGTAATGATACTTATGGCACAAGGCAATGAAGGTGTTTTTATTTTTTATAACAAACCTTCGGGGCGTTGGGATATGCAACAAGTCATACGGTTTCCGCCCTCGTATGGGAGTAGCTACATGGAAGTAGTTGATTTTGACAAAGACGGAGATTTGGACATCATCACAGCACAGGGGGACAACGGCGATTACTCAATTATCTTAAAGCCCTATCATGGTATTAGGATTTTTCTAAATGACGGCAAAAATCAATTTAAAGAAACTTTTTTCTTCCCAATGTATGGTTGCACAAAAGTAATGGCCGGAGATTTTGATCAAGATGGTGATTTGGATTTGGTAGCCATTGCTTACTTTGCCGACTATACAAAAGCGCGGTATAACAATGTTGTATTTATTAGGAATGAAGATAAAAACGGGTTTGTGCCTTTTGCATCACCCCAAACGAATGTGGGGCGTTGGTTGGTCATGGAATCCTTTGATGCTGATGGGGATTTTGATAAGGATATATTGTTAGGCTCTTGTATCAATACCCCTTTGGAAGTACCCACTCATGTTTATAATCAATGGAAAGAAAGAGGGACTTCACTGTTGATTTTGAAGAATAAACTTCAAAGCAAGAAAAAGTAACCTACAAAAAAAGCAGAGTAGATGAAATCCACTCTGCTTTTTTGGCAATTAAAAAAAGATTAATATCCCGGATTTTGACGTAGGCGAGGTTGACCTTGTATGGTACTTTGGAGTATAGCAAATTCCGGTATTGGTAAATATTCATCTTTGCCAGTACGGAATCTAGCCCCTGCCAAGTGAGTACGTATTTTAGATTCTTTGGCAAAGAAAGCGTTGATGGTCTGCTCTGCAATGCCCCAGCGTACCAAATCAAAGAAGCGATGCCCTTCCATGGCCAATTCCAAAAACCGCTCAAAGCGTACCGCATTGCGAGCTACGGCTTGATTGGTCCATGGTTGGGTATAAAGGCTTACTTGATAGTTGGAGGCAGGATTGGCACCATCTCTTACTACCGTTGATTTGGCAGCACGGTCGCGGACGAGATTGACGTACTCGCGCGCCCTGTTGAGGTTGTTGAGTTCTACCTCACACTCCGCAGCCATCAAAAGTAAATCAGCATAGCGCATGATGATTTGGTTTTTACCAAGTTGGCCTTGACCCCAACCACCTGCTACATAGAATCTACCTACTTCATCACGCCATTGAATGTGCTTGTTGGGAAGGAATGGCCCACCATTGGCCAAATTACGTATCCAAGAAGCACGGGCAATACCATAATCTTTGTAAGGGATACCCACACGTCCAACAGTATAATCTAAGCGCGGATCGAAAGGACCATCTCGATCGGGGAAATTGTTGGGGTGAGATTCATGCTGGCGTACATCTTTTGTGTTGAAAGTTTCTATCAAAGGTAAACCACCTTCCGTTCTGTAAGCATTCACTAAAGTTTGGGAAGGCTGATAGAAACCACAGCAGCCTACTGGGCCGTCGTTGTGAGGGTTGGTGAGTTCGGCATCTTTGTTGCTATTGGCACCGCCAGTGCCATCACCCACAGTGTATTGAATTGTGAAAATCATTTCTCTCCCATTTTCATGCTCCCCTCTGAATACATCTTTGAAGTCAGGCTGGAGTCCATATCTCTGGCCGCTGTTGGTAACACCATTGGCTATGATGGCATCAAAAATAGTTTTGGCCTCGGCATACTTCTTTTGATAAAGTAAAGCTTTGGCAAGAAATGCACCGGCTGCCCACTTGTTAACACGACCCAACTGCGACCAAGTGTTAGGCAGATTGTCATAGGCAAACTTCAAATCCGCTTCGATTTGAGGCCAAATATCAGCCTCGTTAGTTAAGGATTGGTATTGTTCAGTAGAAACAATGGTTTCATCAACATAGGGTAATTTGTTGAAACAACGTTTGCCCTCAAAGTGATGAAAACCTCTCAAAAAACGAGCTTGTGCCGTGATAAGCGTAGCTTGTGCCTGTGGAATATCTCTGGCTTGAGCCAACTGGCGCAATACGATATTGGCCATACCTACTCCATCATAAATGGCTCTCCATTTGTTGGTAACAGAAGGGCTATTAGGTAAAACCTCAAAACGCTCCACAGGGTTGATTTCTGTACCTTGGTCAGAGGCTTCAGTCCCCTTGTAAGCATCGTCAGAGCGAATACCTCCCCAAAGCCAGTTCTTTGGACTGGTGTACCAGCCTGCTACATTGTTGCCTGTCAGGGTACGATAAGCTACTATCAAAGAGCCTTCTACGCCGGTAGCGTTAGCGATGGCATTTTCAGAAATAGCTCCAAGAGGGGGGCGTTCTAAGAAAGTTTCTTTGCACGAAACAGTAAAAATACCTATGACACCTAAGGTCAATAGAATGTTTCTTATTTGTCTTTTCATCGTTAAAAAATTTTTTGTGATTCTAACTTATTGAGAAATCAAAAGGTTTTGTTAAAAGGCAAAATTGAAACCAAAAATGATGGTACGGGGTGCGGGTGTACGGAATTGATCAACCCCCATTTGCAAGTCGCTACCACCGAGGATACCAATATCAGGGTCTGGTCCGCTATAATTGGTAATCGTAAATAAGTTTTGTGCTTGTAGATAAGCACGCGCACGGCTCAAACCTAATTTGCGTGCCAACGATGGTGTGAAGGTATATCCCAACTGTGCTTGACGTGCGCGCAAAAATGAACCTTTTTCAACATAATAAGTGGTTGATATCACTCCTGAGAAGTTGTCGTTGGCATTCAAGATAGGCAAACGGGCATTGGGGTTTTGTGGAGTCCAAGAATCTTCGAGTACAGCACGATCAACACCACCTACGAAACCACGAAGGTGAGTCCACCATTTGGTGTAGTTGAAGATGTCGTTGCCATAGTTCCAAAATAAGAAAGTCTGGAAATCAAAATTCTTGTACTTCAAGATAATATCACCTCCCATCTGGAATTTAGGAATGGGGTTTCCGATCCAAGTTTGGTCGCCAGCATTGATTACGCCATCACCGTTTACATCACGTATTTTCCAAGAGCCTACACGCTTGTAAGACATGGCTGCATGAGCATCTACTTCTGCTTGAGTTTGGAAAATACCATCAACAATCCAACCCCAGAATGAAGAAAGTGGTTGCCCAGCTTCTACACGCTGCATATTGCCCAATCGGCCTGCACCAAAGTTGATGGCTGATACACCTTCTGCATCAATCCGTACTGCTCTATTGATGTAGTGAGTGAAAGTAAAGCCAAAATCGTAGCTCAAATCGCGAGTGATGTTTCCTCTTGTGGATATACTTGCATCAAAACCACGGTTAAGCATAGTTCCCACATTGATACGAGGCTGCCCTACGTTGGGTTCGAGGCCATTACGCTGACGATCTACGAGCAAGTCGCGAGTAGTGTTGTTGAAAAATTCTGCTGTGAAGTTGAGTTTACCATTCCACAAACTACCGTCCAAACCGATATTGACCATTTCTGCGGCTTCCCATTTAGTGCCAGGGTTCCCTACTACGGCTGGTCTAAACCCAATGACAGGCAGGCCATTGCCACCACTGATGTCGTAAGCGGTACTGAATAAGTTGGCAGAGAAGAAAGAGAAGGCATTGGAGGCCGCCACGTTGCGTTGGCTACCCATTTGTCCCCAGCCTCCACGTAGTTTCAAATCACTAACCGCTGTGAGAGATTTCATAAAAGGCTCCTCCGAAATACGCCAGCCTACCCCAAATGCCGGGAATACACCGACACGATTTTCTGGCCCAAACACCGAAGACGCATCGCGACGTACTGTAGCACTAAACAAGTACTTATCGTTGAACTGATATTCGGCTTTACCAAAAACTGAATACAGTGCGCGAGGAGTACTTGGAGCACCTCCGTTCTGTGGTAGGTTTTTACCGGTATTGAGCGACCAGAAAGAAGGGTCGTTGAAATCATAGTCTTGTCGTGAGCCATTGATACTTCTGAATTGCTCCAATATAGATTCAGTAGCACCAAATAGCTTGAAGTTGTGCTTTCCGATTGTTTTCTGGTACTGCAAACTATTAGTCCATGTCCAAGAACCTCCTCGGAAGAAATACTCGCTAAAAATATTGTTACGTTGATTTTCGGCACGCTCGAAAGTTACATAAGTAAAATTCCAGCCATTGCCAATACGTTGGTCAATTCCAAAAGAAGACGAAAAAGTAAGGTCTTTCATCAACTGGATTTGTGCATAGACGTTACCAAAGAAGTTGAAACCTACAAAGCGGTTGTCGGCAGCACGATGCAGGGCAGCTACTGGGTTGGTACCATTTCCTGATTCGCCAATGCCATTACCCGCCCAGTTGCCATTGATATCACGAACAGGCAGATAGGGTACCATGCGGTAGGCTTGCGCCCAAGGGTTGCCTTCGCCAGCGAAATCCAAACCACCCCCCAAATCGAATGGGTTTCCGCTGCTACCACGCTGTCTTGTGAAGGCCATTTGGAAATTCTCGCCTACCGTTAGCCATTTGGTGGGTTTGAAGCGAGTGTTGGCGCGCAATGTTACACGATCCATGTGGGTCAATTTAAACACCCCATCGGAGCCAAAATAGTTCAAACCTAAAGAGTAAGCTCCTTTATCAGAGCCACCAGTAGCCGTAATTTGATGGCTTTGTACGGGTGCTGTTTGTGTAATCTCTCTGTGCCAGTCTGTACCCGGGCTTGTTTCATAGATTTGGTAAGTATTGTTTCCAGTCATAGGATCTACAAAATAGCGACTTCTATCTGGGTTGGTACCATCGGTAGGACGAACACGTACGTCCATACTGGTAACTAAGAATTGAGGAATTCCATTTTGGAAAATTGAGCTACGGAAAGGAATACCAGCACCTTGAAAAGAACGTTGCAAGAACTCATAATAGCCTTGGGTATCCAACAAACGTGGATAGGCGCGGTTGGGGATAGATTGTAACCCATAATAACCGTCATAAGAAATTTCGGTTTTGGCACCTCCCTGACGTGTAGTAACGACTATCACACCATTGGCAGCACGCGAACCATAAATCGAAGCCGACACAGGGTCTTTCAATACTTGAATAGACTCTACATCTTGAGGGTTAAGGGAGTTAGCATTATCAGTAGGTACACCGTCAATGATGTAGAGGGGGTCATTATTACCGAATGAGGTAAAACCCCGAATCCGAATCTTAGCCGCTGCACCGGGAGCACCGGTTCCACTCACCGTAACCCCGGCCGCACGCCCTTGAAGCATATTGCCAATGTTTGATGAAGGCTGCTGAAGTGTGGTTTTTGTATTGACCACCGCCACCGAGCCGATGATGTCTTTCTTGCGCTCCGAAGTGTAGCCCGTTACGATAACTTCATTGAGCAAATTGACATCGGGTGCGAGGGCAAGGTCAATAGTACTACGATTACCTACTGGGATTTCCTGCGCTAAGTACCCCACAAACGAGAAAACCAACGTGGCATTGTCGGGAGCACTGATTGAGTACATGCCGTTGTTGTCGGAGGTAGCACCTACATTTGTACCTTTGACTAACACTGTTACACCTGGCATGGCTGTACCAGCCTCTGAATCGGTGATTTTACCAGTAATCTTTCGCTGTGCAAAAGTTGCTGTACTCCACAAGCACAACAGCACCACAATCAATGTTTTACTGATTGGGTTGAAATAGGGTTTGTTCATAAGCAATAAAAGGTTTGAAAAGTGAATAGATAGGTTTTGTTTAACTGTTAATTCTGAAAGCATCACAAATAGTAGATTCTACTTAATGTTAAAATAGCCCGAGTTGAAAAGAAATCTGGAATAAACGCCCCGATAGAGTATTTTGAAGTCAAAATTTACACAATTAATTGCATTATTTTATTTGGATAATACAATAAATCGAAAACAAGGTTAAAACCTATAATGTTTTTCTAATGTTGATTGTTTTTTTCAATAAGTTGATTTTTACAACTTCTAAAAAATTTGGGATAAGTTAGGGTTTTACTACTTTGTCTTCACAATCACTGTGGGGTTCATGGGGTAGCGGCCAAATTTTTCGCCATAAATAGCTAAGCCGCCATTGCCTTCTACGGCCATTTTAATCACCACTTCGCCAGTTTGTTTGGCTTTTTGGAGAGCTTCAGTAGGTACGGCCACTACGATTTTGTAGCCGTAGCTACCGGCTTCGCGCAGTTTGCGGTCTTGGGGCTGGTAGTGCCACGAAAGTATGCCTCGGTGGTCGGCAGGATCGTCGGGGAGAGTTTGTTTGCCTGCTGGCACTCCATTGAAACTTAGCACCACCTCACTCGGAAATTTGGTTTCGTCGGTTTGGGGATAAGCGTTGGGGTTGAGGCTGGGATCTTTGAGTCCTTTGCCGAGCATATAGTCTCCGTCGGAGGCCATGGCAGTACCTGTTTTGTCTTTGCCAAACAACTGCTTGGCAGAGGCTTCCATCACAAACGATGCGCCCATGATGTCGGTGGTGTTGAGTTCGCTGGGCCATTTGATACGATACTCAAAAAAGCCACTGCCCGCACCGTTTACTTTGAGGCCGTCGAGTACGTTCCATTGCTTCAGCGACCATTGGGCATTGCTGAAAGACTTGGGGTCAATACTCATAAAGTGCAGTCGTGTGCCAACTTCGGTGGTTTGCTCTGTAGGCTGTGGTTTTTCGATGATATAGCTGTTGAAATTGCGACTCAAAATATTACCCTTTGCATCGAGCAGCGTCAGCGATAAGATAGCTACTGACTTTTCGGTAGGCATGATGATGTACAGCGGCGACAACTCTTGTTGTATCCACGGTCTGTAAGGGAGTTTTTGTGTGAAACTCTGCCATTGTTTCTCACCTCCGAAAGCGTCCCAACCGTATAAATCAACCTTCAAGGTGAGTTCGTTGCCCAAATCTGTGCGGCCTGTCATGGCCGAGAGAGTGAGCGGTACTTGTACTACTTCGGTAGGGCGGACACTTTTGGAGATGTCTTGGCCTGTCGTAATCATGATGTCGGCGTGGAGGTCGTTGAGGCTCATGCCCGGCACGACTTCGTTCAAGCCGGTGAATTTTTGACTACGGTCGTATTTCCAGTAGCCATTCCATTCGTTGATCACGTCGTGATGTTCAGTATAGAGCCAGCCAGCTACGAGGGGGTATTTCCGAAAAGTATTGATAGCGCGGTGGTAGTCCCAAGTGTAGTCCACGTCGCCGGTACTTCCTTGATAGCCCCATACATTGCCAAACTCAGAGTTGATGTTAGGCTGGTTTTTGCCTTGTTTGAAGCCTTTTTCAAAGTTAAATTCTGACCCCTCAAAGGTTTTTGACGTAAGGTTTTTGAGATAGGCTTCCCACGCATAGCCGGGGAGGTATTCGTGCCAAGAGTTGATGTCGGTTTCGGTATGGCCTGCTCCACAGCAGATGGAGTTATCTTCTATGAGTCGGGTAGGGTCGAGGGCTTTGGCTTTTCGGTACATTTGTACTACCCATTGTTGGGTTTCGGGGAGGTATTTATTGACTTCTTTGCCATTTTCTTGCACCTTGGTACGTAAGCCCCAAGTTTCGTTGAAAATCACCCACGAAAAAATCGAAGGGTGGTTGAAGTCGCGTTTGATCATGCGGGGGAGGGTTCGCTCAGATTCGGCACGGGCTTCGGGAGTGGGTTCGCCCCAGAAGTTAGGCAAATCGGCCATGACCAACATTCCCAATTTATCAGCCCAGTAAAGTTTGCGGGGTATGTCTATTTTGATGTGAGTACGGATACCATTGAGTCCGATGTCTTTGGCCATCTTGATTTCATTGCGCATGAACTCATCGCTTGGAAAAGTGTAAAAACCTTCGGGGTGATAAGACTGGTCGAGGGTGAGCTGTACATAAATCGGCTCGTTGTTGAGGGCGATATAGGGGTAGTTGGTGCCGGGCAGATTGACTACTGATATTTTACGCATTCCAAAATAAGAATGTACTTTGTCGGTGGATAAAGTACCATTGTTGCTTGAAAGCGTGGTAGTTACCTCGTACAAGTGTGGGTCGTTGAGTGTCCAAAGTTTAAAGTTGGGCATGGGTACTTCAAAACTGATTTGACTTTGGCCTTTGGCAATACGCTGGACAGGAATATTTTGAGAAGATTCGCTAATGGTCAGCCCCAGAGATAAATCTTGTGAAGCAGGGGCAGCCAAAGTCGCGCTGACTTTCACTTTGGCATTGTCTATGTCGGGAGAGAAGTGTACAGTTTCCAAATAATCTTTGGCGCGTGCTTCGAGATAAACGGTCTGCCAGAGTCCACGGGCATTGCCGTAGCCTTGCTTGCCATAAAGGGCGTAGTCGCGGCGTACATCATCAACTCTGATGACGAGTTTTTGGGGTTTGCCGATTTTGGTCGTAGGAAGTTCAAATTCAAACGGCACATAGCCACCCTCAAAAGTGCCGAGTTCTTGGCCGTCGAGCCAGACGGTGGTTTTATAATCGCTGGCACCGATGACTACAAACACGCGCTGGCCTTTCCAAGCGGTAGGGATCGTGATAGTACGCTGATACCAAGCGATGTCGGCCTCGTCTTTGACTCCCGATAGCGGCGCACCCCACGGGAAAGGCACTTTGATTGTAAGCGGGAAATCCTGCGTACCTTTGGCCCAGCCTTGTTTGAGTCCAACGTCGTCTTTGTCGAAGCGGAAGGCCCAATGGCCGTTGAGGTTGAGCCATTGCTGGCGGTGCCAGTCGGGACGGGGGTGTTCGGGAAGTGGTATATTTTGGGCAATACCTATGCCACAAACAAGTAAAAAGGCAAGAATAGTCAGTAAACGCATGATGAACAGAAGATGATTTTTAGAAGTAAAGACCCCGACATCAAAAAACTAATACCAAAAACCCTTTTCTTTGCCCAAAATCATAAGATTCAATCAAGATGAAAAGATTTCTTCGCTGGACAGCCCTCTCGTTGGGGGTATTAGGTGTCGTTTTTTTTGTAGGGCCTCGTGCCGACAAAGCCCTGTTTACGCCTGATTTGCCAAGTGTTTCGCAAGAGTTGGCACAACTCGAAAAAGACATCGCTACTTCAGAAGCTCAATTTGACCTCAAGCCTGACAACCACGCCCGTATCATTTGGGCAGATTCTACTCGCAAGCAAAAGACCCCGTATAGTATCGTTTACATTCATGGCTTTGGGGCAAGCTGGGCCGAAGGCGACCCCATTCATCGGCAGATTGCCCAACGATTCGGCTGCAATCTCTACCTTGCCCGTATGTACGACGCAGGCACTAAAAACCCCGATGCTTTCAAGACACTTTCTCCCGAAAACTTTATGGCAGGAGCCAAGCACGCCTTGGCCGTAGGCAAAGCTTTGGGCGAGAAAGTCATCGTGATAGGTTGTTCGGCAGGAGGTTTACTCTCCACCTATTTGGCTGCCGAACACCCCGACATAGCAGCTTTGATACTTTACTCTCCTTGCTACAAAGTCAATGGTTTGGGGCTTTCCACAGGCCCGTGGGGGCAGCAGCTATTGGGCGGCATCATGGGGACTCACCGCGACATAACGCACTACGCCCCCGACCGCGCCAACTACTGGCTTACGCGCTTTCATACCAACGGTCTGCTTACCTTGCAGCAAAGCATGGACGCTATCGCCACTCCCGAAACATTTGGTAAAATCAAAGTACCCGTACTGATGGTGTACTACTACAAAGACGAAGAAAATCAAGACAAGGTAGTATCGGTCGAAGCCATGAAAGAAGCCTTTGAGCAGTTTGGAACACCAGCACCCCAAAAACGACAAGTAGCTCTACCCGAAGTGGGCGAGCACGTCATCGCCTCGCATTTTACGTCCAAAGATTTGAAAGGGGTTTTTGAGGCTACCGACCAGTTTTTGACAGAAGTTCTCCAACTAACGCCCGTTCGTTGAGTAAACATATCCTCTTTTTGGTTTTGTGTTTTTAAGAACCTTTTCTCGAAAAAAATCATGCAACGTCGTCAGTTTTTACAAGTTTCATTGGCTGCTACTGCTGCTGCCTCGGTACAAGCTCAAGGTTGGGGAGTGGGCGAAAAGCCTCAAATCAGCGTTTTTTCTAAAATGCTGCAATGGCTCGAAGACTACAATCTACTCGCTGCTACTACTGCCGAGATTGGTTTCGACGGCCTCGACCTGACCGTAAGGCCCGCAGGTCATGTACTCCCCGAACGTGTAGAAGATGATTTGCCGCGATTGGTAGCCGCTTGCCAAAAGTACAAAGTAGCCGTACCGATGATGGTTTCGAGTATTTTGGAAGCTGATAAAACCACCGAAAAAATCTTGAAAACCGCCCAATCAGTAGGGGTGAAGCATTATCGAATGGGCTGGTACAAGTTTGATACTTCCAAAGACCTCAAAAAACAAGTAGCCGATTTTGGCTCCAAAATGAAAGACTTGGCCGCCCTCAATAAGCAGTATGGTATCGTGGGGCAATACCAAAATCACGCAGGGCAGTATTTTGGGGCGGCTATATGGGATTTGTACGAAGTTCTGTCGAAAATCAACTCACCTTTTTTGGGAAGCCAGTACGACATCAATCATGCTACTTCCGAAGCCGGCAAATCTTGGGAAGTGGGCTTTCATTTGATTGCACCTCATATCAAATCGCTGGCTATCAAGGATTTTGTATGGTATCGAAAACAAGACAAATGGGATAAACTCGGCTGCCCGCTCAATGAAGGTATGGTGGATTGGAAGCGTTTTTGGGAGTTGGTGCGTGAGAAAAAATTGGCTGTACCTTTTACGATGCACTACGAATATCCGCTGGGAGGGGCCGAAAATGGAGCAAAGAAATTGAGTATTTCACGCCAAGAAATTGTAGGGGCGATGCAAAAAGATTTGAAACTGGTCAAAGACTGGGTAAGCTAAAACATTAGTTTTGCCTCCAAAATATCTGAACTACTTTGCAAATTGTTTTAGAAAATCTCGGCAAACGCTTCAACCGTGAGTGGATTTTTCGTCGTTTTGACCATGAACTTCAGTCGGGCAATAGCTACACTTTTGTAGGCCCCAATGGCAGCGGTAAGTCCACGCTGATGCAAGTCATAGCAGGGGCGGTGCCTCATACCGAAGGGACGATTTCCTACCTTCTCGACAACAAAACCTTAGAAATAGACCAGTGGTATCGGCATATTGTGATAGCTGCACCTTATTTAGAATTGATTGAAGAATTTACGGTAAGTGAGTTGCTGGATTTTCATACAGGTTTCAAACCTTTGAAAAAAGGCATCACAGAGACTTTTCTTCTCCAACAAATCGAACTCGACAACGCCCGCCACAAGCCTATCAAAAACTTTTCTTCAGGCATGAAACAACGCCTCAAATTGGCCTTGGCGTTTTATTCGGACGTACCCGTCGTGATGCTCGACGAACCTACCTCCAACCTTGATGCACGCTGGAGCGCGTGGTACAAACAAGAAGTACAACGGCTAACGCAGGGTCAGTTGTTGATTATCTGCTCCAATCTTCCTTTTGAGTATGATTTTTGTAGCCATGTGATTGATTTGAATCGCTTCAAAGAGGCTATCTCTTGATCAATCTGGGCGCAGCCCAAAACCACAGTATCATACCTATTGCCATGTAGGTTTTGTGTGTGCCTGTGGTGAGATGACCATAAAAAACCAAGATAGCCGGAACAATCGTCAAGCCCAATCCCAGCCCCCCGACAACAGACCAAAGCGTTTTGTTCATAGTGGTAATTTTTAAATTTTGGAACAAAAAAATAGCACACGGATTTAACGGATAAGACACAGATACAACCCCTCCAAGACTCAAGACTTAGCCACCCAACTTCCCCCCACATACAAGCCTACGGCGATAAACCATCCCGGCAGACCCAAAAAGAAAATTTCGACTCCCCAAAGTTGATTGATTCCCAAACACAAAGCCAGCGTAAGTACCCATGCCACAGCAGCAGCCCAATTGATATTCCATTTTTGTTTTAGTGCTTTTTCAGTCGGAAGATTCAATTTGGGCAATAGGTAAACATCGGCAAAAATAACGGCTCCCATGGGCATCAGCAGCAAACCATACAAGGCTACCAAATCGAGCAGGTTCATCACAAAAGCAGGGAAAATAGCCGTAATCGTCGTAATGGCTCCCACCACGAGTGTAACCTTCCACGTTTTCCAGCGAGGCGAAAGCGACTGCAACGCCAGCCCCGCCCGATAAATGGTAGGGTTGGCGGTAGTCCAGCCCGCAATGATGACACACACCACCCCTGCGATACCCGCTGCATAATAAGCTACTGGGCCGGGCGAAAAAGCGAGTTTATTGGTCGTATTTTGAAGAAAAATAGCATATAAAATCCCCGAAGCCGTCCAAGCGATATAATGCCCCAAAAACATACCCGATGCCGAGCCAAACCCGGCTTTCCAATGATTGGCATAGCGCAAGATGCTCATGTCGGCCATACCGATATGCATGGCCATATTGCAAAACCATGCAAAAAAAACAATATGCCAAAACCCAAACTTTGATTGTCCTTCCAGTGGAGTGCCTGTCCAAATTTTGGTATTGGCTACTTCCCAAAAATCTCCTACCGACGACACCCCCAACTCAGGTAATACCGCGATGGCGGCAGCCAAAAACACCAAAAACAACCACGGAGCGGCCAAATTGGCGATGTAAGACACCAAATGGTATCCCAGCATAGCGACCAACGTCGTAACCAGCCCCACCACCAGGACAATCACCACCCACGTAAGGCTATTGGGATAGAGGTCGTTGAGGGTTGGGAGAGGCAAGTCGAACGGAATCCCCACCGCAGTAGCCGACACCGTAATCATCGAACCTGCCAAAAAGCAAAACATCACGCCATTGACCACATTATAGACTTTGGAGAGGGTAGGGCCACAGATTTTTTCGAGTTTGAAATACATCGTAATTCGCTCACGTACGGCAATAGGCGCGCACAACAACGCCCAACTTAATACCGCCAGGATATTGCCCAGAAGCAGCCCACCGAGCAAATCTCCTGCTGTAGCACCGTGCGCCACAAACAACGGCCCGATCACAAACTCCGTACCCGCAGTATGCTCTCCGGCATACAGTCCTAAGTAGCTTTTCCAATTTTTGAGAGTAGAGGAAGGTACAGGCTCGCGTTCGTATTCTTCTACGGTATTGAGTTGTTGGGTAAGGTCAGAAATTTTCATCTTGGTCAAAGGCTTGGTTTATGGTCGAAAGATAGTACTTTTCTATTTTTACCATTACCCTGTACTTTCCTGCTTTTAATCGAAGTGATTCTGTCGCTGACTACATTAAAAAGAATGGATTTTTTACTTTGTCCTCAAAAAACAAAACAATGAACCAAGAACTCCGAAACTCTAAAAATCGCCGTCAGTTTCTCAAAAATAGTGCCGTCGCTGCCGCAGGGGTGATGATAGTACCCCGTCATGTGTTGGGCAAAGGGTACATAGCACCCAGCGATAAGCTCAATATCGCAGCCATAGGCTGTGGGGGCAAGGCCGACTACAATATTCAGCAGGCGTACAACAACGGCTCCGACAACATCGTCGCGCTTTGTGATGTGGACGACCGCCAGTCGAAAAAATATCGTGAGAAGTTTCCTAATGCGCCCTACTACAAAGATTACCGCAAAATGTTGGAGCGTGAACATAAAAACTTTGACGCGGTCATCATCACCACCCCCGACCACATGCACTACGTACAAGCCAATGCCGCCATGCAGTTGGGTAAGCACGTTTATTTGGAAAAACCCCTCACCCACGATATTTGGGAAGCGCGAATGCTCACCAGATTGGCAGCAGAGAAAAAACTCGTTACTCAAATGGGCAACCAAGGCAGCAGCGGCAAAGGCACACGTCAGACCGAGGCCATCGTGCAGTCGGGTATGATAGGCGACGTACACACCGTAGAAGTGTGGACCGACCGCCCTGTATGGCCACAAGGCATCAAATCGCCCAAAGACCGCAACGAAACACAGCCAATCCCCGCCGAAGTAGATTGGGATTTGTGGCTCGGTACGGCTCCCTACCGCCAGTATCACGAAGCCTATATGCCCTTCCGGTGGCGTGGATTTTGGGACTTTGGCACGGGGGCATTGGGCGATATGGGCTGTCATTTCATGGACGTACCCTTCCGTGCCATGAAATTGGGCTATCCTACATCGGTGGAGTGTTCGGCCAGTTCGGTCTATGGCGATTTCTTTCGGGAGTTATTTTTTGAAGACATTGGCCCACAAGCTACGGCCATTCACCTCAAGTTTCCGAATCCTACTTCCAAAAAATACCCTGAACTGAGCCTCTCATGGTACGACGGCGGTATCCGCCCGCGCTTACCCGAAGGCTGCGACTATGAAAAAGTATTTGCAGGGCGCGATGGAGGCGTGATGTTTATCGGTACCAAAGGTGTGTTGGCCTGCGAGTTGTTTGGCAACAACCCCAAACTATTTGTCAATGGAAAACTACAAGAAATAAAATTACCCGAACCCAAACGCCCCCTTGTAGAAGGAGATACAGCGGGGCATCAGCAGCAGTGGGTCAAAGCCTGCAAAGCGGGCTTTGGGACTTATACGAGTTCGTCGTTTGCAGAAGCCGGGCCATTGACCGAAATCGTCCTCATGGGCAATTTGGCCGTGCGTAGTTACTTAGTCCGTGAAAATGGCAAATTTACTGGACGCAAAAAACTCCTCTGGGACGGTCAAAACATGAAAATCACCAACTTCGATGCCGCCAACGCCTTTGTAAAGCGGAATTACCGCGAAGGTTGGACATGATGAAATAATGATGATTTGCGTTTCAAAACGTAAATCATCACAACATCACAGCAGTATTTACCCCGTGAGGGGTTGAATATCGGTAGGCTTTTGAGATACATCATCACGAGTTGCAACAGCGAACCGTCAGAACCTCGCGCTATCGGGGTACGCTTTTTTTTTGCTCATTTTTGCAACATCCTCTTTTCAAACAGCGTAATACTGTTTGTTCATTTACTATATTTTACACCTTCCTCTTAGAAATCTTAAAGTTATGTTTTCAAAATCCTCTTTCTTGAAAGTTGCTATCGTTCCATTTTTAGCAGTAAGTTTTGTAATCTTGGCGTTGAGTTGTCAAAAAGAGGAGGCTGTTAGTCCGACCACAGGCTCAAACACCAATTCAGGCTCTACTACTACCATTGATTTATCTTCGTGCAGTTCGCTCACAGGTACACAAAAGGTCATTTGTCTTTGCAATGCCTTCAAGTCGCAGTTGAGTACATCGCAGGTTGCTACCATACAACTTAGTTACACCAAATCAGATGCCATACGCTGGTCGAACTTCCCGCAGGCTTTGTTCAGCCTCAAAAGGGTAGGATTGAATCTTGGGGCGATGAACGAAACCCAAATCGCCTACGCTAAAGCCCTCATCAAAGAAATGGCGGGGAGTTCGGTCAGTTTGGAGGGATTTGAAGAGATAGAACAAATTTTGAATGCCGATAACTATCTCAAAACCGTCAATGCCAACGGAGGTTATGGACAAGAAAATTACTACATTTCGATTCTCGGTACGCCCTCTATGACGGGCACATTTGCCGTCATGTTTGGAGGGCATCACTTGGCTTTTCAGAATACTTATTCCAATGGCCAGTTGGTAGGCATAACGCCCTCCTTCAGGGGGATTGAGCCTGTCGGAACTTTTAATTTCAACAGTGTAACCAACCAACCCCTCGAACAAGAAAAATCGGCGTTTATCGCCATTCTCAATTCATTGTCTGCTACCGAATTAGCTCAAGCTAAATCTACTACTACTATCAGCGATTTGGTGGCTGGTCCACAAAAAGACGATATACCTACCACCTATTTGGGAGTCAAAGTTGGTAATTTGACAACAGCACAAAAAGAATTAGTGATGAACGCTATCAAAACTTATGTACAAGATGCAGCGGAGTGTCAGTCGTTTTTGGATAAATACCAAAGTGAAATCAATGACACTTACGTAGTATATTCGGGGAATACTTCGTTGAGTGTACGGGGCGATTATATTAGGATTCATGGCCCCTCGGTTTGGATAGAATGGGCCGTACAACCGCCCGTCGCTTTGAGTCAGCCCCACATTCACTCCGTATGGCGCGACAGGCAGAAAGACTACGGCGGAAATTAGTAGAAGTTTTCTATGCAATGAGGCATGTGTATTTGAAATTGATGGTGTTTGATATACGTTTGAAACGCAAAACATCACATTATAGCAGTAGTTTTTAAAAAACTAAAATTAATATCGAATGAAACGTATCGAATTTTTGAGAAGCTTAGGACTGGGTTTAGCAGGTACAACAGTCATGATTGCCTGTGCCAACAACAGCGACCCCACTCCAACGACAGGCAATACCACTACTAATGGCTCTACCAACGGTAGTTCGGCCACCGACTGTGCCGTAACTCCCACCGAAACCGAAGGGCCATTTCCGACCAAAAACCCAACGGCTTTGGCTATCAATGATATACGGAGCGACCGTCAAGGGATTAAAATGGACATCAAAATCACCATCAAAAACAAAAATACCAACTGTGCTGCCCTCAAAGATGCTATCGTGGATATATGGATGTGCGATGCCGACGGCAACTACTCTCAGTATGGCGGTACAGGAATGCAGACTGCCAACTACACCAATGTTAGCTTCTTGAGAGGTCGGCAAGTAACCGATGCCGAGGGATTGGCACAATTTACTTCGATATTCCCGGGCTGGTATCCCGGACGTGCGCCTCATATCCACGTTCATATTTACAATGCTACTGGGCGGTCTTTACTTATCACACAGATAGCCTTCCCCAAATCGGTCTGCGATACGGTGTATAGTACCGCCACCAACTTCTATAAAAAAGGGCTTCAAGACACCCTCAACGAAAATGACAATGTCTTCCGAGATGGCTTTGCAAACGAAATGGCCACCTTGTCGGGAAGTGTTCAAAATGGCTATACACTCTCGCATACGATTGTCGTAAACGCTTAAAAACAACCTCTTATGACTTCTTCCGAAGAGGCCGTTATTCATTTGTCCGACCGCCGCATTACTTTTGCCGAAGGTGCTTGTACTTGTACAGAGTACCTTCGGCTTTATGATTTTATACTACCTCCCAATACCTCCCTTTCCCGCCCGATTGAATCAAATCATACACACATCTTCATTCCGTTCATAGGCGATTTGTTGGTAAAAAAAGATTCAGTTTTGCTCGAAGAGAACCAAGCGATGATTTTGGGGCAAATAGAAGGCGGTTTTGTCGAGATTCAAAATCCTTATGAAGCCGATGCTGTCAATTTTTTTGAATTGGTGCTATCAAATACCCACAACAAGGAGCATAAAATCATCAGCATTGATGTACAAGCACAGCCCAATCGGCTATTGAACATTTTTCAAAATGTATTTTTGGGGCAATATTCGCTTCGGCAAGAGGATAGTATCAAGACTGGTGTTGAAAACCAAATCTTTGTCTTTGTGATAGCAGGGGCTTATGAAGTACAAAACCGCTTACTCCAACCCCGCGATGGCCTTACACTTTGTGGAGTCAAAACTCTCGAATTTGAATCCCTCGCCGAGGAGTCATTGCTATTGGTCGTAATGACCTAATAAAGCAAGCCACTACTTCAAAACCGCTTCGGGTTGGGCCGCATCTACTGGCTGGACGGTCTTGGCAATAAAAATACTCATGAAAATAAAAGCCATGGCCGCATAGCCTACCCAATCGTAGTGCATTAGCTTGCCGTCGGGTGTTTTTTGAATCACCAATCCGGCCAAATAAACTGCCAACGACTGCACCAATAGTTGCAACGAGGAGTTGATAGCCATAAATCCGCCTCGCTGCTGTGGCAATACCACCGAAGAAGTCATGGCTTGCGTAGGAATCAGGCGACCATTGGAGAAAATGAAGAAAATCCCTGCCGTACCCAGTACCAACGGCAGTGAGTTGGTGTTCATGTTGGTAATGAGCCACATCGGAATCATCGAAAGCAACGCAAACATCACAAAAACGGGGTATTTACCTTTGCGGTCGGCGAGTTTGCCTACTTGAGGGGCGGTGAAAAGCGTCAAGGCTCCTCCTACCAAATAAATGAGATACAAGTCTTTTTCGCTAAAGCCCGCATTGGCCGTCAGGTAAGGCGAAATAAACGGAATAATACTGAAATGCCCCAGCATGATGGTCATCGTCAGCCACAAAGCCCTAAGTTGGTTGGGTGTTTGGAGAATCTGCGTAACTACCTCAAACGGACGATGAGCGCGGGCATGGTAGCTTTGGAGGTGGCCGTCGAGGCGTGGCACATATTGCCAAATCAAGCCTACGACACCGATGCCCAATATCCCCACAAACCAAAAAGGCGCGTGCCAACTCCACACCGAAGCCAAATACAGCCCCAGCGGTACACCCACTACCGAGGCCACCGAGAAAGCCATCATCACGATACTCGTAGCCCGTGCGCGTCGCTCATACTCGAAAGTATCACCTACGATAGACATCACCTGCGAGCCTAACACGCCCCCAAACAGCCCTGCCAAGGTGCGTGCGGCCATCAGCAAGGCAAACGTAGGAGCTACCGCACAAGCCAACGTACCTACCACAAAACCAATGTAGGCCGTGAGCATGATGTGTTTGCGTGGGAAGCGGTCGGCGATGAACGCTACTGCAAACCCCGACAACCCCGCACTAAAACTATACGCTGAAACCAGCAGTGCAAACTGCTGCGGACTGATATCGAAGTAGCGAATGAGTTGTGGCCCCAGCGGCATCAAAATCATGAAATCCACGATGTGCGTAAAGTTCAAACACGCCAAGACAAAGAGCAGTAGTTTTTCTTTTTGAGTCATTTTATTCATTGATGGGCAAATTAATCCCTTCTTCTTCCAAAAATTGAGCTACATTGAAGGTGATTCCCTCCAGAACATCTATATTTTTGTTCCAACCCCAAATGACAGGCTCTTGATTGTTTTCAAATACAAATATTTTTTGAATTTTGGAGAATATCCATATTACCTTTTCTGTCCCAAAATGGAGTAAGCGATCAGCTTTGCGAAAAATATAGTCAAGTTCAGTTTCATTTTTCAGTTCAACTTCAATATCTACCTCTATGACAATTTTTGGGGGGACATTAGCGTAATGTAGGCTTACCTCATGGGGAGGCAATACGGCCTTGTCATATATGATCACATCGCCGGCCATATTATCATTTTTATCTAAATGAATCCCTGCCTCGTTGGTCAATAAAAAATATTTTTGGCGGGGCAATTTTGAAAAAATGATCCCTACCAAATAAGCTACTATGATAGACTGAAGACTACTGCTGCCCATGATTGCATTTGAGTTTTTAGGACTTTTCAAAATATCTCTGTAGCCTTTTCGATAATAGATCTTACCCCCCCACTTTTCATAGATGAGATGTTTGGGGATATTTCGATTGAAGCGAGGTGAATGTTGAGTCGTTGTCATACTAAGGCTATGCTTTGAGCAATAATATTGTCATTCTGCTAACAATTTATTGATAAGCCTGTTGAACTCCTCCACAAACTCATCGTAGTATTTGCCAGTGCCGGGTCCCGAAAAACCAGTGTGAATCTCGCGTACTTTGCCTTTTTTGTCAATGAAAATAGTAGTAGGATAGCCTTTGATGCCGTTGAGCATGGGTAGGGCATTGCTGGCACTGGCATCGCTGGTACCTGCCAATACCAAGGGGTACGTTACACCAAAGCGTTTTCGCATAAATTCGATTTTGGGACCAGATACCTTCAAATCAGGAGAGCGTTCAAAAAACAACCCGACGATTTCGACTCCCCGTTTTGCATTTTTTTTGTACCACGGCTCCAAAAAGCGCGTTTCGTCCATGCAGTTGGGACACCAAGTGCCCGAGATTTGCAAAATCACTACTTTATTTTTGAAACGCTCATCGTCGAGCGAAATCATCTTGCCGTCGGGTTGGGGTAATTTGAAGGAAACCGCATCATAACCCGGCTTCATGAACGTCAGAGCCGTAGGTGGAGGCAGAGCCGCCTTCTCATCGCGACGGGCGGTAAAGGTCTGAAAAGCCAAAATGCCCGACCAAAAGCCGCCTTTGATCGTGCCATCGGGCAAAATCGCTGCCCGAAACAAAAAAGCATGAGAGCCGTCATAGCATGACATGAAAAGGCTATCGCCTACCACATCGCCCGCCAAATAGCGATAGTCGCCGGTGGGCGTGAGAAACGTACCTGTGAGTTTAGTGCCTTTTTGGTCTAAGACTCCCACTGCAAAACTCGAATCGCCGCGCTCTTTGCGCTGGAAATACGTAGCGTATTTACCAGTTACGTTGTGGCGGGGGGGAGTGGGCGTTTTGGCAAATAAGTACAGCGGTTCTTTTTGTGCTTTGAAATGCAACGTGCTGACCCATAAACCGTTGCGATTTTTTTTCCAAACGCCGCTCATTCGATTTCCTTCTATCTTGGCGACCAAATCTGAATCGAAAATCAACATTGGAATATGCAGGGAGTCGTTTTCGATATAGCCTTCGTCCATCGTCAGGCGTTCGGGGCCATTGATGGCAATGACCTCAAATTTACCGTTGGCTTTGGGGGTAATCTCCAGCCCGAAAGGCATCTCATGGCCATCGCGTATCAAAGAAGCGCGCCATGTGCCTTTCAAATTTGACTGTGCGAAAACGGCATTTGAAACAAATAAGATCGTCAATAGAAGTTTGTTAAGTCGCATCGGTAGTATTGGTATTTTGTTTTTGAACACGTATTTTGGAAAAAAAGTTGATTTTTGCATTGTTAAATGACACATCAAGGTTGGACTTCTCAGATGCCTTGCAGATATGTTAATTCTTTAAGTGTTTAATATATTTTTTTTCCTAAGATAAACTTGACCTAATGAAGAATAATGTTAGTTATCAGTATTTTACCCCATGAGGGGTTGAATATTGGTAGGAGCAACCAAACCCTCTTGGCATTTTGCACCGTAGGTGCTATACAGCTATAAATTGGCATGAAGCCTTGTGAAATACCTATCTCAAGACAGGGCC
>JBKBKL010000018.1:0-41232 GCA_046294665.1 Runella sp.
TGCCGTTGACCTTCTGTGGCGGCGGCGTAGTACCCGAACTCGTGTAAGGAAAACCGACAAACCAGTCTAATGTACCAGAACTGCCTCCTCCCAACGGATCGCCGTTCACATAGCAAGGGATGAACACGTTCGTGCTGGCCGGGCCTGAGTTGTAGTTGCCGTTGTAATGCAAAGCGAAGTTGACGTTTGTGCTATTGCCATTGACAAATTGCACCGATGTGCCATACGTCACACCACTCAACGCCGAGTAATCTATGCCCGATGAGACACAGGTACCAGAGGTGGGCAAAATAAACTCCACCCGCACGGGTCCCGTGCCGCACCCCGCCGCACTATAGTTGGGTGCCGTAGTGCCTGCCGTAACTGTTGTGGCACACAGTGCATTCGAGGCATCATAAACATTGACCGTCACGCCTGAAACCAAAGGTTCGTTGGCATCTTTTGTACCGTTGCCGTTGAAATCTCTGAAAACACTACCAGTAACTTGGGCTTGAGTGGCAAGGGGAAAAAATAAGACACATAATAAAGCAATTAAAATGCCGCTCTGCCAAGAGGTCATTATCAGATTAGGGGCAGAATCAGGTGAGGCGAACATACGTCTGTAAAAAGTAGCCATAGCGGTACAGTTTTTTTGAGAAAAGATTAAAATTTTCGTAACTAAAAACTAAGAAGGGTATCTTGTTAGTAACACTTCTAATCACTACCAAAAAATGTACCAAATTTTGACACTTTACCTTAGTATGTTTGTAAGTTATTGATTTTCAAAAATATACTTTATTGAAAGGTTTGTTCACTTCAGAATATTTTAAATCGTATTCCCTACAAAAGACGATAAAAAATCGAGAGGAGTATTTTATCAAAAATTAGGCCAATTAATCACTTTTAACAACTCCATTCAAATATTCTCATGTTTAGATTTAATATACTGTAATCTAAGTTGCTACATTTTTTGCTCACAGAACTCACAGAAATAACGGAACTTTTCTGTGTACTTCTGTGAGTTCCGTGAGCGTAAACACGCTACGTATAAATTTTTCGCTTTTGTGATGTTGGCAAAAATTTATCCCAAATAAGTTCTTGAGCTGGCAAGGTTTTTATTTTTCCAACTCTCTCAAATAAAGTTGAATGGTATTTTCGAGGCCATAATAGAGGGCATCACAGATGAGGGCATGACCTATAGATACCTCATCGAGAAAAGGTATTTGTTGTTTCAAATATCGTAGGTTATCGAGGCTCAAGTCATGGCCGGCATTAAGACCTAAGCCTATGGATTGAGCTACTTGGGCAGCGGCTACGTAGGGTGCAATGGCTTTTTCACGATTGGTGAAGTATTGAGTGGCATACGGCTCTGTATAAAGTTCTACACGGTCGGCACCGCAGGCTTTGGCTCCTTCAACCATTTGTTGGAGTGGATCTACAAAAATCGAAACCCTGATGCCTGCCTCTTTGAAGGCTGCTACCCAATCGGCGAGCCGGTCGTGATGTGCGATAGTATCCCAGCCCGCATTAGAAGTGATAGCTCCGAGGGCATCAGGTACAAGCGTAACTTGAGCAGGACGAACCCTCAAAACTAACTCTACAAATTTTGCTTCCGACGGATTCCCTTCGATGTTGAACTCGGTAGTCAGCACTTCTTTCAAATCCAAGACATCTTGGTAACGGATATGCCGCTCATCGGGGCGAGGGTGAACCGTAATACCCTGCGCTCCAAAACTTTCGCAATCTAAAGCTGTTTTTACTAAATCGGGGTTGTTGCCGCCGCGAGCATTGCGCAGGGTGGCTATTTTGTTGATATTGACACTTAGGCGGGTCATTGGAAAAAAAGTTGTTTTTTTGATTACAGATTCAGAGAATTTTTGGTTCGTACACTTGCCATTTCGGGTTTTTGTCTATCTTTCGGCAAATTTATTCACTTCTTTAACAAGCATTAAACTTTGAAAGAAAACTATCAAAAATGGTATTCACCCACGCTGGGGCGTGATATGGAGCTGATCACGATCGGTACGTGGGGCTATCCGATATTGCTGTTTCCGACCTCTATGGGTAGCGTACACCAAAACCGCGACATGGGCCTGACGGAATCAGCACGTTGGTTTGTCGAAACGGGCAAGATAAAACTCTACTGTGTCAGTAGTATAGACCGCGATAGCTGGTATGCCAAGCACCTGCACCCGTCGGTAAGGGTTTATAATCACAGCGTTTATGACCGCTTCCTCAACAACGAACTCGTACCTGCTATTCGGCATGAGTGCAATGTGGACAAGATAGGTGTAGCGGGGTGTAGCTTTGGAGGCTACCACGCACTCAACTTTGCCTTCAAACACCCCGACAAAGTAGCCTACTTGTTTAGTATGAGTGGGGCATTTGATATTCGTAGTTTTTTGGACGGCTACTCAGACGAAACGGTTTATTTCAACAACCCGGTAGATTTTATGCCCAACGAACAAGGCTGGCGATTTGGACATATCAAAATTGTACTTGGTACGTCGGAATGGGATATTTGTTTGAATGACAATATCCGTATGTCAAATATCCTCAAGGCCAAAGGTATCAATCATTGGCTCGACATCAAGGGTTGGGAGAATCATGATTGGCCGCTTTGGCGGCGAATGTTTCCGGAGTATATTTCACAAATGGGCTTATAAATAAAAGTCTTTCTTCCCCGAAGAAAGAGGGTATCACCATAAAACAAACTCCCCCATCGGGGGTTGGGGGGCTATCTGATTATGAAAAAAGTAGGAATCCTTCACGGCATGGAAAACACCTTTCCTGCCGCTTTTGTAGAAAGAGTCAATCAACTCGACGGCAAAAACGTCATAGCCGAACCAGTACTCATAGACCGAGTAGTGCAAGGCGAAGCTACCGACTATGCGGTGATTATTGACCGTATTTCGCAAGATGTGCCATTTTACAGGGCTTACCTAAAAAATGCGGCACTATGCGGTACAGCAGTCATCAATAACCCCTTCTGGTGGAGTGCTGATGAAAAATTTTTTAATAATTGTTTGGCTGTGAAACTGGGAGTACCCGTACCCAACACCGTACTGATGCCTTCCAAAGAACGCCCCACTGATACCAGCGAAACCTCCTTCCGAAACCTCAAAATGCCGATGGCTTGGGGCGAGATGTTTGAATATGTAGGTTTCCCCGCCTATATGAAACCTCACGCAGGCGGCGGCTGGAAGAGTGTTTACAAAATCCATGATATGGACGACCTTTGGCAAAAGCATAGTGAAACCGGCCAACTCGTGATGCTTCTGCAAAGCGAAGTAACATTTGAAGATTACTACCGCTGCTACTGCTTGGGTGGGAAATATGTGCATATCATGCCCTATGAGCCTCGCAACCCACACCACTTGCGCTACGCTACTCAGCCCAAAACTACCGGAGAGGCACACAAAAAACTCATGGCGACCATTACTGACTATGTATTGCGACTCAACAAAGCCCTCGGCTATGACTTCAATACCGTTGAGTTTGCGGTACACGATGGAGTACCCTATGCCATTGATTTCTGTAATCCTGCCCCAGATGCTGATATTCATTCGGTAGGGCAAGAAAACTTCGATTGGATTGTAGAACATGCTGCCAAGATGGCGATTGAAAAAGCCAAAGCACATCAAGACGACCGTATGAACCTGACATGGGGGAGTTTTGTACGTGTGGCTGCTATGAACTTACCCATGGGTAATCTTGCCAAAGGTGATGTGGAAAATAAAGTGTCAGCCGAAACTTCCAAAGAAAAAGCTGAACCCAAAGCTACCAAAGCCAAAGGAACGAAAAAATAAAAAAGATGCCGTAGCGACGTTGGCATACAACGTCGCTACCTATTGATCATTCTTAATTCCCTGAAACTGATGCCACTATTCACCTTAGGAATCGAAGAAGAATTTCAGACGATAGACCCCGAAACCCGGGCGTTGCGCTCGCACATGTCCAAAATCGTCGAAGATGGCAAAATCATCTTGAAAGAGCGTGTAACCGCCGAAATGCACCAATCAGTTGTAGAGGTAGGCACCAATATCTGTACAAATATCGAAGAAGCGCGTAAAGAGGTTACGTACCTTCGTAAGATGATTATCGAACTGGCCGAAAGGCAAAATCTGAAAATCGCCGCAGCTGGTACACACCCTTTTTCTGATTGGCAAGACCAACTCATTACCCCAAATCCACGTTATGATAAACTGGTGGACGAAATGCGCGACGTAGCCCGTGGCAATTTGATTTTTGGCCTTCACGTACACGTAGGTATCCCCGACCGCGAAACAGGCCAAAAACTTATCAATTCGCTCAATTATTTCCTGCCCCATATCTATGCCTTGAGTACCAACTCGCCTTTTTGGCGAGGTAGAAATACAGGCTTCAAATCATATCGCTCTAAAATCTTTGACAAGTTTCCCCGAACTGGAATCCCCGAATATTTTGAAACGGCTCACGACTACGATGACTATGTAAACTTGCTCATCAAAACAGGTTGTATAGATAATGGTAAAAAAATCTGGTGGGACTTGCGTTTGCACCCTTTTTACAACACCATCGAATTTAGGATTTGTGATATACCGATGCGCGCCGACGAAACGCTCTGCTTGGCAGCCTTGATGCAAGCCTTAGTAGTCAAAATTTATCGGCTTATGGAGCGCAACCTCGACTATCGGCACTACCGTAAAGCACTCGTAAGCGAAAACAAATGGCGTGCGGCTCGCTACGGTATCGAAGGCAAACTCATAGATTTTGGCAAACAAGAAGAAGTGCCGTTTAGACTACTGGCTCAAGAATTATTGGATTTTATAGACGATGTACTCGACGACCTCGGAAGTCGCAAAGAAGTAGAGTATGTGCATAAAATTTTAGAACGAGGTACCGGGGCTGACCGTCAGTTGGCCGTTTGGGAGTCCACCAAAGATATGGCACGTGTAGTTGATTATATTGTAAGTGAAACCGCCTATGGATTATAAAAACTGACCTGCCCGATGAGTAGAAGTAGGTCGGGCAGGAAAATCACTTTAGAAAAAGTATTTACCCACCCGACCTTATGAAAACCTCGCTCATTGTTGCTGCCTTTTTGGCTGTTTTTTTGGTGGCTTGCCAGTGGGAATTACAAAATGCCACACCACTCCGCTACATCACTTCCCTCAAAAACGAAGCCCCCAGCCGCCTTCGGCAAGGCTGTACTTTTCTGTACAATATAGAAAATAGCTTCAGCCAGCTCGACAATCAAATCCAAGAAAGAGCCATCAGAGAGGGGTTTGTCCTTTGGCAAAAAACTAACCCAAATCTACGCTTTCTACGATATAGTGGGGTAGATGCTACCTTGGCCGTTCGTTTTGTGCCTCATTCGGAAGTTGATTTCGAACCAGTACCTACTCCACAAGGACTGGTACGTGGCCAAGTGAAACCTATCTCGGCGGCACGCCGCGAGCGCAACACACACGTCATTTTGCTCGACCAAGATGTGGCTTGGACACCCCAACTCCTCCAGCAAGTAGTAGCCCATCACATTGGGCTTTTTTTGGGTCTTAGTACCTCCACCGAATCGGGCGTATTGATGAACCCCATCATCAGTAGTGAAGTCCTCCAACTCTCCAAAACCGAAGCCACCTCAGTACAAAGGCTCTATCCAGAAGTATGTAGAGATTTGGCCTGTGCTCCCTTACCAGCACGTTTTGATGTCAATAAAGAAACCAGTCAAAAGTTGTTTATTCCACAGCAAGGTACGCTCTTGGTCAAAGCGACGGGGGGGATTAGAGTAGGTTTGTTTTTGGGGATAAGCGAACCTAAGGGAATCATACGTGGCTTGTTCGATTTGCCGATTGATGAGTACAACATCGTCCTCGAATTTCCCCATGCCATACTGATGTATCGCCGGCCTACCGACACCCGCTGGACCCGCTGTGGGGCAGAGTGCGAAATCCCCACCGATGGCACCAGTGAGTGCATGGAAATCATTTTTCATATCAATGACAACAACCTAAACGACAACTCCGGTGCGTATAATGTTACGGTGGACTACAAAAAATAGCTTTTTTGTATTTCGACTGTGGTTAATTTGGGCTGGATGGTTGATGATAGGGTCGAATACAACACTACAAGCACAAGGCAGCATATCGGACGAATATCGCATCAAAGCCGAGGCATTGGCCTCTCAAGGCGAGCGATACTACGATAGGGCGTTGCAGTATTATCAAAAATCGTACGATTTGGTAGTGCGCTACGATGTCTATCGTGCTGCCAACCTCTGCAATGATATGAGCAGTATCTGGCTCATGAAATCAAGCCCACAGCGCGCGGTGAATTATTGCCAAAGAGGGCTGTCGTTGCTCAAATCGCACCCTCAAGCCCCCGACTCGCTGCGCTTTAAACTATACTCAAGTTTGGGGATTTTACACAAAGAGCAAAAAATACTCGATTCGAGTGCTTATTATTTTCAGAAAGCACAAATACTGCTCGACCAAACCCCTGCCACAGCTACCCAAATCCCTGATTATGTTATACATCATTACAACAACTACGGCCAGTTTTGGTTGGGTCAGTACCGCTACCGTCAAGCATTGACCAACCTTCAAAAAGCCTATCAACTCATCAAGCAGTATCACCGAGAGGGAGAGTTGCCTTACATCGAAAGTAGTTTGGCTCATTGCTATGGTTTGATGCAAGATTATTCGGCCTCATTGCGCTATCGCTTACAAGCCTATGTGCATACACCCGAGGGGTTTCCGAAGCTCAAGCGTAGTGCCTGCTCATCTGTTGGCTATGCCTATCAGCAAAAAGGGCGGCTGGATAGTGCCTTGTTTTGGTACCAAAAGGCAAGTTTGATACCTGTGCCAGCAAATAATGATAATCAACTCGCCAATATTGAGTATGCTACGGCAAGTTGCCTTCGGCAGTTGGGACGGATTGCTGACGCTAAAAATAGGTTACAAAAAGCCTCTCAATCTTTGGATAAAGAACAGCCTGACTATCAATGGTTGGCTTCAAACATAGCCATCGAATCGGCAGCCGTATCCATATCAGAGCAACGATACGTACAAGCCCGTAAGTGGCTCAAAACGGCTCAAGAAATCTTAGGCGTATCAGAAGCGCGCCCACAGACTTGGCCTACCCAAGGAAGTTTATCAAGAACCCTGCTGCTGGCTTTTCAGTGGGAAGCTACCACTTGGGCCAAACAATACCAACAAAGCCAATCGAACGACGACCTACAAAAAGCCTTTGAAGCATTTGATAAAGCCCTACTGTTTCAGAATCGTGTGTTTTTAACTCCTTCTGAAGAACGAAACGAACGCTATACGCTCGCACCTTACAGGCAGTCGTTGTTTGAAGAAGCGTGGCCTATGGCTTATACTTTTTACCAGCAAAAACCCTCCTCTGCTTTATTAGAGCGTATTTTTGGGTGGTTTGAGGTGGCTCAGTCAGAATATTTGTACCGTACTCTCCACCAACAAGCAGCAAAGCCTCTTCCCGAATCAAGCCAAGTATTGCCTACAAGCCTTAAAACAAAATCGACACCGCAGTTACTTAGTAGCACACAGATACGCCAAAAGCTACCAGCCAGTACAGCATATATTGCCTATCAGTGGCAGGGAGGTATGATGTATGCTTTTGTCATCACCAATACCGAGGTACGTTTTCGGCGCTGGGAGGTCAATGAAGAAGCACTCAAACGCTCCTTAGAAAACATCAAAAACGAATTGAACGTCAATCCTTACGTAGGGGAATATCGAGCCACCCCAGCAGCCATAACATGCTACCGACAACTCATAGAGCCTGTGTGGACATTTCTAAAAGGCCAGCGACATTGGGTGTTTGGTCGTGATGGTCAGATGCACGATGTTCCTTTTGAAGTTTTTGAAACAGGCCAGCGCAAAGAAGATTATCTACTCAAATATGCAGCTATTTCTTATGTCTTTTCGGCTTCGTCGGTGTGGGGGCATCCTTTTGCTGATAAGCCGTTTTCTACCAAAAAAGAATTGGTGATTGCCCCTTTTGTAGAAGAATCCAACCGCCGCCGTAAGTCGGGTAAGAAGCCCGTCGAATCATTACGCAATCTACAAGGCGAGGCAACCGAAGTAATTTGGGGCGAGCAAGCCACCAAAACCAATGTATTGAAGACACGCTTTGACCGCCCACTGCTCTACATCGCTACCCATGCTGAAAGCAACGAACAAACTCCCGACCAGTCGTTTTTGGAGTTTTATACTACCCAAGACAATCGCCTATATTTGGACGAATTGGCGCATTTATCTCTTGCCCAAACTCACCTTACTGTTTTGGGAGCTTGCTATGCAGGTACTGGCAAAAAAGTATGGGGCGAAGGCAGCGTATCTTTGGCCAAAGCCGTGATAGAGGCAGGCTGCCCCTCGGTAGTAAGTAGCGTATGGGAAGCCAACGAAAAAAGCATGAGCCTGCTCATTGCCGAGTTGCGCCAAGAGCTACGCCGTGGCTTGCCGATAGACATCGCCCTCCAAAACATAAAACTTAAAGCCCTCGAAAGCAAGCGTTGGGGCGATTTTAAGCACCCCTACTACTGGGCCAATCTGACCCTCATCGGTCAATCTTCCCCTATCTACGCCGATCATACTTGGTGGTCTCACTGGCCGTGGATGCTGCTTGGTCTGATAATGATTTTGGGAATGGTGTGGATATGGAAAAATAGAATCTTTCAGTAGCGACGTTGCCCTGCAACGTCGCTATCATGATTACCTATGTAGTATCTTAAGCGCAGTTATTACCACAATGAACTTTGGGCGGCAACTCCCCCGTAGTGGGCAAGTTTCCTTTTTGTGGTTCTACTTTTGTTTCGGTGCAGGCAGAAGCCAGTGCTACTACCAAGAAAAGGGCGGCGAGGGTTTTGAAGGTCTTCATTGTCGTACATTAGGTTTTGGTGATGAACCTCCTTCGTAGAAGCTCTGACCTTAATGGCAGACCAGAAATGACAAAACCGTCAAGTGCCCCAAAAAAAATCTAAAAACTTTTTTTGGGGGCAGTGTTACCTTCTGTATTGAAGAAAGTATATATAGACAAAACGTAACCCTCCTGACTCGTTATGAAGCACTTATCCGATGCCCAACTCGTTGGTATGATTTATTTGGGCGCACCGCCCGAGCAAATCAATGGTGCCGTAACGGTGTTGTTGAAAAGGTACAGCGCAAAAATCAAAGCCATGGTAAGAGGCAACAATGGCAACGATTTTGACGGCGACGAGGTAGTCAATGACACCCTACTCGAACTCGTCAAAAATATCAGCGAGGGGCGTTACGTAGAAGAGGGCAGATTGGATAGTTATGTTATGGTCATGGCCAAACGAATATGGCTCAAAAAACGCGATAAAGACCAAGTACGAAAAAAATATGAAGCTGATGCTATTGGAAAAGGATTCATGGGAGGCCAAGCAAAAACCTTCTCCGAAGAAGACAAAGTAATCAGAGAAGAAGAAACACAAAATCCTTTCGGTATTTTTTCGCTTTTGCCTCCCAACTATCAACAAGTTTTGAGGTTATTTATGGAAAAGTACAGCATGGAAGACATCGCCGAAATCATGCGCTTACCCTCTGCCGACGCTGCCAAAACTCAAAAAAACCGCGCCAAAAATAGATTTATAGAACTCTATAACAAATTCATCAAACAATCTGACAGAAACCATGAAACGCCCAACTGACCAACCAGAAAAAGAAGCCTGGATCGAACGCTACTTGCTGGGGCAGATGCCCCCCGCCGAGCAGCAATACCTCGAAGACGAAATGTCCCAAGATACCGCATTAAGAGAAGAAGTAACCTCCCAACGCGAAATCTTCCAAAACTTACAAAAAGCCCTGCTGGAGCAGCAAGTACGCCAGACCGTGCAGCGATTTCAGCAGCGAGAGCGCGTATGGGGCCGAGTGCGCCGCATAGGCCAGTATGTATCGGTAGGCATGGCGGCTTCTTTGGTGTTTTTGCTTTATTTCAGCTTGAGTCCGATACAGTTTTCAAGCAATGAAAACGACTTCACCATAGTACGTGGTGCCGATACTACCCAGCTATCTACCCAGCGTAAAATCATTTTTGAGCAGTTTTTCGACGGCCAAGCCCATTTGGCCGAAGGGCAGTACCTGCTGGCCGCCCGCAATTTTGAAACCGTCCTCCAGTCCAACGACCTCCGGCCTTATTTCAAAGAAGCCACCCAATGGCATCTGATCGTAGCCTACCTCAAAAGTGGCGATGTACACCGCGCCGATCAGATGTTTCAAAAGTTTTCCAACTGTACCGACTGCGAATACGACGTAGGTACTTTTACCAAAATCAAAATTCGGTGTCAGATTTGGTGGGCCAAACTTCAGAAATAAAATATGAATTGGTTCAATACCTCTCCGCCTACTTTGCAGCAGGTTTTGCTCCAAAAAAATGAAACCGAACTCCCTCCTGCTCCTCAAATATTGGAACGAATACACTTGTATTTCGGCCCAAGTATAGGCAAATACATTACCAACACCACGCTCTCCGACGTTGTACACCACCAACACCTCTACCACGAAACCCTCGCCGAACTCACTGCTGCGCTCTATCAAAGGGTGCAGCAGTGGAAACACTGGCAAGCCCCCCAAATCGAAGCCCTATTGCCAGAGGTAGTAGAGTTTGTGCGTTGGAAAGTATCGTTCGTACGCTACAGCAAAAATACCCATACACCGGCACAATTCCACCGACTGGCAGAAGAAGGTGTCGAACTACTCACGGGCCTAAAGATATGGTTGGTCAAGTACGGCAAAGACTCCAAGCCTACGCGCGGCAAACGCCTCTATGGGTATGTCGAGCATGAACCCAACGCCCAGAATGAAATCCTCCGGCGCACCCTTCGCTGTGTGATAGCCAAATATCAGTACGACAAAACCGACCGTACCCTGCTTGCCCTCACGCCCGACCTGCAACTTACCCTCAAGCCAATGTACTTTGAAACCAACCTCTACGAGCAGTTAGGGCTGTGTGTTTTTCTTCGTTTCAATGACCAAGAAATCCATTTCATTACAGATACTGAATCAAAACTATATCGCTATTTATGGCAGAAAACATGGAACAGATTCAAAAATCCCGAAAACGTTACACAGTCTTTGGTACAAGATACCCACAGCAAAGTCTGTGAAGACCTCAAGGTGCAAATCCCTCATGCTGATGTTTTTTTCATAGACCAACGTATGAGTAGCTATGTCATCGGCTTTTTTCGTACTCACCGAAGTCAGCTGCTTTGGCCTTATGTCAAAGAAAAGAAAGGAGATATGGCGTTCGATGAAGACTGGCAAGAACCTAATGCTGGTGGATTTACAGCAGACCAAAAACGCCTCGTCTGGCAATGTCTCAAAACGCTATCTTTACGCTGTCAAGTAATGATTAAGATACGTTATATCAATGATTATTACGGTAAAACGCCCTCTTACGACACCATAGCCGAGCAGATGATGCTCACCAAAGATACCGTAGAAAATGCCTATCCGAAATGCGAAGAAAACCTCAAAGCCTGTGTACAAGCGCGTTTTAAAGATAAAAGTAAGAAGGGATTAAGGGTGATACTGTACTCAATCAACAGTGTTTTTGATAAAAAGGCTTTTTTTCAGTAAGAGAAAGGGATAGAGGAAAAAGCTACCAGCTTTTTCTATTTTTATACTCAACTTTTAGACCACTCATATAGATAGAAAACATAGCATACTAATCTATTGATAATCAACCAACTATGTGTCCTATGTGCCTATGTGGTTGATTAAAAAAATAATGTACTATTACTTAAATCCTTGCCAATCACTTTCATCTTGGTATCTTTTTCTCTTGCATGAATCTCGAAGAACGAAAAAAACTAATACAAGCAGCCCGCACGGGTCACCTCACCGAAGACGAATACACCGTCTATGACCAACTCATGCGCCAGCACCCCGAATGGCTCGATGAGCAAGCCGAAGAGGAGGCACTCGGTGAGGCGATTGCAGAAGCCGCCGATGCCGAACTCTACGCTGCTGCTCGGCAGTTAAGTATGCCCCAAAGGCAGCGCAAGCAAAGGCCAGTCTATCAAATGGCGGCAGCGGTAGCGGCATTGTTGATGCTGTCAGGCGTAGGCTACTGGTGGCTCACACGCCCTGCTACACCACCGGTTTTGATGGCTGTCCAAAAATTAGATTTTTACAATGGCGACTCCACCTCCCAAAATAGTCGTGGCTTTGCCGAAGGGGACTTTGCCATAGGCGACATCACCTTGGCTTGGTATGCCGCCACCCGCCAGACCGAAGATATAAGGTATATTTTCTGCAACGACACCCTCGCGCTCTACCTCCGCGACACCACCCTCCGCGCCCAACTCCAGCCACGCCTCCGCCTCAACTACCGCCCCAGCTTACAGCATTACGAACTCAAAGGCATGGACTCACAAAAAAACTATCCTCTCGAACCCTGCACACTCACCCCCCAACCCTTAGTGCCATGAGATACTTTTTTTACCTATTTTTTTTACCATTAGCTACTGCTTTTGCCCAAACTCAACAACTTCCCTGCAACTGTGGGGCATTGGGCAATGATACCTCCAAAAAGTTTATTGTTGATGAAAAAGCCGCCCAAAAAATACTTAACGATTATACTTCAAAGCTATCCAATCTGACCAAAATAGCTATCAAGCAAAATGTCGTCATCAAAGCCGCCGCTTGTCCCTATCCCCAGATAGAACTTTGCCCCACCCAACTCCCCGATGGCCGCCCAAGCGAGGTAGGGTTGATTTTGTACAACAATAAATTCTTGGAAGCCATCAACGCCTATAAAGACCAAAAAAACACCTGGGTAGATAGGCATATCTTACTGCACGAGTTTGGGCATCATGCCTTGGGGCACCTCAAAGACGGCAAGTCTATCGAAGCTCTCAACAAACTTTTTCAACAATCTCTCGACGAAAAACAGCGGCGGGCATTGGCACGCTACGGCAGTAGCAATCCATTGGCCCAAGAACTCGAAGCCGATATTTTTGCGGTATGGGTATTGAGCAAGGTACACCCCGACTTTGACATAGCACAGCTCATCGGCCAATTCGACACCGAAGAACTAAAAAAACGCGACATTTCGCTTTCTCAAGCCAGCCATAGTGAGCATCCATTGTTCAAAGATCGCCTCCAAACGATGCAAAATGCCTACAAAAGCATCAAAACTAACCCCATCAATTACCCCTCACGCAAGTACTTTGCCGATATGGCCAGTACAGCTTACTTAGAAATATGGCCCGATCGCCCCGTGCATGAACTATCGCTGATAGCAGGTACTATCTTGGGAGGTATGCCCCGATTTTCGGTACAAGGCGAAGCCGTAGAAGCAGTAGTAGCCCCGCCACTGAACGAATGGAATTTTCAAGTAGGGGTTTCGTTGAGCCGCTTCCGCTGGAACCGTCCTGTTTTTTTCGCGCTCGATGCTTACTGGGCGCGGCAGCAGTACAAAACGCTCATAGATGCCAACACCCAAAAGAATGTCATCGAAGACCTCAAATTTGGGTATGCTGTGGTAGGGCCGCAGGTAGGCATCAACACCGCCGGCCTCAAGCAAGAGTGGTCGCTACGATCGCTGCGGATAGGGCTGATAGCCAGTGCGGGTCTGAATGTGTTTATTCCAGCAGGCAATCCCTCTTATACCAACTACCTCACGCCCACTCCTACCCCCGACCTGCTACCCTCGGTAGCGCCCCGTGCAAGTGTAGGTGTATCGGTAGCGCGTAAGTCATTTTTGGCTCGTAATATCAAATGGCTCATCAGCTATGAGCCTCAAAACCTTCGGCTCACCACCACCAATGCCCGCGCCCACTCGCACAACCTCACCACTACCCTCCAATACGCCCTCTGGCGGCGGTGAGAGGGGAGGGGAATATTTTTTTGAGAGGGGCGTTACCTTCCCCCTCCCCACAAAGCATATACTCTCAAAAACCATAAAATACAAAATGAAATACTACCTAACTTCTATTGTAGCCCTATGGCTGGTGGTGGCTACTTATGCCCAAGAAACCCTCACCAACCAAAGTGTGATAGCCATGCACACGGCCAAAATCTCACGCGATCTGATCATTGATAAAGTAAAACTAAGCCCCAGTAAGTTTACGATGAGCACCGCTGGTGTGGTAGAACTCGTCAAAGCCCGCGTACCTGATGCCGTGATTGATGCCATGATGCTGGCCTCTACGCCTTTGCCTATCATGCGCAACCAAGACGTGATAGACATGCACGCCAACGGTGTATCACGCGATTTAATCACCAAAAAAATCCAGTATTCAGATACGGACTTTAGTACCACTACCGAGGCACTGATCGAACTCAAAAATGCCAAAGTGCCCGAGCAACTCGTGAAGGTAATGCTCATACCCAAGCGTGCCACCCAGCAAAGTGGCAATCCCAACTTGGTAGCGGGTACATTGCCGCCACATCCAGATATGCCTATTGCTTCGAGGGCGCGCTTCAGAGAGCCGGGTATCTACTACGAAGAATACAAAAAGGGGGCTGCTGCTTACGAACAACTTGAGCCTACCACCACCAACCAAACCAAATCGGGAGGACTGGGCGAGGCTGTAGCCAACTCTGCTACCTATGGCCTGTCGGGTACATCGCAGCGGGTAGGATTGGCCAACCCCAGTGCCAATTTCGTCATCGAAGACAACAAACCCGTTTTTTATATGGTATTCAGCGGCCGCACACGCAAAAATATGAACGAAGTGGCTGAATCTATCTTCGATGGCGTAGCAAGCCCCAACGACTTTACGCTGATGCGCGTCAAACCCACCAATCGTGGCCGAGAGTTTGTGATCGGGCGCAATACCTCCGTGAGTAGCTCATCGGGCTTTTCGGAGGGGACAGTACCCTTTCGATTCAAGAAAATCAGCGACCAACTCTACAAAGTCTATTTCGACCAAGACATCTCGGCAGGGGAGTACGCCTTCTTCTACAACAAAGGCAGTGAGTTTGGCTCCTCGCTTAAGCTCTACGATTTCTCGCTCCGCAAAAACGTCAAATAAATAATTTCCAACCCTTTTAAATCTACACTCCGATGAAAACAGTAAGAACAATGGCCATTTTTGGCATCGTATGGTTTTTGTTGTCTTTTTTGTGCATCGCTACCATGCAGCAGTCGGCTTACTATGGTACCAAAAGCGACATAGACGCGCTGGCAGGCTGGGGCTATCTCGGTGTACTGTACGCCTTAGCGTTTGCGATTGTGGTGGCCTCCAAAGTAAAAGCCTCTACGCCCACAGGAGAGCAAAATCGAATGGCCAAACTCATCGAACTGAGCGAACTGCGCCGAAGAGGCATCTTGAGCGACGATGAGTTTCAGATCATGAAAATAGACCTCCTGCGCCCCTAAAAACTACCACTGTTTTACAGTCAACGACGATTATTGTTTATTAAGGCCCATTTAAACCACCTCCTATAGACAGAAAACATAATAGTACACTAATCTATTGATAATCAACTAACTATGTGTCATATTTATCTATGTGGTTGGTTAAAATAATAATGTGCCATTACTTACCTTCTCATTTGACTTATGAAAAAGCTTTATTGTACTTTTCTGTTGTTGTTTTTGGGGCAGCTACTTTGGGCGCAAGATTTTACGATCAACCTTCTGCCACGTTATAGTTTTGGAGCTACTACCCCCAACCGCTATACCGTCGTAGCGGGAGAGCGATTCTTGAACCCTACCCAAAAAACCAAATATACCGGCACACTCATCAACACCAACGGCGACGCTGTCGAGTACGACCAAGATAGCAATGGTTTTGGACTGGACGTGATGTTCAAACTCACCAACCCCAACAGCGGCAATGCCTGGGGGCTTTATCTGGGAGGCTACCGCCACAAATACCTCAAACACGCTGAGTTTCCCCCTTTCAATTTCAAGGGTTCGAGCCTCGTCGGAGTGTACTCATTTTATCGAGCTACGGGCCTGTCGGCAGGGCTTCGGCGGGTGTTTATGAATGACCGCCCCGTAGGCTGGTATATCCAAATGGGGGCATTATACAGCCTTCAGCTACAAGACTTTTCGGGGTCGAAAAAACGCTGGGAAAAGGCAGAAAATGGCACGGGGCGTTACATAGAAAATAGTACAGGCAAAGTAAGTTCCGTAACCAACACACAGCCCCGCAATTTGGTACTCAACCCTGAAATAGGCATTACCAATCGTGGAGATTATGCCGTGGACATTAGTGTGTCTTACCAACTGCCCATAGGTGCACCTCTCTGGACTTCTACAGAGTCGTACTATCGTGGTGGCCGCCTTATAGGCACTGAAGAGGTGGGTATTACGCAGCAGTCAGTATGGCTCAATGTGCGGGCTTCTCTGGCGGTACTCAAGCGTGAGTGGCGTGTCAAAGCTGTCAGAGAAACCAAAGTCAGAGAGCCAAAAGTGAAAGAACGGAAGGTAAAGGAACCCAAAGTGAAGGAGCGTAAAGTAAAAGAACCCAAAGTACGCACTGCCAAAGAAAAGAAAGTAGAAAAGCCCGCAGCTCAAGTGCAGAAATTCCAAGATTTGTGCATTACGATCGTGGACGAAAAAACCCAAAAGCCTGTAGCCAATGCCGAGGTGGTGTTTGAAGGTAAAGCCATGCTCTCCAACAACGACGGCAAAATCTTGATAGTAGCACAGCCCATAGGTAAGAAAATTAAATTTGAGGTCATGGCCAACGACTACGAAGAAGGCCAAGTAGTGGTAGAAGCCGAAGCGCAAGAGGGCTGCCAGTCGTTCAATGTGGAGCTTACACCACTGCCCCCCGCCCCCGCCGTCGAAATCAGCGGCCAGAGTGTCAAAAAAGGAGAAAGCGTCGTCTTGAATGCCCTCCAGTTTGAGCAAAGCAAGAGCGATTTACTCCCTGATGCCAAAGTCGAACTCGACAAAGTAGCCGCACTCATGCGCCAATACCCCACGATGGTCATCGAACTCTCCGGCCATACTTCCAGCGAAGGCGACTACGACGAAAACATACGCCTCTCCAAAGAGCGTGTGGCCGTCTGCAAACGCCATCTATTGGGCCAAGTCCCCAATGCCAACGAACGCATCAAAACGGCGGGCTATGGTTCGTCGCGGCCCAAGTTTCCGAACAATACCCCCGAAAACCGCCAAAAAAACCGTAGGGTAGAGCTAAAAGTGGTAAGTTTTTAGAAAAACACAGCAATACTAAAATCAGCCAAAAAGATGCATAATTTATTTATTTTGGCTGTAAAAAAATATATTTACAGCCAAAAGTAATAGTTATAAGATAATTTTGGCTGATTATGAATCATAATACCAATATCATAGGGCGTAAAAAAGAAATCCAAAAACTGGATAGTATCATTCAGAGTAAGAAATCTGAGTTTTTGGCAGTGTATGGCAGACGGCGTATAGGAAAAACCTTCTTGATACGAGAGTACTTCAATCATACGTTCGATTTTCAAATTTCTGGGTTAGCCAACGCCACCACCAAACAGCAGCTATTCAATTTTGACAATGCCCTACAAAAGCAGTCCAATCTCATATTTGATATGCCCTCGTCGCATTGGTTGGAAGCCTTCCAGCGACTGATCACCCATTTAGAAAATACCCATACAGCCAAAAAAGTAGTATTCTTTGACGAGTTGTCTTGGTTTGATACCCAAGCCTCTGATTTTATGGTAGGGCTCGAACATTTCTGGAATGCTTGGGCAAGCAACCGAAAAGATATATTGTTGATTGTTTGTGGCTCTGCGGCAGCATGGATGCTCAATGAACTTATCAATAATAGCGGTGGGCTGCACAATCGCATTACACAACGTATGAAAATAGAGCCGTTCAATCTTCAAGAAACCGAAGAAATGTTTTTGGCTAAAAATGCGGCTTTCGATCGCTATCAAATCGTACAACTATACATGGTACTGGGTGGAGTACCCTACTATTTGGAGGGCGTTGAGCCTCACTTGAGTGCTACCCAAAATATACAAGCTCTGTTTTTTGATAAATCAGCACTCCTCAAAAACGAGTTTTATAATCTCTATCGTTCGCTTTTTCGCAAATACGAGGTGTATGAGAAAGTAGTAGAATCGCTCTCTACCAAAAGCGAAGGACTCCAAAGGGCAGACATCATCAAACTATCGGGCGTAGCTTCGGGAGGTACACTTTCAAAAGTACTCGCCGACCTTGAGGAAAGTGGATTTATCAGTTCATACATTGCTTTCGACCAGAAGCAAAAAAATATCATCTACCGACTATCTGATTTTTATACGGCATTTTATTTCAAATTCATAAGGGACAGTATCTACCAAGGCGAAAACACATGGCTGAATTTATTGGATTCCCCCTTACATAGAGTATGGCAGGGTTTCACATTCGAGCAAATATGTTTAGACCATGTTTTTCAAATCAAAAAAGCACTTGGCATCAGTGGCATACAGTCGTACAATGTAGCTTGGCGTGGAGGTACAGGAAGCAAACAAGCTCAAATTGATTTGTTGATAGACAGGCGCGACCAAGTCATCAATCTTTGTGAATGTAAATTTTCATTGGATACTTTCAGCATTACCAAAGATGATGCCGAAAGACTTAGGTCGAAAATAGCTGTATTCAAGGAAGCAACCCAAACCAAAAAAGCAGTGTTTTTGACAATGATAACTACCTACGGCGTTGAAAAAAACCAATATGCCAATGCCCTCATTCAAAATGAAATCACTATGGAGGACTTGTTTTCGTAAACAAGAAGCACTAAAAATCAAACGCTCCAAATAAAACAAAAAAAAATCTCACGCCTCTGTTACCTTTTGTGATTGGGAAAGGATACTAAGACAAAAATCAAAACCAAAGTCTTATTTATCACCAAATCCCAATTCTTATGAAAACCCTTGTTGGTATATGCACATTTCTGTTGATAGCGCTGGGAGCAGTCAGTCAAGAGAAAAAAGTTTCAAAAACAAAAAATGTAGAGGTAACGCTCGAAGAAGTAGCCGAAAAATGCAAAGGGCTGCCTCGCGACAAGCGCGTAACGGTCAAAGTAGCTCGTTTTAGTGTATCGGCCAAATCGAGTCAAGCGCATGCTACTTTTGGCGATGAACTGGCCACGATGCTCACCTCGGCGCTCCAGCAAACGAGTTGTTTTCGGGTGCTCGAAACCAACAAAAACCTAAGCGATGCCACAGGCGAAATGGCCTTTGCCCAAGACGGCTTCACCAATGGCTCTGGCCCGCAGGCTGGGCAGATGCTGGGGGCGCAGTTGGTGGTTACGGGAGAGATTACCGACTTTACCCAAGGGCAATCTTCTACCACGATCTTGGGCGTGAGCAGTGGAAGCAATCAAGCTACCGTAGGCTTTACGCTCAAAGTGCTCAATCCCCAGACAGGTGAAGTGCTTTTCAGTAAAGACATCAACATGAAAGGCAAAACTTCTGGCTTTACGGGACTATCTACCTTCGGAGTCAAGGTGGCAGGAAGCACCGAAAACCGTGCGGTACAAGATGCCACGCAAAAGGCCATTATCAAATCGGTAGAAGTATTGGTAGATGCCAAAGATGAAATGGAGATACCAGAGCCGATGAAGCCCAGAGAAATCAAAAAGTATTCGCCTCAAAACTGCACGATGCTTCGTAGTGGCTCCCCAAAAATGATTATTTTGGTAACAGAAGCCGTAGGAGCAGGTACTGCCCGCGACAACAGCACCGTGGACTTAGACCGCCGTGAACGCGAAATCGCCCTCAAACAACGCGAAGCCAACGTTGGCTTGGCCCGTGATTTGATAGGCTTGCTCGGCAGCAAGAAAAAAGAGCCTACTAAGCCCGAAGAAACCGCAAGTCGCCAAACCTCCGCTTCTGCAGTTTACAAACCAGTAGTCATAGAGCAGTCGGCTACCGAAACGGAGCTTACCCGCCATTTTATAGAGGCAGGGTTTAGGGTAGTAGATCCCAAAGTCTATGGCAAAATGCGTCAAATGGCTGACTCCACAGGCGACCTTGGCCAAATGGCAGCCTTAGGATTGAAAATGGGCGCACAGATGATCGTTACGGGGCAGGCGGTTACGGAGCGTACCAATTCGCAAGGGGGTATGGTATCGGCTCGGGCGCGCTTAGAAATCAGGGTGATTTCGACCGAGGATGGCTCTATCTTGGCTACCAATACTATTTCGGGCGGCGGGATAGACGTATCGGAGGCTATTGCCAACAAAGTGGCCATTCAAACGGCAGCCTTCAATATGTCGCAGTACCTCATGGAGCGGCTTTGTGCTATGAATATCACCTTTGCAAGTACAAATGCAAGCGTAGGCGGAGGTGGAGGCGGTGTAACAGGGCGTGTAAGTGGTGGCTCTCCCGCCGCTACTGCCAACATGACCACTATCGCAGCCTCCAATGCCAACTTCACCAAACTCAAAGCATTGGGCGATGCCCTTCGCAAAAATACCAAAGTCAAAGACGTAAAAAGCACGCTCAAAGACGGTAGTGGCAGCCTTACGATTCAGCATACTGGCTCTACCGACGACCTCGTGGACTACATGACCAAACTCACAGCACCCAAGTTTGAAGTAACGGGTATGGAAGACGGCCAAATAACGATTTCGATGCAATAATCAAGCAACTCCTCACCATTTCTCCCTACCTCTACCTCTTGCGATAGGCGCGTGGCCACACGCCCTATCGTTTACTTACCAAGTTCATATCCTCCCAACATTGCACCCCCTTTTTCTACTTCCTCATGAAAAACTTTTCTTTCAACAATACTTTTTCCTCTATTTTCTCACCTCAAAACACCCAAACATAATGAAAAAGCACACCTTATTACTGCTGCTGATGATGGTAGCCCTGGCAAGCTGCAACAAATCCGAACCCGACCCCGTGCGTGAAATCACCTCCGACTACGTACTCAACGCCGACGAAGATTGGCGCGGTACTGTACGCCTCAAAGCTACCGTAGAAGTACCAGTAGGTCGTACCCTCACCATACAGCCCGGTACCAAAATCATAGCCGGCGAAGACGGAGAGTTGGACGTAAATGGCTCGCTCACTATGAATGGCACAGCCTCCAAAATCATTCAAATCCACGCCGAAAACGAAAATGATGGCTGGATAGGCATTGGCTTCAAGGGCGCCAATTTGCAGATGTCTTATTGTACTTTGGCCGATGCCATCATTGGTGTTTTTCTTTTTAGTACAACAAGTGGTAGTATCAAAATAGACCGTTGCCTTTTTCAAAATAGCTCTACAGCGATTACAGACTTTACACAAGATAAGACATTGTCTATCACCAACAGTACTTTCTTAGAAAATGACGATGCTTACAACCAATGGGGAGGAGGCAAAACCGTAACGATTGAAAATTGTGTTTTCGAGGGCAATTCAGAAGCTATTAGCTTACTTTCGAGTAGTATATCCAATCGTAAAGCCACTACGGTAGAGGTGCAGAAATCTAACTTCCTCAAGGAAAGTTCGATAGGGTTTATTACTACCTCTACGACTTTCCCACCTTACAACACTACCTTCCGAGCTACGGGTTGTCATGGCTTGGTATCGGGCAAATACACCTTAGATCGTACCAAAGGCAATGCTATCACTATCCAAAGTGCTGTGAGTAGCCCTATTTCGGGTATTGGCTGTGGCTTTAGTCTGCAGCGAAGCGCGCGCAAGGCTTTCATAGAAAATTCGCTCCCGTCTCAAGAGTTATCGAAAAGATTTGAAGAACGCGCCCAAAAAGCACTCCAACGTAACACCTCCAACCAATAATCACAATACTCATGAAAAACTATATCTGCACTCTCATAGCTTGGTGCATGAGTCTATGGGTACATGCACAAGTACCCGCCTACCGCCAAGCCGAAGTACTCTCGCCGCTATCGCCCCAAAGTAGCTTCGACCTCAAAAGCCTCTTCGACGACAGCGAAAACTTCATAACAGGCCGCAACGCCATCTGGGGCAACTATGGCCTGCTCTCCAACCGCGGCCAACGCCCCGCCCGTGAGCGTACTATTCTCCCCTCGCTCGACCTCCAGTACGAGCGGCAATTGTGGAAAAACTTAGGGCTACGCGCGGCTCTTGGCTCAAATTGGTGGGAGGAGAAAAAACTACTGGCCGAATCCAATACCGACTTGTTCTATGAGCGATTCCGCTATCAATACTGGACCTTGGGTGGGGGCTTTACGTGGCATTTCAACGTCAATGCCAAGTGGGATCCATATATTGGGCTGCTGGCCTCGCTACGCTGGGGGCGCGCCTCTTGTGTATGCTATGCCATTGACCAAACAGGGGCTTCCCTCGATTTGTTCTTGGGTACACGTTACTTGCTGGCTCGTCGGTTTTTTGTGATGGGCGAGGTAGGCCGCCACCAGACCAGCTATGTCAAATTGGGTACAGGATTCAAGTTTTAACTTCAAACACACACCTTCTTATGAAAACTTCTCAATTTTTGTCGCTGTCGGTATTTGTGGTTTTGGTATTGTTTTCGAGTAGCTGCAAAAACTTCGCCGATTTGATGCCCGAAACCGCCGCTCCCAAGCGTATCGGTAACTCACAGGCCGAACTCATCAGGGCTTTCAGTGGCCTTACCGAAGAGGAAAACGGCTCGGCCTGTAGCTTGATTTTCGACAAAAACGAAATCACCGAAACCCTCTGCCGATTGGTCAAGCAGGCCCGCCGGGGAAGCGAAATTTTGTTTGTGGTGGACAAAACAGGTTCTATGGCCGATGATATTGATTTTGTCAAGAGCAACATCAATCAAATCATAGACTGCCTCCCCAAAGGCTGCCGACTGGGAGGGGTAGCCTACGGCGACCGCAACGCCGACGGCCCCAACTGGTATCAAAGCTACCCCCTCACCGAAGATTATGAGGCCATTCGAGGATTTATCAATGCTATCCGCGTAACAGGCGGTGGGGATTGGCCCGAATCAGTCTATGATGCTCTCTGGAAAGCCCTCGATGAAATGAAATGGAAAGATTGCAGCGCGCCCGACATCGTCATCGTGATGGGCGATGCCCCTCCGCTTACTGGCCGTCTTACTCAATATACCGAAAAAGATGTATTGGATAAGGCTAAATCTATCTGCAAAGACACCAAATTCTACCCTGTGATTGTCTTGCAACTGTAGAATACCGTGCCGTTCAGCTACAAAAACGGGAAAATTACCTTCTAATAAAGGGTATTTTTCCCGTTGTATTGCTCTGCACTTCTTGACGACTTTTGTACTACTCAAAAAATATTTTCTGAGAGGGCTGTTATCTTTTTTTCTTGGCAAAGAATATCTATCTGGAAAATGAATCTCACATTCAGTAACTTATTACGATATGTACAAACTACTACCTTTTGTCTTGTTATTCTTTGGTTTTTCGGCAATAAGCCAAGAAACCCTTTATTTGGCCAATGGCAACAGCTTTGCCGTCAAACTCACCGAAGCCACAGAGGAGGCCGTCAAATACAACGAACTCAAAGGCGACCGTGTCCTCAAACGCTCTTTCCGACGTGAGAATGTACTTATCGCCTTCAGTGCAGCAGGAGAGTACCTGCTCATTGCCAACCTCAGCCCCGATGCTGCCACAGCTACGCAGCAGATTGTAGAGCTTTACAACAAACCCGCTTCGGGCTATGATATTATCGTCAAGGCCAATCCCCTCACAGCTATCGTTGGTACGATTTCGTATGAAAGCGATGAGCTTTTCAACTACAAAACCTCCAAAGGGCAGTCGGGTTCTATCAACAAGAGCGAGGTCGCTTTGGTGATTTACCGCGACGGTCGCCATGAGTTTGGAGCAGCACCTCCCGATGTAGTGCCGATGCTGCAGCAGCTTACGCCTCAAATCGAACAACTCAAACGCCAGCCTCCTGTACAAGCTGCTCCCATTGCCAACGAACCCAAAAGTGTGCCTGTAACGACCCCCAATGAAGCAACGGCTGCCAAATCCGGCAAAAAATCACAAAAGCCAAGCCTCAACGAAGAGCAGTTGATGGCGTACCGGGAGGAAAGTTTGCGGCGGGTAGATGAGTTTGTGCAGTACCTCAATATCATCACCAATAAAAGCCTCGAAGCCGAAGAAAAAGACAAAGCCATAGATGAAGCAGCCAAGTTATTTTTGCCCAATGCGACTATCCAAGTTACGTCTGTCAACTGGTCGGGTATCAAAACTTATCCGATTAGGCAATACCTCTCGCGCTTGAAATTGCTGCCCTACAACTCCACCAAAATCGAATGGCATGAGGTCAATTATGTCAGCGAACTCACCCAAGCCGCCGACGGCAACTACTACGGCATGATTTCGGGTACACAGACTTTTACAGGCTACGGAGAGGGAGGCTCCGACGATGTGATGTACAGCGACGTAACTCGCAAAAACGTGAAAGTCAAATTAGAATCTTACAAGAAAAATATAGACGGCCAAAAAGAAATCAATTGGAAGGTATTGCTGGGCAATATCGGCATAGCACAAGACCAATAGGCCATGATACTGAGCGTAGGAAAGCGGTGGTGGGGGATTTGGTTGGGTTTTATCACCGCTCCCTGCGTCGGTCAGGGGTCTTGTGTGCAGTTGTATGGTACAATTTACCACTCGTTTAGCCAAGCGTTGGTACCACAGGCGCAGATTATTGTCAAAGATGCTTCAAATCAGTTACTTATCTCTACCGATGCTATGAAAGGAGTCTATCAAATCAGCTTGCCATGCCATGCCGCTACCCTCACGGTACGCGCTCCGGGCTACCGCGACCTCACGCTGCCGCTCGAAGCCAAAGCCTCGCCCCCAAAAACGGCCTTCTATGTGCCTTTGGTCATGATTCCGATTGACCGTCAAAATACCGACCAGCCCTATTTCCAAGCCGAGCAAAGCCACTACGAACTTTCCGGTACATCATCTGACACCAAAAAATTTGCCAAAAGAGTTTTCAAAATTACCGATGCACTCACGCACCAAGTGTTGGAAGCCTCACTCTGTTTGTTTTATACCCAAACCGCTACCAAACGTTGTTTTGAGGTCAAAGAACCTCTTAATGTCAGCTTCACCCAGCCCGATGTGATCGCCTTTGAGGCTTCTGCTCGTGGGTATCAGACCTACAAAGGCAATCTGCTGCTGCCCCAACTCGACGACAAAACCACCGACTATGTCATTCGATTGGTCAAAGAACTTACGGTGTTTTCGTTGGTAACTCCCGATGCTACTCATTCGTATTGGCTAATCAATGAAACTGGTACGCCTCTACCTCTCAAAACCACCGACTTCACACATCACTACGCCTACGTGTCGGAAGGTAGCTACCAATTGTGTATCGGCAAAAGTGCCGATGAATTGAAAACATTGGAGCGGGTGAGCGTTCGACCTGGACTCAATACTTATTGGCTTTCCGAACAAGTATTGACCAAAATAACTACTTCGCCCGTTAGTGAAGCACTGTCGTCTAAGGCCATTGATGTAGCCGAAAAACCACAACATTATGTACTCTACTTCGACCAAAGTGACTACGCCTTGAGCGATTCGGCCAGTAGAAGTTTGGATACACTGGCGGTGTGGCTCTACCGACAGCCCCAACAAAAAATTCAAATCGTAGGCCATACCGACAGTGTGGGCGATACCCAGCTCAACCAAATCTTGTCGGAGTTTAGGGCCAAGGTTACGTTCAATTACCTTTTTGAAAAAGGTGTTTCGCCCCAGCAAATGACTTGGAAAGGCATAGGAAGCCGGCAACCTGCCGCTCCCAACGATACCGAGAGCCAGCGACGCAAAAACCGCCGTGTAGAAATCTCATTACTACCTACCTCTAAACCTTAACAGTGATGTTACGCTTTCTGATTGTACTTGCCGTGTTTTTGAATTTGGGGAAAGATGCTTTTGCCCAAACCAAACCTGATGTCATCTACCGTACCGACCGTAGTACGATAGAGGCACTGGTGGACGAAATCGGCGAAACGCAGATCGTTTATTTCTTGCCCAAAGACGTAACCAAAACACCGCGTAAAATCAATAAAACGCAGGTTTGGAAAGTAGTTTATGCCAACGGCGACGTAGAACAACTCAACCAGCCGCTACCAGTAGCTACTACACCGCCTCCTACCATTGCCCAAACGCCACCTCCTGCCCCAGCACAGCCCGCCCCCGTAGTAGAAGAAAAACCCGACTTGATTTATTTGATCAACCGCGCCGTTTTGGAAGGTACAGTATTAAAAATAAGTGATAAATACTTGGTATATAAGCCTTTGGGGAAAGACCTGCCCAGTACCATACCGATAGGCAACATCGAAAAAGTACGCTATGCCAATAGCCACGTAGAGGAGTTTGAAGTAGCTCAAACCAAAGCGACCAAAAAAGAGAAACCTTCTCGACAAACTACTCCGCGTGAGAGCAGAGAAGAAACTACCCGAGTACGTCCACCAAAAGATGCTCCCGCCCCTAAACCCGAGCGGGTACGTGAGCCACGCCCCAAAAACTACGTGAGCCTGCTGGTAGGCGGCGTGATGAGTGGGTTTTATCGCGATGAGTTGCTCCGATTTCCCGAAAAACCACCCTTTGGTTTGGAAGCAGGGCTGGCGGCCAGTTTGGTTTCGACCCGCTATTATCAAATGCGCCTCGAAGGCTCGTACCTCACCAAAGGTGCCAATGAGGTTTTTGCTGGGCGCGGCATCAGCATCGAAAGCCAAACGAGGCTGACTTATGTACAAGGTACGTTTTTCCCGATTATTCTCAAGACTGGCTACCGAGGGGTCAATCTGGCGGCTGGAGCAGGAGGGTATTATGGTTATTTGATTGGTATGACTTCGCAGTACTCAGTAGATGAGGCCACCCTCCGCGACGATACCATCTCACCCCGATTTTTTACCAACAAGTCTGACTATGGCGTATGTACTATGGCAGGGATTTATTACAAACAAAAACCCATTCTCGAAGCTCGCTACTCGTTTGGAATGACCGAAATGGCCCCCAACAACCCCTTGAAAAATCACGCTGCACACCTCACTCTATTCATTAGCTTTTGAAACGTCATGAAACGCCTTATCTATCTTTTTGCCTTTGTGCTGAGTATTTGGAGTTGCGACCAGCCTACGCAGCCGCTCGAAGATTTTTACCATTTTCGCAATATCTCGCGCTTCTCAATGGCCAACCCACTCTACCCCGAAATGGTGATTGGCGAAAGGCTCAATTTGGAGTCATTGCTCACGCTACGAGATGCCAACAACCAAAAAGTAAATATCCCCGAAGGTACGTTGCTCTACTATGCCAACGGGCAGGTATTGCCGGGTAATATTTTCACCGCTACTGCTCAGGGTACTTATCGCTTATCGGCGGGCATAGGCAATCGTACCTCCAACAGCGTTACGATCACAGTCTTGCCGCCGGGGGTATATCCCAACGTCAGAATCCCTGTGATTTTCCATGCCGTCAGTACCAATCTGACCGAAGCCCAAATCAGCAACCTCATCAATGGCCTTACGGCTTCGTTTCGCAATCAGTGGCGTTTGGGTAGTGATCCCAAAGACCCCAACAGTGCCGACTGCTTCGTGAGCTTTTATGCTGCCGACACCGACCCTACTGGGCGTACACTGACCGTGCGAGGACTCAACAGGGTAACAGGCTCACGTACCCAATTTACAGAAGAACAAGGGACAGAGGAAGCCTGGCGATTTTTTTGGGAACCAACCCGCTACCTCAATGTATGGGTAATGGGTTTTACGGGAAGTTACCAAAATGTAAGCTTTGCCTATTATCCTTCAGTCACGCAGCCGCTTATTGGGCTTTCTGTGGGTTCGGTAGGTAGCTCACCTTCCATTCCTTATGGTGTATTTCTCAACTCCCGACATACCAATCTCATTCCTTTGTTTGCGCATGAGGTAGGCCATGCGTTGGGGTTGAGGCACGTATTTGCGGGCAATTTGGATACTTTTAGTGGTTGCACTACCACCGACCCCGACTTCTGTGCCGATACCCCTTATTATGACCGAAACGCCTACGTCAGCAACATCAACGCACTACAAATGAATCGAACTTCTTGTACAGGGATTCCCTACGTCAGTACCAATTTCATGGACTATGATCGCTCTTTCGAAAACTCTTTCACCCGCGACCAACGCCTACGTGTGCGGCACGTGATCAGTCATGGACTATGGCTGCCTACGCCCTTCAACGGCGCGCCCAACAGGCGCGTAGCCGCCAACGGCTATGTACCAAAGCCCGACGACTACCGATTTGTCCCTCCTATACATTGTGGCCCTGCTTTGGGGACATACTATTTCGGGCGGCTTCCCAAAATTCACAAAAACCACTAATCTTCTCCTACCATGCGTACCTCTCTATTTGTATGTTTATTGCTTGTGGGTCATGCTTTCGGCATCATGGCCCAAACCCGCAACGACCTGATTTACAAAGTAGATCAAACCTCTTTTGCGGCCAATGTGGACGAAATCGGCGAGGCCGAAATCATGTACTTTCTCCCTACCGATGCCCTCAAACAACGCCCCCAGCGCATTGCCAAGGCGCAGGTGTGGAAGATTGTCTTTGCCAATGGCGATGTAGAAGAACTCAACCAGCCACAAGCCAAAGCCCCCGTAGTGGCTACCAACGACCGTATCGTCCAAAAAAATGGTACAGTACTCGAAGGAAACGTAGTCAAAGTAGGTGAGCGTACCGTGGAGTATCGGCGGGTAGGAGCTACCTCTGGGCCGGTGTATGAAATCGAAATCGCCAAGCTCAATCGCATCGAATATGCCAATGGTGAAGTGGAGAAATTTGTCAAAACATTGGCCGTCAAACCTACCAGCAGTTCGTCGAAGCCTACCGCTGCCGCCAAACCCAAATCTGAAAAGGCCAAAACGGCTGCCAAACCTGCCACCAGCAAACCCAAGAAAGAAGTAGCACAGCGTGCGCCCAGGGTCAAGCCTACCCGTACCAAAGCCCCTGCCACCGACCGCGAGTTTTTTAGCCTGACAGCAGGCGGCGATGCGGCCTACGTGCTGGGAGCCAAAGAATGGACCGACGAAAAACGGGGTATTGGCATGGGAATAGGCGCAGGGGCGAGCGTGTCGGCATCGCTACACATCACGCGTTGGCTGGCCATTACGGCCAATGGGGGTCTGTTGCAATGGGAAATCGAACGCAACTTCAAAGACTCGCTCTCAAGTAATTTGCTCATGCGCCGCAACAACGTCATCAAGATGATACCCATCAATGCCGGCTTGAAAATATATCCTGCCAAAGGGTTTTATATCGCGCCACAGGTAAGCTATACTTTGTACCAAGAAACAGGCAGCGACTTCGACCCCAAGACCGAAACCACAACTGAGTTTTTTGGCTACAAAGGCAACAAACTCGGCTACCGTGGCGAAATCGGCTATGAGCATCGCGGCAAGGGTTTCCGCTGGCAGTTGGGGGTGTATTATTCGACATTGCTCATCAAAGACCTCAACGAGTTCAAAAAAATAGACCCCATGTCTTTTGTCGGTGCGCGCTTGGCCATTGGCTTTGGGCTTTAAATGGATCTCACCACCTCCAATCCTCACAAAATACTCATGAAACTTTACCCTCACTTTCGTCTTGCTTTCATTTTCTTAGCGATAGTGGCCTTCAATAGCTGCAAAAAAAGCATTGATGTAACCGTCCCCACGCCGCTGGCTACCAACCTCATCGCCGACGACCCCGACGCTACTTTTCAAGATTATCTGGCCACTACCCCCAACCTCCGCCTTACGCTCGACAGCTTGGTGTTGAGCAATGGAGCTACGATTCAGCAGTTTTTGGCCGACAACCCCGAGTTCAAGCCCGAGTACGACAAAGTCCTGCGTGGTGCGCGCTTGAGTGGAAGCATGAACAGCATTTCGCTGGTCAAGAAAAACCTTTTTGCCCAAGTGCTGCTCTATGTCAGTGCCGCTCGTATGGCCAATATCACCACCACCAACCTCTGGGACAACGATGCCCAGACACTCGCTACCGACCCTTACAAAAACAAAGATTACTTCATAGCCGATGGCCGCCGTACTTTCACCCCCAAACAACCCTACGGCTTGGCTTACTCGTATGGGCAGCGCAACTGGCGCGAGCGCATGGCTCCCCCCGCAGGAACTTGCAAAGACGCTGCCATTTATGGGTTGGATTGTTCGGGCTTCATTATCAACGTATTCCAGCAAGCAGGTTTTCGTATCGCCAATACCAACGTAGCGGGTATGTACAGCAAGGCTTATTGGGAAAACGTACTTAAAAGCAATACCCTCCTCGATAGCCTCAAGGTAGATTTTGTCAAAAATGCTTCGGGAGCTACCCAATACCCCGCTTCTTCTTGGAATACCCTCGGGCTGCTTCCGGGCGATATTGTGTTTTGGCAAGGCCGTGGGGCTGATGGCCGCACCAAATGGAACCACGTAGGGATCGTACTACGTACCGCCGGCAAAAAACTGGGGATTTTTCAAGCCAATGGCTTGCCCAGCCCTAACCCCAACGAAACCCGACCCATGAACAACTGCCCCGACATCACCCGTGGCGACTGCCGCTCCAACTACGCCTGCGAAGGCCGTGGGGTACGCATCAAAGACATGGATTTTATCCAAAAATACAGCGGCGGCAGTACTACCATTAGTGTCATACGCCTCTATGCCTTAGTAGGCAATGCCGGCAACCCTCGCTTCAACCTCCGCTTTACCAACGAGCAAAATGTGGACTTAGACTTGCACGTGCGTACCCCTGCTGGATTTGAAATTTTCTATGCTCGCCCTCTCGACGCAACTACCCGTGGTCAGCTTGATGTGGATTGTCTATGCCGCAATTGCCCCAATGGCCCCAACGAAAACATCTTTTGGCCGTTAGACAGGGGATCGCCCGTAGGTAGGTATCGTTTTTGGATTAATTATTTCGAGGCTTGTGCAGGCGCAGGTACCAACACCGCCTCCAACTATGAAATCTTTGTCATCAACGACAAAAAACCCGAAATCCTCTTCAAAGCTACGGGTACGATGACCCCCGCCCAACGCTTTACGCCTCCCACTTGGGAATACGACTCCACTACGGGTAGGGTAACGAGGATACAGTAAAGAGTCTAACCCCCGTCGGGTAGAAATGCCTGACGGGGAAGAAAAAAATAGCGTGTTACCTTTTTGCTTTGGGAGGGGATATGACGTTGAGTCAAGTGCAATTAACAACAGGCGAGAGTTCTTTCATGTTTTATTGAAGCAAAGCATTGATAGCATCTATCAACCTTTGAATGAAAGAAGATGTTACGGCTGTCTGCTTGCGAACAATCAGCGATTCGTTGAGCAGAAAGACTTTATGAACGCGCACAAAACTTGCCAGAGGCAATGGGTCTGTTTTGTAGTCGGTGTTTGAGATAAAAAGCGAAAGGCCGTCGTTTTTGGTCATACTCGTAATTTGAACTAAAAGATAATCCCCTGTTTGATTGACCAAATCATTTGAAATTACCAGTGCAGGACGACGTTTGGTTTGGCTTACATCCGTAAAAGGGAAATTGACGATAACGACATCGCCTTGTTGATACCGTGCCATTGTTTACAAAAGGTTATCCCAACGCTGATCTTCCGGGCTTTCCCATTCTTCGGATAAAGCGGCTTGGGACAATACCGATACGTCATCTAATGGCTTTTCATTCAACGACTTTACTGTTATCTCAATTTCTTGCCCCACAAAAAGTGTCTTGACAGATTGCACAAAAACCAAACTCAGTTCTTGGGCATTTAGGCGGTAAGTAGTCTGCATGATTTACATAAATTTTTAACAAAGATACACAAAACGCTAATTTGCTATTCATTCGATTCAAAAACCATGAATAACAAAAGGCATGTTTGAAATTGTAAAAGGAGTGGCCTCTAAATGGTGAAAATATCAAGAATCCTAAACACTCAAAAAATCAAAACCAATGAAAACCATTTCTCTACTTTTAGTCTGTTTGTTGGGCTTTTATCAACCAAAGCTTACGCCCGACAACGCCATTTCGATTTATTTTTCAGGCTCAACCTATTATGAAGAAGACCTACCCCAAAACTACCGGTTCGCCAATTTTATAGGTGTTTTTCGGGAGAATATATGGGTGGCGCAAAATACTATCTGTTTTTATCAAGCCACGCCAAGCCTAATGAAGTGTTTCATTCGGTTGCCTTTGCCGAGTTTCCTTAGTTGCTAACGGATATTGTATCGCTTATGGCAAAACAAATTGAATAGCCTCATTTTTTAATTTCCCGACAACAAAAGTGCCTCTAACGCCCCAACCCCAAAAAATATGAAACCAACCTTTACTTTTTTTCTTTTGTTGCTGGCCTCGTCGGTGCTGTGGGCGCAAGACTCGCTGCGGCTGCGCGATGTCCAAGAAATCAAACTTTTGGCACAGCGCAAGGTAGAGCGTGGGTTGGCCGATTTGCTCAATACCGTTACGTTTGAAGACCTGAGCGAGTTTGAGCGCAAATCGCTCATGGCCGATAGCTACGGGGAGTCGCCCAACAAACTTTTTTATAATGCCGAGGTCATCGTCGAAGACGACATCAACCCCGAGCATACTGGGCAAGGCCGACCGCTCGATTTGACCATAGATCGCTACCTCAACAACCTCGAACTATTCTACAAAAAATCGGCTGATGCTACCATCAAGCTATCAGATTTTCGGTTTTCCAATGTCAAAAAAACCGACCATTATTATATCAAGGTATTTTACAAATCGCATTTTGGGGGGCAGCACAACCAAATCGCTAAGCCCTATATACCCGTGGAGCGGGTAGCCGAAGTACGGGCCGAAAAGAAAGGTAAAAAATGGGTGGTGTATATCGCCCGTTTGGCGTTTTTTAGCGAAAAAGACTCCCTCAACGCCACCCTCAACGACGTAGCCATAGCCCCCGAAAATACAGCACTCGTAGCCTCTACCGACAATACCACCACCGCTGTGGACGAGGCCGAAGCCGCCCGCGAAAAAGAACGCGAAACCGAGCGCAAAGCCCGCGAAGAATATAACCGCTGGCTCTCCGAAGGTGAGAAGGCACTGGCCGACGGCGACTACGAAAAAGCCCTCGAAGCCTTCACCGAAGCCGAAAAACGCAACGACTACGACGACCTCCTGCCACGCCGGAAGATATTTCAGGTGAAGCGCGCCTTCGAGAAAGCCAAACAAACACAGGTAGAACTCCTCAAAGAATATCTGTTTAAAGCCTCCGTAGCTCAAAAAAACCGACAATACACCGAGGCCATAGGCTACTTGCGCAAAGCCCTCGAAATCAAACCTGACTCGGCAGCTTTGGGGCAGAGTATTCAGCAACTCAACAACAAAGCCCGCATCAAAGCCGAACTCGATGAAAAATACAACGCTGGCCAATACGCCGACCTCATCAAAGACTACACCCGCAACATAGACAAAGACAAAACCAACTCCGACTACTACCTCGGGCGGGGTATGGCCTACGTCAAAACCAATCGCCTCGATCGTGCCATGACCGATTTTAATGAGGCCATCAAACTCGACTTCGCCAACTTGGCCGCCCTCGAAGCCCGCTCCGAACTGTACCTCCTCAAAAAAGACCGCGATGTACCCAAAGCCATCGGCGACTTGACAAGCTACCTCAACATTGACCCTAAAAACACCGATGTTTTAATCAAACGGGCTAACCTCCGCATTCAAACCCGCAATGCCAAAGGGGCGTTTGAAGACTATGACCAAGCCATAGAGCTATCCCCCAAAAACCCTACTTACTACTACCTAAGAGGCTACTTAGCTTCCCTCAACGAGTTGGCCGACAAGGCCATAGCCGACTTTACGCAAGCCATCAAACTCAATAGCAAGTACAACGAAGCCTACTACGAGCGAGGCTTGGTCTATACCAAAGCCCTCAAACTCAAAGAAGCTGGGGCAGATTTTGCCCAACTCCGCCAACTCGACCCTTCCGACGACCAATTGGCCCAAATCAAGCGTATTGCCGATCAGTATTTCGACAAAGGTTTCAAGGCTTACAACCTAAAAAGATACAAAGAAGCCATTGCAGGTTTTGATGAGTCTATTTTGATTCAGCCGAGTATTGCCGAAACGTGGTACTATCGTGGGGTATGCTACACCATGCTGCCCGATAGCCGCAATGCCATCGAGTCATTTTCGGCAGCCGTCAAATACCGTCCCGATTATAGCGAGGCTTTTTATGAGCGCGGCAAAGCCTATTTTATGCTCAAACAATACCCCGCCGCTGCCGACGATTACCGCCAAGCACATACTATTTTGCCTACTTATTACATGGCCATCATCGGGGAGGGCGATGCACTTTTTGAGCAGAAAATGTACGATAGAGCCATCACACTTTACGAAAATATCAAACTCAATGAGCGCAAAATCACGCCACCGCTCAAAGACAGCCTCTACGCGGCAGTTTATGACAAACTCGGCTGGTCGTATTATCAAACCAAGCAAGTAGCCAAGTCCCTCGAAAACTTAGACCGCGCCATAGACAAACGCCCCGATTTCTCTGATGCCTACCTGCACAGAGGCAAAGCGCAAGAAGCCTCTCAAAACCTCAAACGCGCCATCGGTGATTATCGAAAAGCCATAGAGTTCGACAACCAAAACCCCTTCAAATACGCGCTTCTGGCCGAATCGCTACAAGCCGACGAAAAATACGACGAAGCCATCAAAACCTTCACGCAGGTCATAGACTTCGATGAGTCCAACGAATGTTGTCAAGCCAAAGCCTTGATAGACAGAGGCGAATGTTACTACATCAGAGCAAAATACGAAGAAGCCAGCAACGACTACATCACGGCTTTGGGCTTAGACGAAACCCTGCAAACCTCCTTAAATTTCAGAAATACAGGTTTTGCATTACTATTTACCAAAAAAGCCAAAGAAGCCCTTGAGTATCTCCCCAAAGCCCTCGACGATGGCAATCTCGCTGCCGAAGTACTTTATGGCATAGCTTGTGCCCACCTACAACTCAAAAACCCTACCGAAGCCCTCAAATGGTTTGAGAAGGCATTCCAAACAGGTCAAATCACGACGAGTTATTTAAAAAAAGACAAACTCCTACCTTTGAGCGACAAGGCTTTTGAAAAAACGCCCGAGTTCAAAGCCTTGACCAATAAACTATCGAAGAGGTAATTTTTCTGAGGGGCTGTTACTTTTTTTCTTCGAGAAAGCATACAAAGATGTATTTGACATCGAAGTATGCTTTTTTTGTTTCTGATGCTTTGCAGAAGCAATATCTTTGTAAGAAAAGCCTCTATAGTAATTATTTTTCGGAAAACCTTGCCCACCACAAACATCATGAATCGTTATCTACACTTTTTGGGGTTATTGTTGCTGATGTGGCCGTTTGTTTATCAGAAAGCCCAAGCCCAAACACCTATCCCAGTGGACTTTACCTTTTGTACTGGTACGGGCGATATATGCGTGGCACCGAGTGATTCCAATTATAAACTTTGCCTCAAACTCATTTTATACGCTTTTTGGCAGTGGTATCAAAGAAATCATCTGGCTGCGTATCCGCGCGACCGCTGGGGCGAAATACTCTTTGAAGCCAAAAATATACCCCCTCAAAAGCAAGACCTCAAATATGCTTGGGACAGCACTTTAGAAAACAAAAAAATGCCCGCCGATATGTACGTAGAATGACCTCGGTAGCGATGCAGACCGTGGCAGTGCTTTGAGTATGGCCATACAGCTACGACGACAAGGCCCCAACCGCCAAATGGACATGGGCGGCAATATCATCTGGTCGCCTTTTTTGGTGGGTGTGTGGTACAGAGGGCTATGGCTGGGGCCCAAACGCCGCGATGCCCTCGTCGGTACGATCGGCTGGGCACGCGACAACATGCTCTTTCAGGCGAGCTATGATATGAGTGTATCGTCGCTGGGTACAGACACAGGAGCGTTTGAATTGTCTATTTGGTATGGTTTCGACGCGCTGTTTCGGTTTGTGGGCAAAAGCGGCCACGAACGCCGCCGGGTGCGATGCTCACGCTATTGATTACCGCCCCAAACCTTCCAGAAACTTCATCGTGTCCACGCCGTCGGCATAATCAAAAAGCGAAGGAGTTTGTGCTTGCCCCAAGGGCAAACTCCCTTCATACCAACCATTTTTTGATACAATACACTGGATTTTGGCGTTTTGAGATGCTATTTTTTGCGTCAGGTCTTCTTGGTTTTGGTAGGTTTCATAAAATAGCACTGCAATCGGCGATACCAACGCTTCGCTTTGGCGAGCTATCAAAAAACCATTGTCAAAATGAGGCTCACGATTGACCAAATAGACAGATTTGTTGTATTCGTAGTTGTTGAAATACTTATGATGGTTGCGGTACGTGTCTTGCAAAGGCTCGATAGCCTCATAAAATGCCCTAAAATCGTAGCCTTCGGGTACATATACTTTGGCTACATTGCGGCAGCCTAAGCCAAAGTACTGCAAAATGTCATGGCCAAGTGCGGCCAAATCGTCGGGAGTTTCATGGCCAGTCAAAATCCCAACCGACGTGCGGTTTCGACGAATGATATGCGGTTTTTTGGAAAAATAGTACTCAAAATAGCGTGCGGTATTGTCGCTGCCGGTGGCTATGTACGCATCGGCGGCGTTGAGGCGTTCCGCCAGGGTAATCCGGCTGGCCCACGAAGGTTCTATCTCGATGAGTTTTTCGATGAAATACAACATCAGCACACGGTCATCTTGGCTAAGTTTGGCCATTAGATGATGCCCACTGGCCAGCACACACACCAAATCATGAAAGCCAACGGCGGGGATATTGCCCGCCATTACTACCCCAATCTTTTGGGGGTTAGTAGGTTCAGTATTATATTTTTCGAGCCAAGTGGATAATTTTTGTTCAGATAAAAACTCTTGAATTAGAGCATCAATAGCCGAATGTACATTTTGGGGCGTAAACCAATGATTGCGGAGATAGGCTTGGGTAACGAGAGAATCGAGCGAAGTGTTTTGGAGGGAATGACCTAATTTAATCAGTGGTAAAATGTTTTTTGTATTATTTTTCATTAGAATATTTATAGGAAAAGTACAAACAATCAAAGATTTATGAAATTTATAGCCTTACAGAAACTTTAAATAATTAAATTTGTTTTCAGTTTACAAATGCAAATATCCCAAAACTAAACGAGAGTGCAATTATGGCTATCATGATTACTGATGAGTGCATCAACTGCGGGGCTTGCGAGCCAGAGTGCCCCAACACCGCCATTTATGAAGGTGGTGTGGAATGGACTTTTGCAGGAGGCACAAATCTGGAAGAAATTGACTATGGTGATGGCACAGTAGTAAGTGCCAAGCTGAAGCAGTCGCCATTGTCCAATGAGTTTTATTATATAGTTACAGATAAGTGTACTGAGTGTGTTGGTTTTCATGAAGAACCTCAATGTGCGGCGGTATGTCCGGTAGATTGCTGCGTACCCGACCCCGACAATGTAGAAGATGAGGAAACGCTCCTTGCCAAAAAAGCTTGGATGCACGGTGAATAAGTACTAAAAATACCTGTATATTGATGATGACCCCGCCACAAGCGGGGTTTTTTGTTATGAGGCTAAATAGGGCATAAATGTACAAAAAATTGTCATCATTAAAAGTGAAAAAATATTAATATTTTAATAAATAATATTGATATAATGAATTAAAAAATCAGAATAATATTCTGTTTATTAAAAATAAGTAAAAAAACTAAAATAATCAAAAAGTAAATAAAATATTCTGATTTTGTATAATAAACAATAAAAAATTAAGAAATTATTATTGATAATATAAATAACATTTTTAAAAATAAGGTATAAATGAAAATATTTGTAAAAAATATAATTACAAAAAAATAAATAAATATTTTATAAAATAACAATTTTTCAAAACATTATTCTTATTTATTAGTTTTTACTTTATGAGAATCAGAAATAGTTTATTTTAATTATTTCAATATTGTGCTTACTAAGTATAAACTAAGGTTCACGATACCTCCTCAATCGAAATCATGCATGATTTATATAGTTTCTTTATTTTAATTCATTTTTTAACTCACCTTAAACACAATGTATTATGAAAAAGCTACGTGTATCAATGCTCGCACTCATGGTGATGTCGGCTCACATCACCATGGCTCAAGAAGGTTCTAAATCTTCTTATTCGGTATCGCTCAATCAAGACAATTTTTTTGGGTTTTATCCCACGATTGCAGGTAGTCTAAACATCAACAAAAATTTGGACTGGACTTTTTACAGCATCTTATGGACGACACCCTCCTTCGGTACTGGCGGCGGTGGTGGTCTTTGGACGGAGTTTGGAACTGGCGTGAACTTTAATACACTCAATGGAAAATTGAAAATCAATCCACAGATTGGCTTTTTAAATGGAAAACTCCTCTCCAATGGTGCCTTTCCTATGCTTTTTGAAGGGGTAGTGCCAAGTTTGACCGCCAATCTGGGTACTGACAAACTGGAAGGACAGTTTTATTTGGGTTATTATACAGCTCTCAGGAAAGGGCAGGTACTCTCCAACGATGCTTCGAGAAGGCTCATAGATGCCCCAGTACAAAATAACTTCCTGCATTGGTGGGCAAATGCTGGCTATAAAATATCTTCGGCCATCTCGGCAGGGGTGCACTATGAGCATTTGCGTTCCAATCCAAGCGTAGGGGAATCAAGTAATGTTTACAAATGGGCTGGCCCATATATTCAAGCCTCTTTGTCGAATGGCCTTGCACTTCGATTCTCGGGAGGCTCCAACGTCATGGATCGTCCGGCCAACGATGCCAACAATAGCTTCTACAAACTTACGGCCACGTTTAGTTTCTGATAAGCGGTACATAAAATCTCTTTATTCAAAAGCCACTGTTTAGACGACAGTGGCTTTTTTATTATGCTAAAAATAAAAATATTCTAATAAACTATTGATGATATTGACTTAATCAATAAAAATATTATTTGGAAAAAATGAGATATAACAAAATGTTAATGAAAACTATTTTAAAATAAAAAAGTTTATAAAAATTCAAATAAAATAATGAAAAAAATAAAGAATTTACAGAAAAAATGAATTTTTTATAAAAAATATAAACTAAAAATTTGATAATAATACAAAATAACACCATGTTTGTATCACAAAACCATCTAATGTATTACCCACCTCAAACCAAATAAATACTATGCAAAAATTAAATTTACTTGTTTTATGTTTGTTTACTACGTTTTTGGCTTTTCCTAAGGGAGGCGATGACCCCAAAGAAGGAGGAGAAGATCCCAAAAAAGGAACATTCACTTTTTCGGGGTACATAGACTCCTATTACATCGGCAACTTCAACCGGCCAGCCTCACGCTCCAATATGGGGGCTAGCAACGCCCGCGCCTTCGACCAGCGAGCAGGGCAGTTTTCGTTGGGTTTAGTGCAGACCAAGATGCAGTATAGCAATGATAAGTCTGATGTAGTAGTAGATATGACTTTCGGGCCCAATGCCGATCTCGGCAACTACGGAAATGTCTTGGGAGCATTGGGTGGTAATACCAACACTGCTTTGGCTATCAAACAAGCCTACTTCAACTGGAAAGCCTCCAGTAAGTTTACCCTGACGGCAGGGCAGTTTGGTACGCATATTGGCTATGAGGTCATTGACGCACCTGTCAATTTCAACTATTCACTCTCCAATCTATTCAACAACGGTCCTTTCTATCATATCGGTATCAAAGGAACGTATGCCTTTTCTGACAAGGCAGCCTTGATGGTAGGGGTCGTAAACAACGTGGACAACCTCAACGACAACAACCGTAAAAAAGGTCTTATTGCACAATTTTTCTTCTCACCTGTCAATAATTGGAACGTCTATATCAATGCTATCAACAGCAATGAAGCCAACGAAGACGACAAAGGTAAGACCCCTGATGCTCATTACAGACTTTTAGATTTGACTACTACATACCAAGCTACAGACAAACTTCTATTAGGCTTAAATGCCGCCTATGGCTCTCAAAAAGGAGAATTTCAGGGTACTCCCGGCCCTGCCAAAGCCCTTACGTGGGGTGGTGCTGCAGGGTATTTGAGCTATGCTATTTCAGATGTATTTAGTCTGGGTACTCGCTACGAGTATTTCGATAATAGTAATGGAGTGCGGGCTTTGTTGAATAAAAAAGAAGAAGGAACGTCGGTAAACTCTCTCACCTTTACAGGCAATTTCTCACTTGCCGACGGGCATTTGCTTATCAAACCAGAGTTTCGTTTAGATGCCTACAAAAAATTGTCGGGTAGTGGCGAAACCAAATTGCAGCAATTTGAAGATGCCAACGGCGACTTTACCAAAAATTCTCAATCTACCCTTGGACTTGCTTTTATCTATAAATTTTAACCTTAGCTAAGTTTAAAACGTACAACAAAACAATTTAACAAAATGAAAAAATCACTTCCATTGTTGATTTTGCTGGCTGTTGCCTTGTTAGGTGTTATCATGCCTGCAGTTCCCACTCAAATCGTAACCGAAGGACTCGATACCGGCGATATCGCCTGGATGCTTGTAGCTACTGCTTTTGTACTCTTGATGACCCCCGGCTTGGCTTATTTTTATGGAGGTATGGTCAATCACAAAAACGTAATTTCAACGATGCTCCAGAGTTTTATTGCAATGGGTATCATTAGCCTCGTCTGGGTAGTGGTAGGTTTTAGTTTAGCCTTTGGCGATAGTATCGGCGGATGGGTTGGAAATCCTACCACGTTCTTTATGTTCAAAGGAGTTTTAGACGGTAAGCCGTGGTCGTTGGCTCCTACTATTCCATTGGCTTTGTTTGCCTTTTTTCAGTTGAAGTTTGCGGTTATTACGCCTGCATTGGTCAATGGTTCAATGGCCGAGCGCATCAATTTCCGCTCCTATGTCTTGTTCATGGTACTGTTTAGCATTTTTGTGTATTCTCCGTTGGCACACTGGACTTGGCACCCCGACGGCTTTTTGTTCAAATTGGGTGTGTTAGATTTTGCAGGTGGTACGGTGGTTCACATGAGTGCAGGCTGGGCAGCGCTGGCAGGTGCTTTATACCTCAAGCGTCGTCAGTCGCACGCTGAGGCTAATTTTTTACCTCCTGCCAATATTCCTTACGTGTTATTGGGTACTGGTTTGCTGTGGTTTGGTTGGTTTGGTTTCAATGCAGGGTCGGCAGTAGGGTCGGGCCCATTGGCCGTGTCGGCATTGGGTGCTACCAACACCGCCGCTGCCGCAGCGGGGATTGCTTGGGTACTGTTTGATGTTGCCAAAGGCAAAAAGCCTTCTGCACTCGGCTTCTCGATTGGGGCAGTGGTAGGTTTGGTGGCCATTACGCCTGCTTGTGGGTTTGTTACGATTCCGCAATCTATTTTTATAGGTTCTATTTCTTCCATAGTGTC
>JBKBKL010000019.1:0-40700 GCA_046294665.1 Runella sp.
GAGCTATTGTTTAGGTTATACTGCTCATTGAAATAAAAATAATATTTTGGATTAGAAGTGTGTCCGTCAAATCCACTTCCCAACGTAATCGTATTAGGGCCGTGTGGGGAGAGGGGTAAACCCGGCCAAATATTGGAGAGATTGTGTGAAAATCCCCAAGTTCCGTCGACACTGTAAGAAGTAGTGTTATGATTAACCCAAATACCTGTCCATCCCTTTCTTCTCAGCCTCATCTCTATCTTAGCTGCCACAGTAGAAACAGTTGTTATACCATATCCGACAATGTAGTACCAAGAGTAGTATCCGTCAGACCATGCTTGCATTTCATAATTACCCGTATTATGATAACAATACCTATTGTTGTTCTTTTGTCGGGCGTTTGAAATAATTTCCTTTGAAAAAATATGAACAGGGAAATAACGAAGATTTGGAGTTTGATTTTTTTCATTGATTGCCAACAATTTATAAAACTGAGCCTCATCTCCATCCAAAATTACTTTAACATGATTAGGTCCAAATCTAACGATTGATTTCCCTATTTTTACAATGCCATTCTTATTCAATAAATTAGCATACTCAGAATCATATAAATTCAATTCAATACCTGAATTGTCTATTTTCAGCATACTCTTTATTTCATCAATTTTATTACTGTTTTTATGTTTAAGTGTCATGGCCAAAGAAGGATTCTTCTGAATTAAATTTTCTTCATACCTATATGCTTCGTTTTCTTCATCTACAATCTGTTCGTATATGCTACATAACGATATAAAGCCCTTAGAACTATCCCAATCATCAAGTTCTTTTCTTGTCAATTTGGAGGTTTCAATCAATGCTTGTTTAAATTCTTCAGGTGTTTCAAATTGTAGATAAGTAGCTTGTAGGCCAAATTCAGTAGCATTAGGCACAATCATTTTATCATTCTGACAACTTTCAAGAAGAAGCATAATTATTAAAATACAAGATGATACGGAAGTACATAGCTTTTTCATACCTTTGACTGGTTTAATTTGTGAAAAGATTGAACTCACAAGCCCCCGTAGTCGGCCAAGATGTTTGGGGGCTTGCTTGTTACAAAGGTAGCTGCTCTACCATAAAAACTACTTGACGAAAGTCAATAACTGACATTGACGATCGTCAATAAAAGCTACTTCTGGTCATTTTCTTGAAGCTGGGTATGCCTTCGCCCCTTTTTCCTTCACTACCTCTGACCCCCTGCCTCCCCACCTTCTGCCTTCTGCCTCCCTGCCTCGATGTCTCTCTTCCTTCACACAATAAACCCCTGAAAATCAGATAAAACTTGCAAATCACTTCAAAGTTGGTATAATTTTGACGCACCAATCCACTTGAAGCCTTGAACAAACGAAAAATCTTCAACGACCCCGTGTATGGGTTTATCAGTATAGCTTCCGATTTGCTGTACGACCTCATCTCACACCCCTATTTTCAGCGGCTACGGCGTATCAGGCAGTTGGGCATGGCCGAATTGGTCTATCCGGGAGCATTGCACACCCGCTTTCATCATGCGCTGGGTGCCATGCACCTCATGCGTCAAGCACTCGAAACCCTTCGTGCCAAAGGTCATTTGATATGGGAGGCCGAATGGGAGGCCGCACAAGCGGCTATTCTGCTGCACGATGTCGGTCATGGGCCTTTTTCGCACGTGCTGGAGCATACGATCATGCAGCAAGTACCGCATGAGTATTTGTCGTTGGCGTTGATGAAAGAACTCAACCGCCAGATGGACGGGCGGCTTGACTTGGCGATTCAGATGTTTGAGGGAAGCTATCCTCGTCAGTTTTTTCATCAGTTGATTTCGAGTCAGTTGGACATGGATCGCATGGATTACCTCAACCGCGACTGTTTTTTTACGGGCGTAGCCGAAGGGGCTATCGGTACAGAGCGCATCATCAAAATGCTCGATGTGGTAGATGACCAGTTGGTGGTAGAAGCCAAAGGGATTTTGAGTATCGAAAATTTTCTCAATGCCCGCCGCCTGATGTACTGGCAAGTGTATCTTCACAAAACTTCGATATGTGCTGAAGCCATGTTGATACAGGCTATACGGCGAGCGAGGTTTTTGCTTCAAGATGGGCAGCATCTTTATTTGCCGGAGGCTTTGAAGTTGTTTTTAACGGATAATATTTCCATAGAACGCTTTGAAAACGAGCCGAAATACTTAGCAGCATTTACCCAATTAGACGATTACGATATTTGGGCTTGCCTCAAAAATTGGGCTTCGCATACCGATTGGGTGCTTTCTACGATTTGCCAAAGACTCCTCAATCGGCAACTTTACAAGATTCAGTTTTCTGACCAACCTTTGGAGGACGCTCAACTCGAAAAATATCGTACAGAACTCCATCAACAGGCGATTGACGACAAACACGAAAGCTATTTTCTCGTAACAGGCCAGTCGAGCAATGCTGCATACGTATCGAGTAAAGAACGTATTTTAATCAAAATGAAAGATGGTAGTGTGCGAGATATAGCCGAAGCCTCCGACTTACCGACCATCAAAGCCTTGAGCAATATTGTACGCAAGTATTATGTTTGTTGGGCGAAACCCCTAACTTTGCAGCTTTAATTGCGTATCTATGGAATTTACCGTCAAGCAGATAGCGGGACTTTTGGGCGGCGATATAGAAGGAGAAGAAAACCTAACCATCAGCCAATTAGCCAAAATTGAAGAAGGCAAAACAGGAAGTATCGCTTTTTTAGCCAATCAAAAATACGAACCATATCTCTATACGACTGAAGCCTCGGCGGTCATCGTCAATCGTACTTTAGCTCTCCAGAAACCCATCAATACAACCCTTATCAGGGTGGACAATGCCTACGCTGCATTTGCCCAATTATTGAAAGAATACGAGCGACTTACCAAGAATCAAAAAGTAGGTATCGAACAGCCCGCCTATATCGGCGAAAACACCCAAACCGGTGAAGGTATTTATTTGGGGGCGTTTGCTTACATAGGGCGAAATTGTCAAATAGGCAAAAACGTCAAAATCTATCCCCAAGCATGGATAGGTGACAACGCCACTATCGGCGATAATACCGAGATTCATGCGGGCGTAAAAATCTATCCGAATACTGTCATCGGGCAAGATTGTATCATTTATGCCAATGCCGTCATCGGTAGCGATGGCTTCGGCTTTGCCCCACAGCCCGACGGTACTTATCAAAACATTCCACAGTTGGGCAACGTCGTCATCGAAAACAACGTATGTATTGGAGCAGGTACGACGATAGATTGCGCCACAATCGGTTCGACTATCATCAGAGAAGGAGTCAAATTGGATAATTTAATTCAAATAGCTCACAATGTAGAAATTGGGCAACATACCGTCATAGCTGCTCAAACCGGCGTTGCAGGCTCCACCAAAATCGGCAAAAACTGTGTCATAGCTGGTCAAGTGGGGATTGTAGGGCATATCGTTGTACCAGATCGTACCCAAGTCGGGGCGCAGTCGGGTATAAGCAAAAACTGGGAAACAGAAGGGCTTTCGCTCAACGGCTCTCCAGCCATGCTTCTCAAAGACAGTTTGAGGTCGTTGGCCGTAATAAGGAAATTGCCCGATTTGGAAAAAAAACTCATCGAACTCGAAAAAAAACTGAACCAACTCACATAACCAACCATGCTGAATATCAAACAACAAACCATACAAAAAGCAGTTTCGGTATCGGGAGTAGGGCTGCATACGGGCGTTTCGGCTACGATGACTTTCTTGCCCGCCCCTATCAATCATGGTTATAAATTTCAACGTATAGACATTGAAGGTCAGCCAATCATTGATGCCGATGTGGACAATGTCGTAGATATATCGCGCGGGACAACGCTTGAGCAAAGCGGCGCGCGGGTTTATACCGTAGAACACACCTTGGCGGCCTTGGTAGGTTTACAGATTGACAACGTTTTGATTCAACTCGACGGCCCCGAACCTCCCATCATGGACGGTAGCTCCAAGTTCTTCATTGAAGCCTTGACATCAGCAGGTATTGTAGAACAAAATGCTTCTCGAAACTACTTCGAGATCACGGAGCCTATTCGATACATCAACGCAGAAAAAGACATCGAGATGGTCGCCTTACCGCTCAATGACTACCGCCTTACGGTCATGGTGGACTATAACTCCAAAGTGATCAATAGCCAACACGCCTCGCTCAACGACCTCAATACGTTTGCAAAAGAGATAGCCCCTTGCCGAACTTTCTGCTTCTTGCATGAATTGGAAGCCCTCTATAAAGCCAACCTCATCAAAGGAGGCGATTTGACCAATGCCATCGTGATTGTAGATCGTGAAGTAGAAGAAGGTGAACTCGACTACTTGGCCAATCTACTCAATAAACCCACGGTACAAGTCAATAAAAAAGTGGGGATTCTTAACAACCTTGAGCTACATTTTCCCAACGAAATGGCACGCCACAAACTCCTCGATGTACTGGGGGATTTGGCTTTGGTAGGGCGGCCTATCAAGGCACAGATTTTGGCGGCACGACCAGGCCATGCTGCCAATGTAGCTTTAGCCAAAAAAATCAAAAAACAAATGGAGGCTGCCAAAAGCTCCGTACCTCCCTACGACCCCAAAGCTGCCCCTGTGATGGATTTGAAGCGTATTTGTGAATTATTGCCGCATCGTTATCCATTTTTGATGATTGATAAAATCGTTTACATTGACGAAAATAGCGTAGCTGGCCTCAAAAATGTAACGATGAATGAGCCATTCTTCACAGGCCATTTCCCAAACAATCCTGTCATGCCGGGAGTTTTACAAATGGAAGCGATGGCCCAGACAGGTGCTATTTTGGCACTAAGCTCACAGCCCGACCCCGAAAATTATTGGCCATTTTTGGCTGCTATCGAAAACTGCCGCTTTCGCCGCAATGTAGTGCCGGGCGATACCGTCATTTTCAAATGTGAGTTTACGGCTCCTATCAAACGAGGAATCGTCAAAATGCACGGGGCAGGCTATGTAGCCGGCCAACTCGTCTGTGAAGCCGATATGACGGCAAGTTTAGTTCGTAAAAAATAAAACCTAAAAATGCGGACATGAGCGGAATGTCAAAAGCTCATCGTCAATATTCAAATACATGATTCAACCATTGGCATATATTCACCCCGAAGCAAAAATTGCTCAAAACGTCGTGATTGAACCTTTTGCAATCATTCACAAAGATGTAGAAATCGGCGAAGGTACTTGGATCGGCTCACATGCTGTCATCAATGAAGGAGCAAGAATCGGTAAAAATTGCAAAATATATTCGGGAGCAGTCATTTCGGCTATACCCCAAGATCTCAAATTTAAAGGGGAATATACCCTGACTTATATTGGTGATAATACCGTTATACGTGAATATGCCACTATCAGCCGTGGTACAGAAGAATATCGAAAGACGGAAATAGGGGCCAACTGCCTCATCATGGCTTATGCCCACGTAGCACATGATTGCCGCATCGGCAACCATTGCATTATCGTCAATAACGTTCAACTGGGTGGCCATGTACATCTGGGCGACTGGGGTATTATCGGGGGTTCGAGTTCGGTACACCAGTGGGTAAAAATCGGCCAACACGCCATGATTTCGGGTGGGTCGTTGGTACGCAAAGATGTACCACCTTACACCAAAGCCGCTCGCGAACCCTTATCTTATGCGGGAGTCAATTCGATAGGATTGCGGCGGAGAGGCTTTACCAACGAACAAATCAGCGAAATTCAAGAAGTATATCGCTATATTTACCTCAAAGGACTCAACAACTCCGACGCACTCGAACAGATAGAAATCGAACTCGTACCCTCGGCAGAACGCGACGAAATCGTCAATTTTATTCGTAGCTCGGAGCGGGGTATCATCAAAGCCCCCAGTAGTGGTAATCCAGATAGTGCTGAAGATTAGAAAAAAACCTTTCTAAACGCCCTCTATTTTTCAACCAATACAACTCTTACGGGTACTCCCCCAAAGACCGCATTGCCCGTGAGGGAGTCTATGAGTTGGTCATCGGTGAGGTCATTGACACTCACGCCCGCATGGGCTTGGGCAGTAGGAAGCTGTACCCCGGGGCGGTGGTGCCCGTAGCCATGTGGCAAACTCACTACACCCGCCATGAGGTGGTCTGTCAGTTCGACTGGAGCGTCAATACTTCCCACACGCGAAACGATACGTACCGTACTGCCGTCGGCTATACCACGCCGGGCAGCATCGAGAGGGTGTATTTGGAGTGTACAGCGGTTACGCCCTTTGACCAAACGCTCGGCGTTGTGCATCCAAGAGTTATTGTCGCGCAGGTGGCGGCGGTTGATGAGCAGCAAATCGAAGGTGTCGTCGGTAGCAGGAGTATTCAAAGCCGATTCGATACGCTCCATATCTTGCAACAAGAGCGTTGGAGCTAAAACTATTTTTTGATGAGGTGTAAAAAGCCGTTGCGGCAGACAAGGCTTCAATGCTCCCAAATCAATGCCATGAGGTGCGGCTTTAAGTGCTTCAAGAGAGAGTTTATACCCCCCAAAACGTAAGCCCATATCAATTTTTTGATGCGGGTCTTGCGGTTGAAAATCCTCTGTAAACTCGCCCGAAAGACGAGCCGTCAGTTCTTGAAAAATCTCCCAATCGTATTTTGCTTCTTTTGCTTTGGAAAACATCGCCTCCGAAAAACGTGCTACATTTCGTATGGCCAACGCATTGAAAGTGAGGTCATAATGGGCTACTTCCAGCCCAGTAGCAGGGGGCAATATAATATGGGCGTGGCGGGTAGTTTCGTTGATGTAAATATCTATCGAAACCATAAAATCAAGTTGCTCCAACGCCTTATCCAACTGCCGCCCGTTGGGAGTAGAGAGGATAGGATTGCCACAACTTGTAATCAACGCCCGGATTTGACCTTGCCCCTCGGTCAATATTTCTTCGGCCAAGACCGAAACAGGCAATTCTCCCATAAATTCGGGCAAACCCCGTACCCTGCTTTGATAGCGGTTGTACTTGTTGTAAGGTCCTTTGGCAGCCCCCAAAATATCGAACGCGGGCTGCGTAAACATCGCTCCACCCTCTTGGTCAATGCGACCGGCCACTACATTGAAAGCATTGAGTAGCCACTGACACGCCCCCCCAAAGGCTTGGGTAGAAAGCCCTATACGCCCATAAGCCACCGCCGAAAGCGCAGCGACAAAATCGCGAACCAACTGCCGTATAGCATCAGCCGTTATGCCTGTACGGGAAGCTACCGTTTCGGGCGAAAAAGCCGCTACTGTGTGGCGAAGTTCTTCCAATCCTTCAATGTAAGTAGGTGGATTGACTAAATTTTCATCAAAAAGTACATACAGCATCGCCAAAAGCAAAAATACATCGGTGCCGGGGCGAATGAAGAAATGAGCATCGGCTTTGGCGGCAGTTTCGGTGTAGCGAGGATCTATCACGACTACTTTGCCGCCACGTTCTTGGATAGCTTTGAGGCGGCTGGCTATGTCGGGAGCGGTCATCAAACTGCCGTTGGAGGCGAGAGGGTTTGCCCCCAAAATAAGCCAGTAATCGGTACGGTCAATGTCAGGAATGGGCAGCAGCAAAGGATGCCCAAACATCTGCCAAGCCGCAAAATGATGAGGCAACTGGTCGGCTGAGGTAGCCGAGAAGACATTTTTCGTTTTGAGCGCACGTATCAATCCTCCTCCCGATAGGAATGTCCCCGAATTGTGAACCGAAGGATTGCCCGCATACATGGCCACCGAATTAGGTCCATGTTTTTGTTGGATTGCTTGTAAGCGAGTCGCTACTTCATCAAAAGCCTCCCGCCAGCCGATAGTCTGCCAGCCCGTGGGAGTACGCTTGACAGGAAGGCGCAAACGGTGAGGGTCTTCATAAATATCTTTGAGAGCCACGGCCTTGGGGCAGATATGCCCTCGGCTGAAAGGGTCGGCCTTGTCGCCTTTGATACTTAAAATTTGTGTGTCGGTATGAGTGATTTCCAGCCCGCAGATGGCCTCGCACAAATTGCAAGCCCGATAGTGTACACTTGGATTTTTCATGTTTTTAGTTTGTTGGGTGCAATTTATCGAAAAATCTCTACTTCTTTCGAGCATAGACTTTTTTGATGTTCAAAAATTTTCTATTTTTGCGTCCCGTTTTAAGAAAGCATCATTACATTCGCAAATCATTGATAGACAAATGAAAAAGGGTATTCATCCAGATTACAGAGAGGTCGTGTTTTGGGACTTGGCCACCGACGATAAATTCGTAACGCGCTCTTGCGCTCCTACCAAAGAAACCATAGAGTTTGAAGGTAAAACCTACCCAGTATTTAAAGTAGAGGTGTCTTCCAAATCGCACCCCTTCTACACTGGCAAAAACACATTGATAGATACCACTGGCCGTGTAGATAAATTCCTCAAAAAGTACGGCAAGAAGTAGTTTTTTACTTTATCAAGAGCATAACGCTGGCAAGGTCGTAAAAAGCCTTTGCCAGCGTTTTTTTTATCAAACAACCTTTATACCCTCCCCAAAATTTAGCTTTTTACATTGCCTCCTACAAACAACATTTGGATTTAAAGCCCAACTTGTTAAATTTGGACGAAGTACCAAAAACCTACTGTTTGATCTAAACTTCTACCAATGCTGTGAGGATTTTGCCAATGTTGGGAATTTTATGCTGTTTCTTCAAAATAAACAGCATGGCTCAAGAGTTTCGTCGGCGCGAAATCAACCTTGAGAATTTTGTACAAAACCTACTTCCTATCCAAACCGAAGACCTCAATTACAACGAAGTGTATGAAAATCTACTTCAACTCTATGCTACTCCACTTGACCTCAACACTTGCACTCGCGACGAACTCTCGGCTACCTACTTACTAAGCGAACGCCAACTCAACAGTTTTTTTGAGTATCGAGCGCAGTTTGCTCCTTTTATCTCCATTTATGAACTTCAAGCTATTCCCGATTTTGATTTGGCTACGATTTATAAGATTTTGCCTTTTGTAGGGCTGACTCCGGCCAATCGAAAACTTTGGAATGGGCTCAACAATCCTACCGAGCATTTTTTGATGGTCAGAACCGAGCATTTACTGGAGCAAAAACGTGGTTTTACTGAAAATGCTCCCAAGTCGCGCGATGGGACACTCCAACGCTTCGAGGGTAGCCCCGTGCAGTGGTACGCTCGCTACCGCTACAGCCGCAGCCGCGATTTTAGTTTTGGCTTTACACTCGAAAAAGACGAAGGCGAAGCCTTTCGCTGGCAGCCTTCACAGCGACGCTACGGGCCTGATTTTGTGTCGTTTCATGCGCAAGTGCAGAACCGTGGCCGACTCAAAAATTTGCTTTTGGGCGACTATCAACTCCAAATCGGACAGGGACTTGTCTATTCGGCAGGGTTTGTCTTGGGCAAAGGCATGGAAACCGTCTATACTGTGCGGCGGCCTACCACAGGCGCGAGAGCTTATACGTCGGTCATGGAAACGGGCTTTTTTCGTGGCATGACGGCTACCTATTCTTTATCCAAAAAATGGGAACTGACGGCCTTAGTCTCGAGAATACATCGTGGAGGTACACTCACTGCCAATAACGAAATAAGCACGCTCCAAACCGACGGACTGCATCGAATACCCAACGAACTCCGCTATCGGGCCAATCTCCTCGAGCAGCACGCGGGCGGTGCTTTGCTCTATCGTGCGGAGCGGGGGCAGTTTGGAGCTACGCTTTTGCATACGACTTTCGGTTATCCGCTACGCCGCGCTACCGCACTACGCAATGAACACGAATTTCGAGGTACCAACAATCTTCTTTTGGGACTGCATGGCAACTACGTTTGGCACAATTATCATTTTTTTGGAGAAGTAGCCCGCTCCAAGAGTGGAGGCATCGGAGCCGTAGGAGGGATATTGGCAAGCCTCACCAAACGCTGGGACGCTTCGCTGCTGGTACGGCATTTCGACAAAAATTTTCATAGTTTCTTCGCCAATGCGTTTGGCGAGAATAGCCGAAATATCAACGAAACAGGGGCTTATGTAGGGGTAAGGTATATTGTCCATAAAAAGTTGAACATGAGTGCCTACGCTGATGTGTATCGGTTTCCGTGGTATCGGTATTTGGTGGACAAGAAAAACACCACTGGTTTTGACTTTTTGGCACAAGCTACGTGGACTCCCTCCAAAAAGTGGTCGCTCTATGCGATTTATCGTCAAGAACAAAAAGAACGGAATATACCCACTCGTTTATCAAAAGAGCGGTTTGTAGCTCAAAATCTTCGTCGTAACTTGATTTTCAATGCAGAGTATTCGCCAAATAGGACTTGGTCGTTTCGGTCGAGGATCCAGGGCGGAACGTTTGGCTACGAGGGCTTCAAGGCTGATAAAGGCTGGCTTTGGCTTCAAGAAGTTACAGCCGACTGGGGCAAGTGGTCGGCTACGGCGCGGGTTTCGGCCTACAATACCGATAGCTACGACACACGCCAATATGCCATAGAGCGCGATGTACTTTTTGCGGTTTCGATGCCTCCCTACTATGAGCGCGGATTTAGGAATTTTCTTCTTTTACGCTACACTCCCCAACGACGCATTGACATCTGGCTACGAGTAGCGCGTACCGATATGCCCGAACGTGAGGTCCTAAGTTCTTATGTGGACGAAATCAAAGGCTCACACCGAACCGAAATCAAAACACAGATTCGCTTTAAGTTTTGAGGATTGACTGAGAAGATGATCTACGTTTGAAACGCGTTTCTCTTGGTTTTGCGTTCCAAACGCAAAACATCACTGTATTTCAAACGCAAAACATCATTCGCTATAAGTTTTGAGGATTGACTGAGAAGATGATCTACGTTTGAAACGCGTTTCTCTTGGTTTTGCGTTTCAAACGCAAAACATCACTGTATTTCAAACGCAAAACATCACTGCAAAACATCAAATAGCTAAAATTTTGGCATAACTTTTGATAATAAAATGATTGAACAAAAACTTGTTTCTAACCCTTTGTTTATCAATCATTTTGCTAAATGAACAATTTTTATCGTTTTGGAATTTTGGGCTTGATGCTCCTCTTTTTTTTGGGCTGGATTCTCAACTGTACAGGCTTGGAAACCACTCCTCGGCCTCATCCGATTCAGTTTGCACCCTCAGAAATGAAGGCATCTGCTTGGATTGAAACCCCTCAATGGACTAATACAAATATTTTTGATTTGCCTGCTCGTACTTGCCAAATCAAAAACAATAGCTTTGACAGCCGTACTTTAGAAGAAGCGCAGTTGTTTGTATATGCCAAGGTGAATAATCAAATTCGATTGTTGCCCTTTAGCACCCAAATCAATGAAAGTGAACTTCGATTCGACTATACCTTCTCCAAAAATACGGATTTGAAAATTGTAGCTATTGGTTCAAATGGCAACTTAGCACCATTGGAGGAAAAAATATCGTATCGCTATCTACTGATTTCCAACTCTTTGATCAAAAAAATAAACGCCGATATGCGCGACTACGCTAGCATAAAAGCACTTTTAGATTTGAAAGATTAATTGCCCCATTTCCAATCTCTCCCCAAAATCAACTCATTTTTCAATCCTTGAGCCGTTAGGAGTTCACGCGTTTTTTCGCTGTCGAGTTTGCGGGCAGGTATTTCGTTGGCCTGTGCCAAAGCGTAGAGCATCATAGCCGTAAAGCGTGCGCCATTGACCATTTCTTCACGGCTGACAAGGTCAAAATTGTCGCAGTTGGCATGATAGCAGCCAAAAACTTTGGGGCCAAACTTGGAGGCAGGTGCGCCTGTCGGGATTCCTTCGAGCATGAAAGGCTGATGGTCAGAGTGAAGTCCTGCTCGACTCGTAAGGGTATTGGCAAAGTTGGGGTCTATTTTTTTGATTTGCTCTCCTATATCTTGGAAAAACGGTATCAATTCTTCCCGACCGCCGATGTTCATTCCTTGAACGTTGTTGGTCATGTCGAGATTCATCATAAACCTTACTTTTTCGATTTGATTGGTACGAATCAACTCTTTGACCATTTGCCTTGAGCCGAGTAGTCCTTGCTCTTCACCCATGAAAAGTACAAAATCTATGGTACGTCGGGGTTTGATTTTGAGGGCTTTGAAAGCACGCGCTATGTCCAGAATCGTAAATGATCCCAAGCCGTTGTCGGTAGCACCGGTCGCCAAATCCCACGAATCTAAGTGACCGCCAATGACGATGCGTTCATCTGTTTTACCTTTGAGGGTAGCGATTACATTACGTGCTTTGGCTTTGCGGCTTACATTGGTCATGTTGATGATGGCGTGCAGGTCAGTATCTACTTTTGACCAACTTCGTATTTCGTCGCCACTTTCTTTGGAAATATTGACTGCCGGAATCGCTATCAACTCGCCTGTTACAGAGGCTGTTCCGGTAAGCAACACCTCCCCCGGTACTTGATTGACGGTGATGATGGCCTTGGCACCATATTTGATAGCCAAGGCCGTTTTTTCGGAGCGATGTAGATTTTTTTGACCCGCTTTTGGATTGATAAGCCCGATATTGACCATCGCAATCGCTCCTTTGACTTTGCTTTTGACAGCCTCAAAATCTTCTTCGAGGCCATTGCCTACGTCCACAATCGGGCCATTGACCCGCGCATATACAGGCGAATGTGCCAATGCCACCACAGGAACTGTTCGGAAATTGTCGCTCTTGTTGGGTACTACTTCGAGAGTTACGGTATCGCGAAGCCAAGCGTCCATTTCGAAGGGTTGAAACTTGACATCGTTGTAGCCGTACTTTTTGAAAAGATTGAAAGCAAACTGCTCGGCTTTAGTGCCATTGGGACTACCTGTGAGACGATGCCCTATGGTAGAGGTGGCTTCGCGGAGGTTTTCGTAGGCTTGGCTTTGGGCAAGCATGTTTTCATTCAATTGGCGAAATACCCCAACGTAAGAGTCGCTGCCACGAGAAGCCAAAAAAACAACCAAAATGGTGCTGATAGCAAATGATGAGAGTAACGAGCGGTGCATATTGATGGGGTGATGAAAAATGTTATCAAAATTACAAAATCGTTGTCGAAATTTTTGGCTTATGACAAGTTTTTATGTTTTGTATTTTTAAAAAAAACTTTACATTTTTTAAACAAAATATCATCGTTTTTGATTTACTTGGCAGCGCAGCCAACCAAATTTTACTTTTATATGCTTAACCAGCGACTCTACACCTTACTTTTACTTTCTGTTTTTGGGCTTGGTTTCTCTCGTATCAACGATGATTTTTTACAGAAAATCGTTTCAAAATTAGACACTTACGAGCGTGATTCGTTTCATGAGAAAGTCTATTTACACTTAGACAGACCCTACTATGCTACTGGCGAAACGATATGGTTCAAAGCCTACGCTACCTTTGCAGCCGACAATTCTGCCGATACCTTGAGTAGGGTGTTGTATGTAGAACTTTTGAGAAAACAAACCCAGCAGCGCGTACTCTCGCGGAAAATTCGACTCAATGGTGGCGTAGGGCAAGGGGATATTTTTTTGCCCGATACGCTTGCAGGCGGTATGTACCAAATCCGTGCCTACACCCAATGGATGCGTAACTACACCGATGAATTATTTTTCAGAAAAGACATTCAAATTGTCCGTCCCGATACTCCTCCCAGCAACTTACTACCTCCCAATGCCGACGATATTGACGTGCAGTTTTTGCCGGAAGGGGGGCAGTTGGTTCAAAATCTCGAAAGTCGTATAGCACTAAAGGCGATTGATGTTTCGGGCAAAGGCGTAGAAGTAGCAGGTTTTGTACTCAACCAATCGAACGATACTTTGGTAGGATTCAAAAGTGAGCATTTGGGCATGGGTGTTTTCAATTTTCGTCCCGATGCTGCCGAAAAATACCGGGTGGTAGTGCAGAAACCCAACGGGCAGTTTGTGCAAGTGCCATTCCCCAAAATCGAAAAAGAGGGTTTTGTAATGACCGTGGACAACTTGTCCAACAAAGACAATCTAAGGGTTTTTATCAAACACAACAAACCTGCCAATGCCACGGAGGAAGTAGCCTTAATCGCTCACAATCAGGGGACTGTTACGTATGCTGCCAAAGCCAATTTGAGCCGCCCCACATCGCTTTTCAATATTCCCAAAGCCAAAATGGGCGATGGAATTATACATCTGACACTTTTTGACCAAAACAATCGTCCACTGTGTGAGCGTTTGGTGTTTGTACGCAATGCCCAGCCACTGCATATCAGCCTCAAAACCGACAAAACAACTTACGATAAACGCCAAAAAGTAACCGTCGAAATAGAAGCAAAAGATGCAGAAGGCAAGCCCGTAGCGGGGCATTTTTCGTTGGCAGCTACCGATGCCGACCAAATCGCCGAAAGCCCCTTTGTTTCCAATATTGTTTCATATCTTCGTTTGGAGAGTGATTTGGTAGGCCCAATCGAACAGCCCAATTATTATTTTGATTCCCAACAAATCAATGCAGCACGGCATTTGGATTTGCTGATGATGACCCAAGGATGGAGGCGTTTTGTATGGAGCGATATATTCAAAGACAAGCCATCGGAGCCGACTTTTTTGATAGAACAAGGTATTTCGCTGACGGGTAAGGTACTACGCCCCAACGGCAAAGCCCCCGACAAGCCTATCAATTTGACTTTTATGCTTCGCCAGCGTGATAGTTCGCAGGTATTTTTGATGGGCGAAACGACCGACAAGGGGCTTTTTGCAGCTTACGCTCTCGACCTTACTGACTCTACCGACGTATTGATTCAAGCCATGACCACTCGAGGTAATCGTAATCTCAACATTTCGTTAGATGTCTTTTCGCCTGCGCCAGTTACGTTTGTCAAAGTGCCTTTCAATCCCATTCAATTTGATGCTGCCGCACTTCAAGAGTACCTCCGCAGGGCTTCGGAGTATTTGGCCATAGAACGGCGTATTCGCGAAAGTCGTGAGAAACTACTGCAAGAGGTAGTCATCAGAGCCAAGCGCGAGCAGCCCGACAACCGCCGTACTCTGTATGGCCGCCCCAGCAATACCCTCAAATTTGACGATACCAACAGTGCTGGTGCGCTGACTATTTTTGATGTGATTCAAGGGCGTATTCCCGGAGTACAAGTCATCGGCAGTGGATTGGATCGTAGGGTACAAATCAGAGGGGCAGCCAATTTCAGTGGCATCGTGGAGCCGCTGTATTTGTTGGACGGTGTGCCTGTCAATCGCGATGCCATTCAGAATATCCCCCCTTTCGATGTAGAGGCAGTAGATGTACTCAAAGGCGCAGAAGCCTCCATTTATGGAAGTCAAGGGGCTGGAGGGGTGATAGCCATTTTGACCAAACGCGGAAATCCCAATTTTGATTTTACCCAAGAAAAATCAGAAGGGACACTCGTATGCAAAATCATGGGGTATAGCCCCGTAAGAGAGTTTTATGCACCACGCTATGATGTGCCTATCCCCGAACATGAACGCCCCGATTTTCGCTCAACCTTGTGTTGGACACCGATGATCAAAACCGATAACGAAGGCAAAGCATCTGTGAGTTTCTTCACTTCCGATGCCAAGCCCCACCTTCGTATCAGCGTAGAGGGGACAAATGGCATGGGCTTGCTGGGTGCAGCCCAACTACATATCAAATGATATATTAACTGATGTTACGCTTCTCCGAAGCGAGATATGATTTGGGGCTTCAGTGCTACAAAGGTATGGCTTCTCCGAAGCCTTTTTAGGGGTATATTCATTTTCATAAGGCTTCCCCCCAGCCTCGCAGAGGCGCAAGTTTTGTAGAGAAAAATAAATCAAAAAATCCCCCAAGCCTCGGAGAGGCGCAAGTTTTGTAGAGAAAAATAAATCAAAAAATCCCCCAAGCCTCGGAGAGGCGCAAGTTTTGTAGAGCAATTTCCTTGATGGTTGAAAACCAAATTTGCAAGAAAACATTTTTCATGGGACAGATATATTTCTAAGTAGCCATGTGCCTACATTACATTGGAGGCATTGTTTTTGGAGGCAAAAAGTATTGTACAGCTCAATCATCGCTTGGGCATCGGCGGCGTTTTCTGCTTTCAAGCCGAGCGTTTCCCAAATGTCGGTGATGTGATTTTGCTCGGGGGGAAGTTGTTCGAGCCATTCGAGGGCTTTGTCCAAAAAAGTGCGATTGTCTTTGGCTTCGGAGTAAGCCACCAAAAGTGGTACTGCCGAGTTGATGAGGAGATTTTCGATAGACGATTTGCCCAGTGAAGGCACTTTTGCTACGGCTTGATTTTTAAAATGATAATGTTTTTGCCAATACACCGACTGCCTGACTTTCAATGAGTTGATTAAATTTTTCAATGTATCGCTATGTACCATTGATGAAAACAAACTCCCTTGCGACTGTACAAAAGCCGCCAACTGCGCCAGCCGTACCGTTGGGAAATTGGCAGGACGTAATCGCATAAACTTCCATTCTTGGGGCTGGAGTTGTTGAGGGGTGAGAACGTATTTATGGGCTAAAAATTGGTGTTCGCGTTTCAACGTTTTGGCATACTCCTCATCGGTATCGGTAGGAATCAACCCCGCTTGACCAAAAAGTAAGGCTTCGATTTGGAATAAATTATCGCGGTGTTTTTGGAGGATTTTGAGCGGTAGCCCTTGAGCCAATCGCAGCATAGGTTCGGCATTGATTTTGAAACCAAAATTTTGCGCCAACATTTGATAGGCGGTTTCTTCCCAATCTTGCTGGTTTTGGGTGAGCAATTCATGCACCGTTTCGGCTTTGCGCTGCACTCTTTGGAGCAACAACCTATCCAGCAAAGCGCGTTTTTGGACAAAAGGTACTTCTCCAAACTGCCCACTGCATGGGATAGCCGAGGGGGCTTCGACCAAATGGCGATACCGATACAGCAGTTGCGCATCGGTAAGCGGCTTGAGAGCAAGCGAAGGCAAGATAGTACCGTCCCGCTGATAAATCGGCTCATCTTCCTCCCAGACTACGTGCAGCACTACGCTATCGTAGCTGCGATTTTGGTCGTGATGATGGCGATGCCAGTCAGAAGATTGGAGGTGCATTTCGACACTTCCTGCCCATTCGATGCCGTCTATGACGATACGTGTATTCAAAAAATCAGGACCAGCGTCGGTATTTCGCTGTCCCAATGCGATAATTTGGAGCGGTAGGCCTGTGGTAGTTTGTAGGCGGGTTTTGTCGAAATGCTGAAACTGCCAAAGGAAATACAGGAAGTCTTCGGTCATAGCACAAAAGCAACGGTTTGTGGTCAAAAATAACAAACAATCGCGTTATTTGTAATCTCATCAACCAAAACCCTTTAATTCATGGAGTTATTGCATACAATCGCTGACCTTCGAAATCATTTGGACGTACACCGCCGAGTGGGCAAAAGTATCGGATTTGTACCTACCATGGGGGCATTGCATGAGGGGCATCTGTCGCTCATAGCAGCTTCCAAAGCCCAAAACGACCTGACAGTTTGCAGTATCTTTGTCAATCCGATTCAGTTCAACAACCCTGCCGACTTGGCGCGCTACCCCCGTACTCTCGAAGCCGATTGTGCTATGCTGGCAGCGGCAGGCTGCGATGTCGTTTTTGCGCCTACGGCCGAAGAAATGTACCCTACTGCTTCGGTACTCAAATTTGATTTTGGGTTTTTAGAGCGCGTCATGGAAGGGGCTTTTCGGCCCGGGCATTTCAACGGCGTGGGTATTGTCGTTTCCAAACTTTTCAACATCGTACAGCCACATCGTACTTATTTTGGGCAGAAAGACTTGCAGCAAGTGGCCATAGTACGACAAATGATGCAGGATTTGAGTTTTCCGATTGAGTTTTATGCTTGTGCTACTTTGCGCGAGGCCGATGGGCTGGCCATGTCGTCGCGCAATCGAAACCTTACCCCCGACGAACGCCCCTTGGCGGCTCACCTCTACAAAAGTTTGATGCAAGCCAAAGAACAACTGGTAGAAGGTGCGTCAAGTGAGCAAGTCAAAGTGAAGGCCAAGCAGTATTTTGAGGCGATTCCTGCCATTACGTTAGAATATTTTGAGGTAGTAGATGCACACACTTTAGAGGCAGTTGAAGGCTGGCAAGACGAAAATCGAACAGCCATTTGTGTCGCTGCCTACCTTGGCAAAGTACGTTTGATTGATAATGTGGTTTTTTAGGCCGAACTTTGCCGTACCCAAAATAGTTATTGAATCGCCAAAAGGCTTTCATCAAACATTCAATCCAACAATCTAAAAATCATGTTCGTTACGATTTTTAAGTCCAAAATTCACCGTGTCAAAGTAACCCAAGCCGAGCTTAATTATGTAGGCAGCATCACGATTGACGAAGCCCTGATGGAGGCGGCTGGTATTTTAGAAAACGAACAAGTGCACGTTGTAAACAACAACAATGGCGAGCGACTCATTACGTATGTCATCAAGGGTGAGCGCGATAGTGGCATCATCTGTTTGAATGGTGCGGCGGCTCGCAAAGCCCAAGTAGGCGATGTGGTCATCATCATTTCGTATGGCCTGATGACTGTCGAGGAGGCGAAAAATTTTCAACCCAAAGTAGTATTTCCCGACGAAAACAACCGCCTCGTACAATAACCTCCTTCATGAAGAATATCCTCAAGTATTTGATTTCGTTGGCCATAGCAGGTGGCTTGATGTGGTATGTCTTCAAAGACATGGATTTGGCCGCGATGTGGGTCAAATTTCAAAATGCCAATCATGCTTGGTTGATTTTAGTTACGATTTTCACCCTCATAGCCACTTGGAGTAGAGCGCACCGCTGGAATATGCTCCTCGAGCCGCTGGGGCATCGGCCTTCCGATTTTGATGCGACGGTGGCGGTATTTACAGGGTATTTTGCCAATCAGCTCATTCCACGTGCCGGTGAGGTAACGCGCTGCGGCACACTCAACCGCCTTGGCCGTGTGCCGGTCAATGTCAGTTTTGGCACGGTCGTGGCCGAGCGTGTGTTTGATGTCATCAGTTTATTGCTCCTGATTGCCCTTGCTTTTGTGCTTGAGTTTGGTCGTTTGAGTGATTTCTTCATAGACTTGATGACCCAAAAACTCAACATCAGCATCACCCACCCCAAGCGTTTGGCGGCGTTGGCAGGAGGAGCTACGGTAGTGTTGATAATGCTTGGAGTAGGACTGTGGTTTTTTCGTAAAAATCTCATTGCTCTACGCCAAAATGCCCTTTTTACTAAGGTGGAAAGTTTTGTCAAAGGTCTTATCGAAGGGCTGTTGAGCGTCCGCCAACTGCGCCGCCCGTGGTTGTTTGTTTTTCATACCGTATTGATTTGGACCATGTATTTTTTGAGTTCTTACTGCTGCTTTTTTGTATTGCAAGAATCATCGCAACTGGGGCTTTTGGCGGGGCTTACGGTCTTAATCATGGGGGGGCTGGGTATGTCGGCTCCCGTGCAGGGAGGCATAGGGCCATATCACCTGCTGGTGAGTAGTGCATTGATGCTTTATGGGCTTTCCAAAGAAAATGGCTTGGCCTTGGCTACCTATATACACGGTACGCAAATGCTACTGATGCTCATTTTGGGAGGGATTTCTTTTATTGTTACGCTGGTCAAAAGTCCCAAAGACAGTACCACAGTAATCGGTTGACAAATAGCTGACCGAAACGGGGAATAAGAAAAATGAAAATTGTAGATTTGCTTGAGGCAAAAAACCAATTTAAAGACCAATGACAAACAGAATAGCAAAACCGTTTTTAAAGTGGGCAGGTGGTAAAACACAGCTCATTAACGACATTGAAAAGGCTTTGCCAAAAGACATTTCAAAGGACAAATTCACATACATTGAACCATTTGTTGGAAGTGGTGCGATTTTGTTTTGGGTGTTGAACAATTTCCCCAACCTAAAAAAAGCAGTTATCAACGACATTAACGAAGACTTAATAAACACCTACAAAACAATAGCTTCAAAACCAAAAGAATTGATTTCTATTCTTCAAATCCTACAAAACGAATTTTACGGACTTGAAGGCAAAGACGAACAAAAAAAGGAATACTATTACTCAAAAAGAGAGCTTTACAACAAAAGAAAAGAAGAACAAAGCGGACAAGCCGCTTTGTTTATTTTTCTTAATCGGACTTGTTTCAACGGACTTTACAGAGTAAACCGTAAGAATGAATATAATGTGCCAATGGGTAGTTACAAACGACCGACCATTTGCGATAAAGAGAATATCTTGGCAGTAAGTCAAGCATTGCAGAAAGTGGAAATCCTTTGTGGCGACTATGAAGAAACTCTGAATTATGCTGACGATAACACGTTGTTTTACTTCGACCCTCCTTACAAACCATTAAGTGAAACTTCAAGTTTCAACTCATACGCAAAGTACGAGTTTAATGATGCCGAACAAATAAGACTAAGAGATTTTTGCCACAAACTTGATTCTTTAAATCACACTTGGATTTTGAGTAATTCGGACGTAAAAGGCAAAGATGAAAACGATAATTTTTTTGACGATTTATATTCTGACTTCATCATACAAAGAGTAGATGCAAGAAGAAGCATTAATGCAAATCCAGAAAAAAGGGGTGCATTGAAAGAGTTATTAATTACAAATCACCAATATCTGGAACAATCATGCTTAGTAGTAAAGTAATTGAAGTATTAACTCCTCTATTTGAAATTATTAGACTTGCTTTTTACTGATTATCAGTATGAAAACAAATTTAGGATAAATATTGTTACAGATTCAAATACGACCTATTACTTGAATCAAACATGAGTAGCATTTATTCAAATCTAAGAACAGATCGACAATATTCGGCAGCCACTGGTTTAAAGAAGTCAGAATTTGCAGCAGTCTATTCTATTTTTGCTCTTTATTATGAACCTAAAAAAAAGGTAGAAAATTCTGGAGCAGCACTGCCCGTTTTAACCGATAAATCAGAGGCACTTTTTTTTATTTTACACTATTTAAAAGCCAGCCCAACGTACGAAAATTTAGGTCTCTATTTTGGTATTTCCCAAGCCGCAGCGGTCAATTATGTCAAGGCACTAAAACCGATTTTAAAACGTACGTTATTGAATTTAGAGGTGCTTCCTTTGCAAGAGATAAAGGCCATAAAAGACCTACAAACGCTGTTGTCTTCTCTGGAAGATATTGTAATAGATGTAAGTGAAATAAGAGTAGAACGGCCTGATAATAAGGAGGTTCAAAAACAAAAGTATAGTGGTAAAAAAAAGACCATACAGTAAAATATCTTATCATTTGCTCTCTTTGTAAGCGTATTTTATTCATCAGTAAATTGTATTCTGGTAGTGTGCATGATTTTACTATATTCAAGAACGAACTAAAAACAGTACTACTTGACAATAAGGCATTATTTTTAAGATTATGGGTGGATTTAGGCTTTGTTGGGATTGTAAAAAACTTAAAGGAGAATAGTGAGAGATATGACATACAAATTCCTCATAAAAACACTAAAAAATATCCTTTGACAGAGCAACAAAAATTGGGAAATCAGCAACAATCTTCTTGTCGAGTCGTAGTTGAAAATGCTATCGGAAATCAAAAAAGATATTTTATATTACGAAACGAGAATCGAAGTGCTGATATGATAAAAATTCAAGAAGAGGTATTATTGTGTGCGGGATTGGCTAATTTTAAAACAATTTATAAAAATAAATAACTGATATTCAAATGAAAGCAAGTCTATTAAAAATGCAAAAGGAAAAACAATAGGAGAGTTAAAGGTAGAGTTGAATATCCAAAGGGATAATATGAAAAAAGGTGCTTCTGGATTAATTGTTGAAAATATTTTGGGAGTTAAAAACAATAACAACTCAGATACAGATATACCAGAAATTGGTTGTGAGATAAAGGTGTTGCCACTACAAAAAAACAAGAATGGTCAAATCAAAGTCAAAGAGCCTACTCAAATACAAATGATAAACTATTTTGAGGTTGCTGAAGAAAAATGGGATACCGCTAAGCTAAGAAAAAAAATTGCATTATCATTTTGGGTTGTTTATTTAGCAAAAGAAAACAGTATTCCACTTTCTCAAGATGAATACAAAATAATTGATTATTTTGTTGATCACCCTAACGATAGTAAAATGGTTGTGTTTAAAGACGATTGGGAGTTAATACAAAGTTTCATAGTTAAAGGATTGTCTGATAAACTATCTTGTAGTATGGGCAAATATATAGAGCCTAAGACAAAAGGGGTAAATAACAAGGATACTACAGATGCTCCTGATGGTAGAGGAGGTACTATAAAAGCTAGGAGAAGAGCCTTTTATTACAAAAAATTTTATACAAATTCGTTCATAGTACCTAACATAGATTTATCAACCATTTCAAAATCTAAATAACTCCAAAATATCGATTTCTAGTCCGTTCGCAACAGCTTGAATATTTAATAATGACGGGTTTCTTTCACCTCTTTCCACCATGCCAATATAATTTTTGTGCAATCCACATTTTTGAGCAAATTGTTCTTGTGTTAAGTTTTTCTTTTTTCTCAAATCTTTTACCCTTTTTCCGAATTTAATTAATGTTTCATTTTTCATAAAAAATAACACTTATTGTGTGTTTTTATTGAGATTTTATTTATATTTGCAAATGTATTTTAATAAGTCTGATCATGAAAGTTGAAATAAAAAATCCCCAAGCCGTCCCTTATAAAGTAAAGTCTTTGTATGAATATTTTCAAGAAGCAAAACCTAATTCTAAGTGGGAGTTTAATGGCTTCACTGTAGAGCTTGATCCCACATTTGATTTTGAAGGAGATGATGTATTGATACGCTGGTTAGATATTAATGAGGGGTTTAGTGATAGGCTAATTGTCAATTCGCTTAAAGAGTTTCAAGCAAAATTTAAAGAAATTAGTGCTTAAACCATTTTTCAAATCTGACGACAAAAACTTCTATCTCCTAAAAGGAGATACGATGGAGTTATTGCCTCAATTTGAACACAAGTTTGATATGGTTTTTGCAGATCCACCCTATTTCCTATCAAACAATGGATTATCAATTCAAAACGGACAAATCGTAAGCGTAAATAAAGGAAAATGGGATAAATCTCACGGCTTTGAATATATCAACGAGTTCAATCGCAAATGGCTTTCATTAGTTCGAGACAAAATGAAAGATGATGCAACTATTTGGATAAGTGGAACAATGCACAACATTTTTTCAGTTGGACAAATATTGACAGAATTAGGCTTTAAGATTTTGAACATCATCACCTGGGAAAAGACCAATCCCCCACCGAATTTTTCTTGCCGTTATTTTACATACTCAACCGAACAAATTATTTGGGCAAGAAAATCCGAGAAAGTTCCTCATTATTTCAATTACGAATTGATGAAGCAACTCAACGGTGACAAGCAAATGAAAGATGTTTGGAAACTTCCGGCAATTGCACCTTGGGAAAAATCGTGTGGCAAACACCCGACACAAAAACCACTTTCAGTTTTGACAAGACTTATTTTGGCTTCGACAAAGCCTAATGCTTGGATTTTAGACCCATTTACTGGTAGCTCAACAACAGGTATTGCAGCAAACTTGACAAATAGACGATTTTTAGGAATTGACCAAGAAGAAGAATTTTTGACAATCAGCAAAAACAGAAAACTCGAAATTGAAAACCCTAAAACAGCAGCTACATTCAGACAAAAAATAGGTGGGTTCAACGACAAGGCAGAACTTGAATTATTTTTATTTGAAGAACCAAAAGAAAAATATCATAAAGAAATAAGTTTGACGACAGTGAAGAATAGCAGTAGTCTGTTGAGTACCACAAACTTTACCATATCTCAAAGCTGAAACAATAGGGAAAATTTAATTATTTTAACACACAGATCCTCCATGCCCACCTCCGATAAAATCATCTCAAGAGAAGAAGCCCATCAACAAGTAAAAGACTGGAAACAATTAGGACAGAAGATAGTCTTTACCAATGGCTGTTTTGATATTGTGCATTTGGGGCATATAGATTACTTAGAAAAAGCACGCGCATTAGGAGATAAACTCATCTTGGGCCTCAATACCGATGCCTCGGTCAATAGGCTCAAAGGACCCAGCCGCCCTGTGGTCAATGAGTACGCCCGCGCCCGGCTGATGGCGGCTTTGAGTTTTGTTGATGCTGTCATTTTGTTCGATGAGCCTACACCGCTGGAGTTGATTCAGACAATTTGTCCTGATATATTGGTCAAAGGCGATGATTATAGCCTCAACAATATCGTTGGTGCAGATTTTGTCGTTGGTAGAGGAGGGGTAGTCGAAACTATTCCGCTGGTAAAAGGTTATTCTACTACCAGTTTAATCGAAAAAATCAAAAACAGTTATTGACAACTTCCCGAAACTTTTCGTCTTTTGGGAAGTCAAAACACAAACCAAAACCAAACAACAATTATGGGAGGATTGATTCTAATAGGACTCGTCTTTATGGTAATAGGGATGTTTGTCCAATGGCGTTTGAAGAGTAAATTTACTGAATACTCACAAGTAGGCTTGATGAACGGCATGAGCGGGGCAGAAATAGCCGCCCAAATGCTCCGCGACAACGGCATCTATGATGTACGCATCACCCAAGTAGATGGCACACTCACCGACCACTACAACCCTGTGGACAAAACCGTAAATCTAAGTGCCGATGTGTACCACGGGCGCAGCGTGTCGGCAGCAGCGGTAGCAGCCCATGAGTGCGGCCATGCTGTGCAGCACAAAGTAGCCTACGGGCCTTTGCAGATGCGGTCAGCACTGGTGCCTGTAGTACAGATTTGTAGCAATATCCTCAATATTTTCAATATGGCCATGCTTTTCATCGGAGGGTTTATTTTTTATAATCAAGGTATCGTAAGCACTACGATTCTGATGGTACTGGTTGCGGCCAATTTGGGGGTTACGGCATTTGCGCTCATTACGCTGCCAGTAGAGTTTGATGCCAGTCGTAGGGCCTTGGCATGGGTAGAGCAGCGCGGGGTGGTCAATCGCAACGAGTACGCTATGGCCAAAGATGCACTCTGGTGGGCCGCCATGACCTACATGGTAGCTGCTTTGGGAGCATTGGCCAACTTGCTGTACTATGTGAGCCTCTTGCTGGGCCGCCGTAGCAATGACTAATCAAGGTTTTTCTTACGAAATCATATCAAAAACCTCCGTATCCAACGGGGGTTTTTGTTTTAAGAATACCTCAACGAGCCGCCACCCAAATCCCTTTCAATGAAGGTCGGGCATCTTTATTTCCCCACATTCGACTGATGCTATTGTCGAACGATACTTCTACTTGGTCATTGTCAAAAGTAAGCGTGAGCCATTCGCGGTGGGGCGATTCGTAGTAGCGTATCGTTATTTCAAGCATATTAGGGGTTTTCCAAAGGCCACTTGAGGCTATTTTGCCCCCTACGGGGCGTTTGATTTGGGTAGAAGCTACCAAGGTAGGAGCCAGCGATGTAGTTTGCCCCAAACCCCATTTTCCCATTTCATAGGGTATGGTTTGGATTTTGTCGGAATATTGAAGTACCAATTCATACCGATTGGCAACAGGCTCGGTAAGTCGGAGACTTTGGAGGTGGAGGTCGTTGGGAGCGATTTGGTAGGTTTTACCTAAAATATCATTAGTTTTTGGGGAAATGCTGTCGCCTTTTGGGGGAAGCAAGGCCAATCCAGACAATATTTGTTTCAATCTTTTGGAGGTGGGACTGGGAGATAAGGGCTTGGGCTTCATGGCAGGCAAGAGATGCGTCCAAATCAAATCCAAGATACCTTGCATATCGGGGGTTTCGCTGGTGATGGCAATGACGGCCTCTTGGTCAGGCATGACGATGGTGTATTGGCCAAAGGCGCCGTCGCCTCGATAGGCATTGTGCTGGCATCGCCAAAACTGATAGCAGTAGCCTTGTTGCCAATCATTTTGAGCAGTGGGGCGTGTAGCATTGGCAGCAGGAGGCTGCTGAATCTTGAAAGTAGTCGCTTCTTCTACCCATTCTTTGGGTATGATTTGGTGGCCTTTCCACAGCCCTTTTTGTAGGTACAACTGCCCAAATTTGGCTAAATCTTCGGTACGTACACGCAGCCCCCAGCCGCCGGTGTTGATGCCTTGGCTGTCTTCTTCCCAGTCGGGATTTTGGATATCTAAGGGTTCAAAAAGACGAGGACGCAGATAGTCTATCAGCTTTTGGCCTGTTACTTTTTGTAAGATAGCCGAGCACATATATGTAGCCATGCTGTTGTAGAGAAAAACGCTCCCTGGTGTATGCTCAATGGGCGTTGCCAAAAATGCCCTCACCCAATGAGACTCATTTCGTATTTTGGGTTCGGCGGCTTGCCCTACCGACATCATCAGAAGGTCTTTGATGCTGAGTTTTGCTAAGTTTTCGCTGATCGTAGGGGGTAAGTCATCGGGAAAAAACGAAATGACCTTATCGCTGGTTTGGAGTTTTCCTTCGGCTACGGCCAGTCCTATGGCCGTAGAGGTAAAACTTTTGCTCATCGAATATAGCGTATGCTTCAAATCAGGGGCGTAGGGTTGCCACCAGCCTTCGGCAATTACTTGGCCGTGGCGCAGTATCATCAGGCTGTGCATTTCGTGCTTGCTTTGGGAAAGAGCCTCCAAAAATCGAATAATACCTCCTGAATCAACCCCTTGAGATTCGGGAGTAGAGCGCGGAAGTTGATTGGACAGCCGAGCAAAAGACGATGCAGGTAGTAGCAGACCTACCGAAGCGAGGCTAAGTTGTTGGACGAACTGGCGGCGAGTGGTGAGCATGATATATCCAATGTTTTTTTCAAAAAGAACAATGGCAAGCACTTTTACGCTAACTCCCTGCCGATAGATAATAAAGCAGACTCCTTTTCTGCGATGTCTTTATTTTTTCATAAATTAGAGGTTTGAAAACTTACATATAAAGTCTTTAGAGAATGTAGGTTACAAATCAATGAAAAAAGGTGTATTTGTCGGATTGATACTGCTGTATGGAGGGCTGGCATATAGTCAAGTCCCTTCGATTGACCACGCCCGCAACTACGACCGTAGCTATAAAGACAGCCTCAAACAAGTGGCCAAACGGCTGCTTTTGCCTTTAGGAAAAAAAAATCTCTCTTCCCAAGAGATTGCCCAAAAGTCGGAGATTTTCGATTTGCTGGGGTCGCTCTATCTCGAAGATGACTACCGCGACTTGGATACGAGTATGTACTACAACGACCAACTGCTCCAACTGGCGCGGACGCACGATGAGAAAGAATGGCAAATTTCGGCTTTATTACGCCGCGAAATCAAATATCGCCGCGCCCACGACTACGGAAAGTCGCTGGAAGTGAGCCTAGAAGCCTCCAAAATATGTGAAGAATTGGGAGGAAATTGTACCAAATCTTGGATGATTCAGCAAAACTTGGGGCAAAGTTTTCTACGCTCAGGTGACTACGCCAACTCCGAAAAATACCTAAAAACTGCCCTTAGGCAACTCCAGCAAGCCCCCATAGAAGATGAAGCCTTACGCAAAAAATTTGTCTTGGGAGTTTACAGTCTGATGAGTAATCTATATCAACAATGGAAGAAATATGACTTGGCCATTAGTATTTTTGAGAAACAACTCGAGGTAGCCCAAACCCTCAAAAACAAAAACTCACTGGCAGGGTCTTATGAAGAAATCGGAGACTTTTATACAAGTATCAATCACCCTGGCAAAGCCCTACCATATCTAAGCAAGGCTTTCGCGCTTTTCACAGAAGTAGGCCATACACGAGGGATTGCTTCTGTTACCAATAGTTTGGGCGAAACCTTCCTCCAACTCAAAGATTACAACAAAGCCAAAACCTATGCTGGCAGAGCGTTGTCGCTGGCCAATCAGCACCACTATGCCACCCTCAAACCCTACGCTTATCAGACTTTGGCCATAGCCCACGAAAAAACAGGCAACGAACTCGAAGCCTTGCGGGCCTATCATCAAGCGGCTCTGCTACGCGATAGCCTCGGCTTCTCGCGGCGGCTGGTGGCATTGGCAGATATACAAAGGGTCTATGAAGTGGATAAAGCCAGATTTGAGCAACAAATTGCCCTTCAAGAACGCACGCGCAATTTCTTGCTCATTGGTCTTGTCTCATTGAGTTTATTTGGGATTGCTTTGATCTTTTACAGTCGTACACTACGCCAAAAAAACCAAGAACTGGCCCACAAGAAAAAGGAAATCGAAGAGGCGTTTCTAAAAGGTCAAACTACCGAACGCAAAAGAGTCGCCACCGAACTCCACGACAACCTCGGTGGATTGCTTTCGGCAGCCAAACTATCGCTCCAAATCCTCGACCCCTCGCAGCTCAATCAACACGAACGGGAGATTTATGAAAACATAATAGAAATGATGATAGATGCCTGCCGCCAAGTACGCACGCTGTCGCACAATATGCTCCCCGAAGAACTGGAAAAACAAGGCTTAGTGGTAGCGTTGGAGCGATTAGTCTATAAACTCAACCGCGTAGGAACTACTCAATTTAGCTTTCAAACCAACATAGAAACTCCTACTCGCTTAGGGCCAGAGTCAGAGTTTAATATTTATTCTATCGGTCTCGAATTGTGCAACAATGTCCTTAAGCACGCCCGCGCTTCTAAGGCTTTCATTACGCTTCAAAACTCTGGTCAGCGTCTTATACTTACCGTAGCCGACGATGGCCGAGGCTTACCACCCGACTCCGATGGCGAAGGCATGGGTTTCGATAATATCCGACAGCGCACCCATGCCCTGCGTGGTACTTTTTCGATAGCTACCCACACCAATAGCGGGACGGTCATTACGGTCAATGTACCTTTGGATATCACGACACTCGAAACTGTCTATACCGCTTGAGGTATCCCCAACTGTCGGCCAAACGATTAAAGCCCCAAAAAAGCAAAATCAAAAACGCGCTTTCACTATTCTATCCTTTCCGTGTATGTCTTGAATCACTTCTACTTGAGTGAAGCCATTGACAGAGAAGAGTTGCTGGGTAGCTTGGCCAAAAAGTTCATTGATTTCGACATAGCAAGTACCTGTTGGTTTGAGATGTTTCTGACAAAAACGCACTATAGCACGATAAAACAACAACGGGTCTTCATCTTCGACAAACAAGGCCAAATGAGGCTCAAAACGCAATACATTGGGCTGCATGGTATCTTGCTCGGCGGAGGTTACATAGGGAGGATTACTCACCACACAATCAAACTGCCCCTCGAAAGTATCTTGGTTGAGAATATCGTATTTCTCAAAAATCACCTCCGAAAGCAATCTTTGCGCATTTTCGCGGGCTACGGCAAGCGCATCTTCCGATACGTCCCAGCCACGCACTTTGGCAAAAGACATAAACCTATCCATGGCAATAGCTATGCAGCCACTACCTGTGCCTATGTCCACGATTTCGACGGGGTCTTCGTCCCAGAAACAATCTTTTACTACGAGCCTCACCAGTTCCTCGGTTTCGGGACGCGGTATCAGCACCGACGGCGATACCTTAAACTCAAGCCCACAGAAGTAAGCACTTCCTATGATATGCTGCACAGGCTCACTTCGATTGAGTCTTTCGACTATTTTGCTCCAATCAGGCTGAGACTCCCCCGGCGCAATGGCTTTATCTGTCAGTATATCTACACGCCTCAAACGCAAATAATGTTCTAATAACATGAAAGCTATCGCTCTGATTTCTTTGGCAGGATAAGCCTGTACATTCTGAACGATGTAATCGAAAAGCGTTTTGGCAGAGGCAAACATAATGAATCGTCATTGAGGGGGTTTAATGGCGCATGGCTTGGCGCATACGTGCTTGTAGTGCCAGCCGCTGTGCTAAGGCTTTTTTGCTATTACGATACCAAAGGTAAGCTATCACCCCAACAATTAAATAAGGAAAAACAAATAAATAAGCAATACCTACATTGATACCGTTGGCGATTACATTCCGCCCTGTACTCATGTTGGTTTCTACTGCACCTTTGCACATGGCACATTGGGCTATGCTAAGACCGCTGCTTATCAATACCAAGAGCAAACTAAGCAGTATATTTTTGAGGTATATCTTCATGTTCTTTCAATATTTCGAAATATCCTACTCATAATACGGACTAATCATCAAATAAACAATTACGCCAGTAATACTCACATACAACCAAATAGGAAATGCCCACTTGACTACTTTTTTATGTAATTCGATTTGTCCGCTCATTGCAAAATAAATAGCACGTAGTACAAACCAAACGACTCCAATGGATAGCACAATATGCGAAATCAACAAAAAGTAATAAACAGGTCTAATCCAACCTTGACCTCCGTAAGGGGTAGATTCATTGGAAAGATGATACAATACATAGCTTACCAAAAATATACCTCCCAGTACAAACGATACACTCATCATACGCCGATGGGCAGCGATATTTTTTTGTTTGATAAAATAAAAACCCGCTAAAAGTGTGAGCGTAGTGATTGTGTTGATTACACCATTAATATGTGGCAATGATTTAGTCCATTCCCCAAGATTAACCTTTGGAATACTTGGATTCAATAAAATAGCAACTACAATCGGTATGGCTATCGCAATAATATTAATCCATTGATTGTATTTTTTACTTTTGGGCAACATCAACATTTCCATGACAGTAAGTTTTTTTATTTTTCTTTTTTTTGATAAATATCTATCAAGACTTTTATTTCAGCCATGAGGCGATCTACATCTTCTACATCACCTCCGTCATAAAAACCTCTGATATAACCTTCTTTATCTATCAATATAAACTGCCGAGCATAAGGAATGGTTTCGGACGAATTTGTTTTTTTCAAGGGCGATACTTTATATTTGGAAACTGCTATATTGGCAGCATCTTCGTCGTCCACATGTATAAATTTCACCCGCTCTCCTATCATCTTTTCAACTCGCTTTAGCTGTTGAAGGGCTTTAGCGTCATCTTTTGCCAAAAAACTTACTACTTTAATCTGTAAATCATCAGCATCGGGCACTTTGTAGAATACCGTATCTTTTCCTTTCATGATTACCTTTCCCTCGGCATCAACGGTTGGGATAAAATAGGGAAGCTGATAGTGATTCTCCGTAAAACTATACAGTAGTAAAAAAAACAAAGCCGGCATTACCAACACAGCGGTTAGTATGCCAGCTTTTCCATATTTGTTTATCATATTTTATCTCAAATTAAAAATAGAGCCACCTTCTGCCATCAGGGCAACAAGCAGCCAAACCACGAAAACACAAGGAATGAGAATCGTCCAAATCAATGATTTTACCTCGTGTTTTAAGTGCATAAATTCCCCTACGATGTAGAATGCCTTGATGATAGTCATTAATACGAAGGTTGTTGTTTTCAAAATTCCGTGGCCTACCGTGAAAGCGATTAGAAATTCTAAACCTGTAACTACGGCCAAAATCCAAAATGTACGCCATATCGCTTTTCGCTGTTCTGCCCCTGTATTTTCGGTATGTTCTTGTATTTGTGCCATTACTATCAATATTTAATGAAAAGATTTGTTAGAGTTAAAATTTTTATACCAAGTAGAAAAACGTAAATACAAAGACCCATACTAAATCAACGAAGTGCCAGTAAAGTCCTACTTTTTCTACCATTTCATAATGTCCTCTCTTGTCGTATAAACCCGTCGTTGTTCTGTAAAAAATCAGGATATTCAACAAAACGCCCGATAGTACGTGCGTACCATGGAAACCCGTAATAAAAAAGAAAAAGTCAGCAAAAGCAGGTGGACCGTATTCGTTGTATCCAAGATTGGCTCCATAAATCGTCTTTTGCACCCAAGTGCCTTCTACCAACTCCTTAATGACCGTACCATGCTCAGTACCATGAATAAAGTGTGTCCATTCCCAAGCTTGGCAACCCAAGAAAGTAGCACCTCCCAAAATAGTCCAAAGCATATACTTTTCCACTCCTGCCCGATCCATACGGTGGCCAGCTTCTACCGCCAATACCATCGTAACCGAACTAAAAATAAGGATAAAAGTCATAATCCCCACAAAGACAAGAGGGGCATGAACACCATGCATAAACGGGGCTGCATCAAAAATCATCTCTGGGATGGGCCAATACTCTGTAGAAGCTACAAAAGCCTTTGGATCACCTTGATAAGCTGGATAACTATATCTAACTAAACCATACGAAACCAGCAAAGCCGAAAATGTGAAGGTATCTGATATTAGGAAAAACCACATCATCAGTTTGCCGTAGCTGGCTTTCATAGGCTCTACGCCTCCAAGCCATATATTTTTTACATTCGGTTGTGCAGTAGCAGACATTGGTATTCGGTTAAATGTAATAATTAATTTTCGGATTATTTATATAATTCAATGAGTCTTTTCAGCGAAAATACAAAAGAAAAACAAAAAGATAAATCCACAAAATATCTAAAAAATGCCAGTAGGTAGCACAAATTTCGATACGTCGTAGGTTTTTGGCATGTACTCTCAAGGCCATAGCTGCCGTAAAAGTAACAAACAGCACAATCAGACCTGTAATGAGGTGAAATCCATGCAAAAGCGTAAATACATAAAAGAACGAACCTGACGGATTTCCAACGAAATATACTTTTTGTTCTACCAAATCTCTCCAACCTTCAAACTGCATCCACAAAAAAGCCATTCCAAGCACAAAAGTAATAGAAATTGCTATTTTGAGTAATGCAAAATTATCTTTTTTTGCAGCCCAATAGGCAAGGTGCATCGTAACACTACTCACCAAAAGCACAATGGTACTATACCAAAAAATAACTGGCACTTCAAACTCTACCCAGTTGCCTTCAGCGCGGCGCACCAAATAGGCACTCGTCTGCGAAGCAAAAAGCATAATAATCGTAACAATAAAGCCCCAAAGAATGAACTTTTTGGGGTCCATAGAGAGTGTTTCTGGTGCTTCTTCTATTTGTATTTTTTCTATTGTTTTCATTGTCTGTACTGTCTAAACTTTATCCAACAAATACGCAATCTGTACTATGGGCAAATAAATAAATGAGCCAAACATGAGTTGTAGTGCGGTCTTGTCTGTACACTGACGCATCAAATGAAAAGTCTGTGCCAAAAATAAAATGCCAAAAACCATCGCCACCAAAGCCGAGTTAATACCCGTCATACCTAATTCGAATGGAAGCCAGCCCACCGGCAGCAAAAACAAGGTATAAATCATTATTTGAATGGCGGTATTAATGTCTTTACCTCCTTTGGAAGGTAAGAGTCTAAAACCTGCTTTTTTGTAGTCTTCATCAAGTACCCAAGCGATGGCCCAAAAATGAGGGAATTGCCAGAAAAACTGTATTGCAAACAATATCCCCGGCTCGAGCCCAAACTGGTTGGTAGCTGCTACCCACCCAATCATCGGTGGAAATGCTCCCGGAATCGCTCCTACAAAAACAGCAACAGGACCAACTCTCTTGAGAGGCGTATAGACAAACCCATAGAGTACCGTAGAAAGAATGGCTAAGGCACAAGCTCTTACATTGAAGAAAAATAAGAAAATACAACTTGCCACAGTGAAAAGAACCATAGCACACCATACTGCCTCTTTGACACTCAATTTTTCGCTCGGCAATGGCCGGTTTTGGGTACGGTTCATCAGTTTATCCAAATCCTTTTCGAGAATTTGATTGATGATGTTGGCAGCACCTGTAATACAAAAAGCAGCCATTACAAAAAGTGTCAGTTTTGGCCAGTTTGTACCTTTAGAAGCCAAGCTATAACCGAATGCTCCGGAAAAGGCAACCAGCCAGGCAAGCCGCAGTTTCATCAACTCCAAATACAGCCCTACTCGTCCACTTATCAAATTCAATGTTGTTGTCATGACTTTATTTCCAACTTTTCGCTTTCTATTCCAACACCTTTCATACGCCATTTGTTTTGAATTTCCAGCAACTGCCAAATGACAAACTGTAATCCTACGGCTACAATCGCCAATGTCAAATGAATAGGCTGAGCATAAGGAGGCATACTCAGATAGGATAGTATTATCCCTGAAACTATCTCCAAGACTACCACATAAAGTAAACCCACAAACAGTTTGTACAAGTTTCCTTTCTTTTTTATACTTTTATTTAACCAGTAGAGTACTCCTATATGCAAAGCTAAAATAACCAAAGAAAACGAGCGGTGTATGTAAAAAGATAGACCCAACTGCTCTATCCACTCTCCTCTCCTACTCTCTCCCAATTCTTTCATCACCTCATCAACTGCTTCCCGCACTTGTGTACCCAATAGTATTTGAAGCAAAGTGAGTAACATTGCCCATTTGATATACTTTTTAAGTTGGGACTCATTGTGGATATGCTCAGTTTCCCAGTACCCTTCCTGCGACTTTAAAACTGTCCATAGCAACAAAAACACAATTAAAATCGCTACCAACATGTGGAGCGTAATCATGTAGGGAGCAAGTTCGGAAGATACTACCTTAGAACCAAGCCAGCCTTGAAAGCCAACCAATACAAAGGCCGAAAAAGTAAGATAAAATAATAGGGGCTTGGTTTTACGGAATGGAAGAGAGGCCAGCAAAGTAGCAAAAATAAATAAGCCTGTAACTACTCCAAGCAAACGATTTAAATATTCAGTCCATGTTTTGAAAGCATCAAATTCTACTTCACCTTTGAGTTTTGCACCAAATATTTCCTTATAATTAGTTGGAAGTTGGGACTCCTCCGTAGGAGGCACCCAACTTCCAAAACACTTAGGCCAATCTGGACACCCCATCCCCGAACCTGTACTTCTTACGATGCCACCTACGAGTATCAAAAAATAAACGATAGTAACCGTAAGAATAGCCAGCCTTCTGAATAGGCGTTCTCTTTTCTCTGATGAGTTAATGAGCCGTTTTGAATTGGTCATTATAATTTTGTGCTTCTATTTCTTGCTCCATCGCTATGTAAGCGTTTTCATGGGGCAGATTCGATTCGGGTGTTTGCGAGTGTGGAATATGCTGAGGAATGAAATCATCCTTTGCACCAGGTTTGCTGTAATCGTAAGGCCAGCGATACACGGCAGGAATCTCACCTGGCCAGTTACCATGCCCTGGATTGACAGGTGTCGTCCATTCTAAAGTAGTAGAGTTCCATGGATTGGCTGGAGCTACTTTTCCTTTGAACATACTGTAAAAGAAATTCCAAAGGAAGATAAACTGGGCAGCAAAAGTAAAAATAGCCGCTATCGTAATGAATTTATTCAAATCAGTAAATGACTGCGTAAAGTCAAATTTTGAAAATTCATAATAACGACGAGGAAAACCAGCAATACCAGTATAGTGCATAGGGATAAACACTAAATACACGCCCACAAAAGTTAGCCAAAAATGTAATTGACCGAGATTGTTATTTAGCATTCTTCCAAACATTTTGGGATACCAGTGATAAATACCGGCGAAAAATCCAAAGGCCGATGCTGCGCCCATCACAATGTGGAAGTGAGCCACCACAAAATAGGTATCATGTAGTTGAATATCGAGGGCTGAATTACCTAAAATAATTCCTGTCAATCCACCCGATACAAACAAAGATACTAATCCTATCGAAAAGAGCATCGCAGGCGTAAACACAATATTACCTCTCCACAAGGTCGTAATGTAGTTGAAGGCTTTCACCGCCGAAGGTACGGCAATGATAAGCGTCAAAAACATAAAGATAGAACCTAAGAAAGGATTCATGCCAGTTACGAACATGTGGTGAGCCCAAACGATGAAAGCCAAAAAGGCTATCGCCATCAAGGAACCAATCATAGCACGGTAGCCAAAAATAGGCTTACGAGCATTGGTTGCAATAATTTCTGAGGTAATACCCAAGGCCGGCAACAATACTATATATACTTCAGGGTGTCCCAAAAACCAGAACAAATGTTGATATAGAATCGGACTACCTCCTACATTGGGAAGTGCTTCACCATTGATATAGATTTCGGAAAGGTAAAAACTGGTGCCAAAATGACGATCAAAAATCAATAAAAGAGCGGCAGATAGTAATACAGGGAAAGAAATTACTCCAAGTATAGCTGTAATCAAAAAGGCCCAAATAGTAAGTGGGAGACGTGTAAAAGTCATACCACGAGTACGCAAGTTAATTATAGTAGTTATATAATTCAAACTACCCAATAAAGAGGCAACAATGAACAGAGCCATACTAACCAACCAAAGAGTCATACCCATTTGAGAACCTTCATGCGCTTGTGGTAATGCACTTAATGGAGGATAAACTACCCAACCACCAGCTGCTGGACCGGTTTCTATGAAAATAGAACCGAACATCAATACACTTGAGGCAAAGAAAAACCAAAAAGAAAGCATGTTCAAAAAGCCCGATGCCATATCACGAGCACCTACCTGAAGTGGTATCAAAAAATTACTAAATGTACCACTTAAACCAGCCGTAAGCACAAAAAATACCATGATAGTACCGTGCATTGTAACCAATGCCAGATAGAAATTAGGATCTAATGAACCCGTTTCTGTAATCCATTTACCAAGCAAAGGTTTAAGCCAAGCGATACTTACTCCGGGAAATCCTAATTGAAGTCGGAAAATAATTGACATTGCAATACCTACAATCGCCCAAAAAATACCTGTAATCATGTATTGTTTGGCAATTACCTTGTGGTCTTCGGAGAAGATATACTTCCGCCAGAAGTTCAACTCTTCATGATGCTCATGCTCATCATGTGCATGAATACCTTGTTCCAAATTAGCTTCTACTACTGACATGTTATTAGAGAATTTTGAGTTTAGTCTATTGAATAAATATTATCGTAAAGAAGCCCCTGTACTTGTAGCTGTACCTGTGGAAGCCTGTTCTTCTTCTTCTACGTAAGGCATATAGTTAATTGCTTTCTCACGGAGTGCCTCAGGAATCTTAGAGATAAACTTTGGATTTGTTTCCAAAATAGACGCAAGCACGGGCTTTTGTTGCTGCTTCCAAGCATCTACAGTAGCTTTATCTGCGACAATCAAGCGCATTCGCATCGAGAAATGCCCACGCCCACAAACCTCAGTACAAGCTATTTCGTAATCAAAGTTGGGATTGTTCAACTCCGCACGCATCTGGTCGGTGCTTTTATCTGGAATAAACCAAAACTTAGTAGGCATACCCGGTACTGCATCCATTTTGACACGCATGTGTGGTATAAAGACACTATGAAGAACATCACGAGCACGTATCTTCAAAGCTACAGGCTTCCCTACCTCTACATACATTTCGGAAGGGTGCGAAATATCATCAAAGGATGCCTCATCGGAGAAATCTATTCCCATAGGATTACCACCTGTATCATCACAGAGTTTGTAGTTATAATTTCCTAATTTGTTGTCTACAACTCCTCCATAACGAACGTGCCAACCAAATTGCTTACCCATGATTTCTACAACTTGTGAATCATTAGGGGCTTCAGACATGATAGTAGTCCAGGAGCGATATCCTAAAAAAACCAATACTGCCATGATTACAGCAGGTATGACAGTCCATACTGCCTCCAACTTATGATTTTCTGGATAAAATGTAGCTTTATAACCTTTTTTATACTGGTATTTCCAAGAAAAGAAAAACAACAAAAAATTAACGATAAAAAAGGCTATGGTCAAAAGTGCCATATCGAACCAAAACTGGCTATCTGTATCACGTCCGTGGGGAGAAGCAGCCTCTGGTAAAAAGTAATTGCGTGCTGACAAATAAGACCATATTACTCCAATCGAGCCTAATATCAAGAAAGCCATCCACAAAGCCCCATTGAGTTTATTATTGGGGGCAGGAATCTCCGTTTGGGTATCTTCAGATTTTATGCTACCCATTACCTTCTGTAACCTTACAGCCACGGCTATGGCCAAGCCGAGGAGTGCTATCAATAAAAATCCAACTAAGTAAACCATAGGTTTGAAAGTGATTTAGTTTGTTTTATGCAATATCATGGTGCAATGACTCTTCAAGCATCGGGTGATTGCGTGGTATAAGATTGGCTTGTGTAAGTTGGCTTGAGAACATCCATATAAACCCACAAGCAAACAGCAGTACAAAACCGAACTCTAAAGCACCGAATCCTCCATTAGCACCTACTGTACCTGGCATAATATTGTTGTAAAAGTCAAAGTAGTGTCCTACAATGATTGACCAACAAGCTATTTTCAAGATAAGTGGTGAACGCTTTGAATCCCTTGTCATTAAAACTAAAAAAGGGGTAACAAAGTTTAACAAAATATTGATGAAAAAGGGAGTTTTATAAATCCCTCCATATCCACTGAATCGCTCACGGTAATAATAAGCCTCTTCTGGAATATTTGCATAGTAAATCAAGAGAAACTGAGCAAACCAAACATAAGTCCAAAAAATTGTAAAGGCGAAACAGAATTTACCTAAATCGTGCAAATGGCTTTCATTTACACCTTTTAAATAGCCCATTTCTCGTAAAGTAACAATAGCCAAAGTCATCGTTGCTAAACCAGCCACATGCCAACTGGCTAAAGTGTACCAGCCAAACATAGTAGAAAACCAGTGTGTATCAATAGACATTACAAAATCCCATGAGGCAGTTGAAGAAGTAATAGCAAATATTACCAAGAAGGCAGTTCCGTACTTGATAGATTTCTCATAAGAATCAAGTCCTCCTATTTCATCTTCTTGAAGTGAAAGATTCCTGATAACTTTCCAAAGGCCATACCACAGCACAAAATAAAGAACCAATCTTATGAAGTAGAAAGGCTTATTGAGAAATCCCTGCTTACCCGCAATAATAGCGTCGTAATGAGCACTGGTGGGGTCCATGACACCTTCGTGCATCCAGTGATATATTTTATCACCGAAAACAACTGCCAATACAATCATAATCACTGCTGGAATAGGTAGAAAAGCAGGCATTGCCTCTGGAATGCGCTTGAAGATTGCAGACCAACCTGCCTGTGCGAGGTAATTGTATGATATAAAAAACATACCAATCACGGCAATTCCTGCAAAATAGACACTATTAAGCCAAAGGTTAGCTATGATACGTTGAGTCCAGTGATAGCCATGTCCATGGTCATCATGGGCATGATCTGCACCATGTCCTGCTGCGGCATGAGCCGCATCGTGTGCGTCATGTCCTGCACCATTAGCAAGCAAATAAGAGCCTATTAAAATCAAGGCTACTCCGATGCCCATACCAATCAAGAGCTTACGCTTTGCGTTGCTTGTAAATTCAAACTGTTCTTCTACTGAAACGACCTCGTGATGATGTGCGCCCATTATATCAATCTTTCGTTAAGTGAGTATTTTAATTTTTGTAAAGAATGACTATTGTATCAAATAATACTATCCTTTCTTTAATTTCTGTACATAATGCGCTATTTTCCAACGCTCTTCTGGAGTAACTTGTGAGCCATGAGGCCACATACGACCCTTTCCGTATGTAATAACATGGAAAACATGGCCATCGGTCATTGTAGCATAGGCTGCTGCTTTGTAGTTTGGCACACCTTTGTACATATCAGCTACGGCTCCGTTACCCTCTCCATTTTCACCATGACAGTGCAGGCAATAGCGTTCATAAAGTACTTTGCCTTCTGCCATTATTTTGGGAGTATTAGGAATAGGATTTACCAAAACACGTGAGGCAATATTTAGGCTGTCTTTGTGTACATGATAAATCATCAAATCTGATTTGGTGCTATCAAATTGCGTTTGATAATTACGACGCGAAACGGTTCCTGCTACTGGCTCACGCATATTTTTACCATCAGGATTGATGGTATTTTTCTTGATTTGTGAATAAGGCTCATACCCTACTGAGTTGTACATATTGGGGGCATACTCCCAGCCAGTATCGTCATAACCCGGCTTACAGGAGGACAATAAGACGAGGGCAGAAAATACACCTATGGATATTACTTTCAATTTTTTCATTTTTAAAAAGAAATTAAATCTGTTTGATACTTACCTCTTCAGCACCTGATGCTTTCAACAGACCTTCTATTTCTGCTTGTGATAGCTTGTTTTTACTAAGGTCTATAGCCATTACGAACTTATTGTCTGTACAGCGTGGGTCAAAAAGCAATGGCTTGACAGAGGGACCTAAGCCATTAGATATAAAAAAGGTAATGGTCATGCCGAAAGCAGTAAAAAGTACTGTAAGTTCAAACATAGCAGGCACATAGTTAGGCAAAGAAATTGGATCTTTCCCACCTATTATCATAGGCCAGTCAATGCCCATGGTCCAAATAGTAAGAGTAGCTGCACAAAGAAATCCAGTAAGACCAAAACAAAAGGCAGCGATTCCGATGCGAGTGCGAGGGTGTCCTATGGCTACGTCCATATTATGTATGGCAAAGGGTGAGTAAACTTCGTGTATCTTTACTCCTGATTTTTTGACTTTGTGAACCGCATTCAGTATCACATCATCATCATCATATACTCCTACTACAAATTTTTTATCAGTCATTGCTTTATCAATTAAATATCTGATTGTAAAACCTATCCGTTTGAACTTATCTTATCATCAAACTCCTCTATTTGGCATCTTTCCCATAGGCAGGGACTGCCATTTTTTCAGCTTTGGATACACCTGCTATCTTTTGTGGAAGTTTCTCCGATGATGAGCGTAATACTCCTTTTACTTCTGCCATATTAATAACAGGTAAATATTTTGAGAACAAAAAGAAGCAAGTAAAGAAAAATCCAAAAGAGAAAATATAATCACTAATATCGAAGATGGTTGGCTGGAACATAGCCCAACTTGAAGGGATATAATCGCGGTGCAACGAGGTTACGATGATAACGAAACGCTCAAACCACATACCAATATTGACGACTACCGATAGGAAGAAAGTCCAAGTTACACTGCGCCGGATACTGC
>JBKBKL010000020.1:0-37444 GCA_046294665.1 Runella sp.
GGGGTTTTGTTTTTTTAAGTTTTGGCAAGTTTATTGCCTATTTTTCTTTAAAAACGTTACCTAAATCATCTTTATACGTCTTATATGAGTGTATATGCCTTACCGATGAATCAATATACCGACGAGCAGTTGGTGCGTTTGTACGTTGATACACAACGCAATACCTTTTTTGAAGAACTCTACGAACGTTATTCTGACAAAGTATATCGCAAGTGCCTATCGTTTGTCAAAGACCAAGCCAAAGCCGAAGATTTTACTCATGATATTTTTTTGAAACTCATCGTTCGTATCGGTACTTTCAAAGAATCCTCAAAATTTTCGACTTGGTTGTTTTCGGTTACGTACAACTATTGCATGGATCAGTTGCGTTTGAACAAAAAAACGGCTGAAGAAGAACTTAGTGAAACGATTGATGCCATTGACGAGTCAGAAGATTTGGAAGAAATCGAAATGCAAACGGCAAGACTCAAAGAAGTTTTAGCGCAGATTTCGCCCGAAGAGCGCACCATACTGTTGATGAAGTACCAAGACGATTTTAGTATCAAAGAAATTGCCGATACGTTTGGACTCACAGAAAGTGCTGTCAAGATGCGCCTCAAGCGCAGTAAAGAAAAATTGAAGAAAAAATACTTAGAAGGGATTATTTTGTGGGTTCTGTTGATAAGCAAAATGATGCACGAATTGAAGTGGTGGTTCAAACATTAATAGATATGGAAAATCCTTTCACCGATATTGATACCGATGGTAAAGTACCTGAGTATTTGAAAAAAGCATTAGTTGCAGAAATAGATACACTCCGTACTACAATGGAACTGGTAACACTCTACGTAGGAAATTTTTTGACTACGGTAGGCAAAATGACTACTATCGAAACTCAAGAAAATACTGATGACAAGATTTCCTCTTAAATCATGAAAAACATACCCAATATTACTCAAATCCTCATCAATACTTTCAATTCTCTTATAGAGCAATTTGTAAATTTTGTACCCCGACTTATTGGAGCGTTAGTCATCTTTTTGATTGGATTTTTGCTAGCTCGAATCGTAACAACAATCCTAAAAAAAGTACTCAAAAGAGTCGGCTTTGACAGAATTGGAGAAAAGTTTAACGAACTTGGAATCATCAAACAACTCAAAACAGAGATAAAATTGAGTGAGATTGTTTCAAAAGTGATATACTATTTTATTCTTTTAGTGTTTTTGACCGCTGCTACCGAAACTCTTGGAGTAGCAGCTATTACCAATATGGTCATCTCACTTGTCAATTTTATACCGCAAGTGATTGCAGCAGCTATCATGCTCCAAATTGGAGTTCTGATAGCCGATACCCTCAAAAAGGCTGTCATCGCCCTTTGCAAATCCTTCAATGTCCCCTCCGGAAAATTGATTGGCAATGTTGTATTTTTTTTCTTCTTTATCATCACCCTTATCAGTGCGTTGGGTCAAGCAGGAATCAATACCGAACTCTTAGAATCGAGTTTTAATATACTCATAGGCGGTATCATATTGGCCTTTGGGGTAGGGTATGGCTTTGCTTCTCGCGATATACTGGCCAATATCATTGCCTCGTTTTATTCAAAAAATCGCTACCGAGAAGGACAAATCATACAAATAGATGATATAAAAGGACAAATCATCAGCCTTGACAACACCAGCATCACCCTCAAAACAGGCGATTCTCAAACTGTTTTCCCGCTACAAACACTTCAATCCAAAAAAGTAGAAATTTTTGATAATTAAGATTTAGTCTATATATTTAAAGCATCAACAACCAAAAAGTTTTTTATGAAAAAGTTGTATTTAGGGTATATTTTATGCCTATTCTGTAGTATTATGGCCCAAATTGCCATAGCACAAGAAGCTGTAAAAGACACCAGCTACTGGAAAAAAGCCTCACAATTTGGTGCCAATATCAGCCAAGGTACTTTCAGCGATGGCTGGCAAGGTGGGGGTATCAACAACATCGCTTTGGGTATTTATTTAAACTCTAAAGGAGAATACACAAGGGCAAGAGCCAACTGGGTCAATGATTTTCAGTTTCAACTTGGTGCGATTCAAAACCGAAACGATGGTTTCCGTAAAAGTGTGGATAGAATATTCTTTGATTCTAAGTATGGCTACAAATTGAGTCCCAATTCTCAATGGTATTTCTTTGCCAACCTCAATTTGCTATCGCAAATAGCCAATGGGCGTGATTTCAACGATGCCCGTAAGCCTTTTATTTCAGCCTTTTTCACTCCTGCTTTCTTGACCGAAGCCATAGGTCTTGAATGGAAACCCAACAAGCACTTCAATATGCAATTTGCCCCCGGAGCCGTAAGACAAACGATTTTAGGAAATAAAAACCTATACCAAGCCATAGACCGCTTACGCCCCGAATACAATTTTGCCAATTATGGGGTAGTACGTGGACGAGCGGTGAGAAATGAAGTAGCTATCATGCAATTGGTAATGAACTTCGACAAAGACCTCGTCAAAGACGTAAACCTCAAGTGGCGTTATCAGGCATTTGCGAGTTTAGCTGATTTGGCTGCTATAGACAACCGCCTTGATGCCCAGCTTACTGCCAAATTTGCCAAATATTTCAATGTCAATGTAGGTCTTATTGCTATTTATGACCAAGACCAAATCGCCAAAATGCAGTTGGCGCAGTCTATCAATTTTGGTTTTCTTTACAGTTGGTAAATCCCTTTCTGTTTAACCCTAAATAATTACTTATCATGCTAAAAGAGTTCAAAACCTTCATTGCACAAGGCAACGTCCTTGATTTGGCCGTCGGTGTGGTCATCGGTGCGGCTTTTGGTAAAATTACTACCTCCTTGGTAGAAGACATCATCAATCCCATACTGGGTCTTATCATTGGTGGTGTTGATTTTGCTAAATTAAAAATCATTTTGAAAGAAGCCGATGCTACGGGAGCAGGCGAAGTGGCCATCAATTATGGAAACTTCCTCAATACTGTCATCCAGTTTTTGGTAATCGCATGGGTGATTTTCATGGTAGTGAAAGCTGCTAACAAAATGCGTGGCGAAGAGAAAAAATAAAGCCCCTTACTTGATAAAAAGCTCGGTTACAGCATTGTAATCGGGCTTTTTTTATATACGTAAAACTACGTGTTTTATTAAGTGGTAGTACGGAATTAGCCCTGTTTATGATTTAATAAATAACTGATATTCAAATAGTTATAAAATAATACGTATTTCTACGTATTTTCTCGCCTTTTTTTTTACATTAGTTTTGTCTTGTCAATACAACGATTTGAGAAATTTATCTTTACCTCCTAAACGACAAGCATCATGAATCCTCAACCTTTACTCAATGGCTACTCATCTTCAAATGTAAATGTTGCCCCTACTTCACATCAAGAAATTTTAGTTCCTCAAGGCACTCGTCAGATTGTGATACCTGTACAGCGTCTGCTCTGCATGGAAGGCTGCGGCAACTACACCTATCTTTATACTACCGACGGCAAACGCTATCTATCGTCCAAAACCCTCAAAGGCTACGCCGCTCTACTGAACGAAGCTACTTTTTTGAGAGTACACAAGTCTTGGATCATCAACCTAGAGCATTTTCAAGGGTTTTGTGAGTGTGAACGCTCCGTGCGCTTGGCGGGAGGTATCGAAATAGCCGTTTCTCGGCGAAAATTGCACGAAGTAGCATTGGTACTGGCAGCCCAGCCAAAAGGCAAAACAGCCATGAAAGCTCTTGCCTAAAAAACCTATAAGTACTCATCAAAGAGGCCGAAAGTAACTTATTCTTTCGGCCTCTTAGGTTTTTTAAAACAAATTGAAGCCCACACTCAACTGCCACAGGGCTACTTTGGTATTGAACTGGGCATTGTCTTGTAGGTTCAGATTAGAGATGTCGGTCAGACTGCCTTCATAGCGTAAATCAATATTGAACGAACGAATATTAAGTCCAACGCCCGCTTGGTAGCCAAAAGTAGCCTGTTCAATCGTCCGATTGATGTTTTGAGTCGTGTAAACCTTGAGTGCGTCGCGTAGCTCGGTTCCTTTGGCCACATTGAGCGATGCCATAGGGCCAGCATTGAAGCGCAAAGGCCCTAATCTAAAACCCAACAGCACCGGAATATCAATCTGACTAAACGTAACGTCCACATTGACAGGATTGGGGTTGCCGGCTTTCAGAATCTCAAAAGTACCTCCTTTGGAAGAAAATAGTACCTCTGGCTGAATAAACACCTTACGCCCTATACGTGTGTAAATACCCGCTACATAGCCTGTGCGGTTGGCACTATTGTTTTGTAAAAAATCTCTGGCCGAAGCACCCGGCCTTGAGATACTTAACCCTTGTGTTTGAAGTTGAGAGTAATTGACCCCACCTCTGATACCGACAGAAACATACTTACGATTGGACTGCGCTTGCACACCGATTGTGGCTAAAATAGCACACGCTAAAAGGATTTTCTTCATGGTTGTAAAAGAGAATTTGAAAATTAGATGATTTGAAAATTGGGAGATAATCTTCCTTGTAAATACCTGTGATTAACGTTAAAAGTCGGTGGCACATTATACGTCTATTTTTCAAATCTGAAGTTTTACCCAATCTTCCCCAAAAATTTTGACTTCTTTTAATGAGATTACCACTCATAAAATTCTGTAAATGTGATACTTTTGCTTTGTATCTTTCGGAAAAATTTTTAGAAAACTTTCTGCCAATCACTTTTAGATTAACAAACATTAACCAATCGCCCTGACATGGAAAACAATCAAGCACTTACAAAACTCTCTGACCTTCCTATCTTGAAGCATTTGGAAGGAGGTGAAAAACAACTCAAAGTACTTCCTGAAAACTTGGCAAATTGGAAAAAAGGGGAAAAATCAATTGCATGGTTTGTCGGACTTATCTTGCTCATCGTGGTAGCTTATGGTTTTTTCACCTTTGCCGTACCGGCACTCACAGCTATTTTGACAGGTATCGTAACCCTCGCTACCAAAGTCTTGGAGGCCATGGTGGTAGTAGGTGGGGTCATCATGGCTGTTATATTATGGCCATTGATTTTCAAGATTTTTCGACGTATAGTGCGTAGTATGCACAAATTTTTGATTAAAGTAGATCCCTTTGCCGAACTCGACGACCAGCTCGGCAAAATGAAAGACTCGCGCCAAGCCTTCGAGAAGGTAAAAGCAGAAATCAATGCCTGTAAAATACAGATGAAACAGGAGGCTGTCAAAGCCGAAAAACTCGCCAAAGATGCCAGTCAGAAAGTGGTGTATCGGCAAGAAGAAGCCAAAATGCTCAAAGAAAAATTGGATAAAATGCTCGAAAAAGGAGGCGACCATGCCCGCGAAACCGATGATTTTGTAGAGTTGGAAGGAAAACTCAATGCCGCCATTGGCGACGGCAACCGCTCCGTTTCAGAGGCCGAAACCTATAAAAGATTAGTAGATACCTTTGCATCGAGAGCCAATGTGTTTGCCAAACTCGACCGAAAATTAGTAGTCTATGGTCATGCCTTCGACGAGAAAATTAAGGACTTTGCGACCAGTATCAATCTTCTCAAAACAGAATCGAGGGCCATGGCCGCTGCCAACAACGCCACCACGCGCGCCCGCAAAGTGCTCGGCCAAAGCCAAGATTGGCAGCTTGACTACGCCTTGGAGGTGATTTCGGGGCAAATCGCCAGCGACATCGCCAGTACGCAAGCCAACATTCGGGATTTGGACAATATCGTGCGCGATTTTAACCCCAACGATGAGCGTGCTTATGCGCGATTAGAAACCTTTGCCAATCAAATCAAAGGTGGGGATTTTGAGGTCAGCGACCCCAACCGCGTCAGTAACCCCAACTACAAACTTACCCCCGAACAAAAAAATGCAGGTGGGGGGCTAACCGACATTTTCAACTAAAATCAACGGTTTGATTTTCGATGACACTCCAGCAGTTTTTTGACCAAACGAGCCAGCAACCTCAATGGCTCGTTGGTTATTTTGTAGCACTACCGTTGGCCGCTTGGTGGGTAGGTTGGGTGAGCAACGGCCATATACATTCAGGCCCATGGAGGTATTTCTATGGAGTGTTGGTTTATTTGGCCTGTGTACCAGGTATTTTTGCCATTACGCTCAATGCTTACCTGTTTTTGTTTGAGCGGCGCAGTGTTTTTGATTTCAATGTTTATACTCAACTCCTGCCTATTTTGGCCATGTTCATTACACTTTGGGTGATTCGGCAGCGGACAACTTTCGACCAAATACCCGGCTTTCAAAAACTAAGCGGCTTGGTCATGATTATTTTTGCGGCTCTCTCGCTCATGTGGTTTGCCGATCGTACGCGCCTGTTTGTATTCTCCTACCTGCGCTTCGAGTATGTACTGGGTATTTTTGCCGTACTGATTTTGGGTATGATGTGGGGCTGGAAAAAACTCTTTGGGAATTAGATTTCTTCGACTGTACCCGCTCCCAATTCTTGCAAAAACACGCTCCAATAATGCGTAACCGTAGGGTTGTTTTCTTGGGTACTGCTGGTAGGTTCAAAAGGCAGCGCAATTTTGATCTCGGAAGCATTGAGGGCGTACTGGCTCATCTGTTTGGCATCGGCTTTGGCCCATGCCTCGGCTTCGGCATTGGAAGAAGGTGGCTTGATGTGAAAATCACGGCGATTGGTGCCCCTCATGCTCTCAATCATATCGCTCAAGAAATACACCTTTACTTCGGCTCCATTTTCAGCCGCTTTGGCTATGACCGGCACACTTGCCCAAATATCGGTGTATCGCTGCGATAGACCGGTATTTTGAATAGCCAATTTGGACAAGGCTTGTTTGAGAAACACCATACGCTCGCGTTGGAGCATCAAGTCGGTGGTGGTTTGGGCAGCTTCGCGGTCGGTGGCGTTCATCTGGCTCATGTCTTCGACTTCGGTACGGCACGTAAGCGACAGCGCACGGGCTTTGGAAGTGTTTTCGTGTATGAAATAAATTTCCAGTCTATCGCCTTTTTGTCGGATATTTTGTTCGACCAATTCGGTCAAAATCTGTTGATACTTTTGCGCTACAAATGCCTTGTTTACATTTACACTTTGGGTTTTGTCTATAAATACCAACGTGTGAATCGGTACATCGAGCGAATTTTTTTTATCTTTTTCAGCAATACAACCTTTCAAACAAAAAATACTGACTGTCAAAAACAGGCTGCGAAAAAACAGATGATTCATGGCATTGAGAGTAGGCAGAAGAAAAAAAATTAAAATACTGGATAAATACGCTCATTTAAACGAAAAAAAGGGGAAATTATTACGGAAAAAAGCTCGCAAAAATGATTGTTTGCAAAGGTCAAACATTGATGTATCTGTACAAATTTTCGTTCATATTCAGACAATTTGGGGGTTTATGTTTGACTATACTCGTTCAAAATTGATTTGCGAAAAAACCTCATAGTTTTTCGTTGATTATCAGAGGGTTACATAGCTATTTTTTGGCAAACCTATGAGGTTTAAGTATAAAATTTTATGGTGAAAGTTTCGTGCTGTAAATCTTTGAAAATCAAGGCATCAAATCCTCTTAGCCTTGCAAATCACTTTAATCTTGGTACAGGCTTGCTGGTAATTAACTTTTCAAAAATTGCTCCCAGAGCAATTTGGTAGCTACGCCCAAAAATACAACACCCGTAGCGATATTGATGTAACGCATGATTTTGACCGTTAGCAAATGCCGCAGACGATTTGCATAGATGGCCATAGCCGACTGTGTGGCCAATACCCCCACCAAACTCATACCAAAAAACAAAATCATCTCATTGACTTCGTAGCGGCCTTTGGTGCGCAAATACGTAGCAATAGCCGCCCACGACATAAAATTAATCGGATTGAGGGCATTGAGGGCTACGCCTTTCATGAAATATTTGAAACGCGACCGCCACCGACCAGCGCGGTCGTCGGGAGGGGAGGGAAGGCTAAGCTGGGGTACTTTGAGAAAATTTTTGATCCCCAGTATAACCAAAAAAATGATGCCTATTACCCCTATCCCTTTGTCAAAGTGTGTAATTTGGGGTAAAAAAGAAGTGCCAAAAATGGCTGTAAAAACAAAAAAGGCATCACTGGCTACTACGCCTGTTGCTATCTGAATCCCACTACGGTAGCCTCGCTCCATACTGGTTTGGATAAGCGCGAAAAATACAGTGCCAAACGTAAGGCAAAGCAAAACCCCTGTGAACAGGCCATAAATAGCTGCTGATAGATAACTGGGTTCGAGGGAGGTATAATCGGTAGGCGGCATTTCTAAAAAGGCTTTTATAACCCACGTAAGCGTGCTATCTTGAGCAAACCAATAATACTCAATGAATCGGTGATTTTTGAGGACAAAACCTCTTCGATGGCCTGGCTCAAAGGCACTCGGCGTACATGAATCTGCTCAGTATCTTCGGGCTGGGCTTGGGCTTGAGTGAGTCCTTCGGCCATGAATACAAAGCCTTCTTCATCACTTACCGAATTGGAAAGATGTACCCTTGCGATAAGAGTCCATTGAGCCGCTATCAAGCCTGTTTCTTCGAGTAGTTCGCGTTGGGCAGTGGCCAATGGGTCTTCGCCAAGCGGCCCGCCCCCTTCGGGTATCTCCCAAGAGTACTCCTGAAGTGGATAGCGATACTGACCTACCAAATAGGTAAAGCCCTCATCATCAATAGGGACAATACCTATGGCTTTGTTTTTGAAATGTACCATGCCATAAATCCCCGCGCCTCCGCTCGGGTTGATGACTTGGTTGTGCCTGACCTGTATCCACTTGTTATCGTACACAATATCAGTGCTTTGCGTGTGCCAAGGATTTTGTTCTGAAGGAAGGAGCATGAAAAAATATAATATGAGAAACGTCTGGTTTATCTTTGCAGCAAATACTTCGTACAATAATCTATAAAGACGGTGCAAGATAGCCAAAAAACTAAAATTCGTGGAATTACGATTTCGTTGCTTTTGAGTATCCTCTTGATGGCTATCAAGTTTGGGGCGTATTTTATTACCCATTCCAACGCCATTTTGAGCGATGCTTTGGAGTCTATCATCAACGTCATGGCGAGTGGTTTCGCACTGTATAGTATTTATCTTTCGTCCCAACCCCGCGATCGTGAGCATCCTTATGGACATGGCAAAATAGAATATTTTTCATCAGGTTTTGAGGGTGGGCTTATCATCATTGCGGGCATTTTGATAGTGGTAGAGGCTTTGCGCCGCCTTTGGTATCCTCAGCCCGTCGAAAATCTTGATTGGGGGCTTTGGCTGATCATGGTTACGGTCATCATCAATGGAGTACTGGGCTACTACCTCATCAAAACAGGGCGCAAAACCCGCTCCGAAGCCCTCATAGCCGACGGGCAGCACCTATTGACTGATAGTTTGAGTAGTGTGATTGTATTGGTGGGGTTGGGGTTGCTGTGGTTTACGGGATTGTATTGGATAGACAGTATAGCCTCCTTAGTGCTTTCTGCTTTCATTTTCTACAATGGCTTCAAGCTCATTCGCCGTTCGGTAGGTGCTTTGATGGACGAATCCGACCCACAACTTCTCAATGAAGTCATCGAAATTCTCAACAGCCATAAACGCCCCGAATGGATAGATGTGCATAATATGCGTATCCAAAAATATGGGTCAGATTTGCACGTGGACTGTCATCTGACGCTGCCCTATTACTGGGACTTGCAGCAAGTACATGAGTCTATCCATGCCTTTGAGGAAATTCTCGATGCCAAGACTACCGGCAACTTTGAGATTTTTATCCATGCTGACCCCTGCTTGCCCGACTGCTGTAAGTACTGCCGCATGAGCGATTGCCCTGTACGTAGCGCGGTTTTCAAAGAGGATATTCAATGGAGTGCCGACAACCTCGCCAAAAACCAAAAACATTTTGTGGAGGAGGTATAATCATCAGATAGCGCGAGTCTGTGGCTCGTGCTTATGATTTCAAGGCTTCCAGCCGTCCTTTTTTCTCAGATGGCGCGAGTCTGTGGCTCGTGCTTATGATTTCAAGGCTTCCAGCCGTCCTTTTTTCTTTTCATCTTAATGATTGTTTAAAACAACAAAACACTTTCTTTGTATTACAAAAGTGTTGCATGTCCGCACCTTTTGACAATCTAACTTCATTTTGACCAAACCGTATGATACTCATGCCATTCATTTCACGCTTTTCGCTCGTACTATTGATGAGCATTTCATTAGCAACATCTTTTGTTTTTGGCCAAGCCAAAGAAAAAATCGTGGTTTCAGACTTGACGCGCATCGCACAAGTGAGCAATATCGTTCTTTCGCCCGATGGAAAGCAGGCCGTTTATACCCTCAATACTACCGAGCCAGCTACCGAACCCTTTGAATATGAATACAAAACCCATATTTGGCTAAGTGATTTGAAAAACCCTCCGCGTCCACTGACACGCGGGGCCGAAAGTGCGCGTCAGCCTGTGTGGTCACCCGATGGCAAGCGTATCGCATTTGTGCGTAGTGGCAAAGGAGGCAAAGCGCAGGTATTCATAATGCCGCTTGATGGCGGCGAAGCATGGCAGCTTACCCAGTCGAAATTTGGAGCCAGCAATCCCCAATTTTCGCCCGATGGTAAGTACATTCTGTTTTCGAGCAGTATATCGTTTGGAGAGTTGATGAAAGACTCTACGCTCAATCCCACCAAAAAAGCCCCAAAGTGGAGTTTGGAAAAAGCAGGCTTTCCCAAAAATGAATTTTTAGAAAGCCCAACCCCCAAACCCAATCCCGACGGCAGCCTCGACGAAATACGTGCCTATCTGAATAAAGATGTAGAAGATAAAAAAGCCAAAGTCATCAATCGTCTGAATTTTCAGGGGGAGGCCGTTACAGAGCCTGAAATGAACTTTTCACATCTTTATATCATCGAAGTACAGGAAGGAGCTACGGCGCGCCCCCTAACGCACGGCTTTTACTCTTTTGGAGGGGCGGCTTGGTCGCACGATGGCAAGCAGATTTGGCTTACCACCCGCGCCGACACCCTCCTCCACCCCGACCGCGACCCCGAAAGTCGTATTTGCCTCATCAATGCCGACGGGACAGGTTTCAAAACAATTTTGGCTGAAAAGGGGCGTACTTTCGGCCAGCCTACTCCCTCCCCCGATGGGCAATGGCTCGCCTTTGTTACTTCTCAAGCCGCTATCAAACCCGCTACCCTCGATCAAGGACATCTTGGATTTCTGAATCTCAAAACCCCCAATGCCAAATACACCGTCAATCCCTTCGACCGTTCGCCCGGCAATTTCAAATGGGTAACGCTATCGTTTCAGCCTTCCAAAAAAGCCGCAACCGTCAAAGTGGACTATTTGTACTTCACGGCTTCGTCCAATGGCGGTATCCCTGTTTACAGAGCTACCCCAACGATTGACAAAGTAGAGCTACTCACTGATTTTGAGTCGGGTATCAATGACTTCGATGCCAATGCCGACAAGATTGTCTATGCCAAAACCACCGTCCCCAACCCGTCGGAGTTGTACGTGGCCAATGTATTGATGAAAAATGAAGCCAAGATTTCATCGCACAACGATTGGGTGAGCAAAAAAGCCTTGAGTATTCCCGAAAAACATTCTTTCCAAAACGAAAAAGGCCAAACCGTAGAGTACTGGATCATGAAACCGACCTTTATGGAAGCAGGAAAAAAATACCCACTGCTGCTCCAAATGCACGGTGGCCCGACCGCCATGTGGGGGCCAGGCGAGTCGTCTATGTGGCATGAGTTTCAGTATTTTTGTGCGCAAGGCTACGGCATCGTCTATGCCAATCCACGCGGGTCGGGAGGATATGGAGTAGAGTTTATGCGTGCCAACTACCGCGATTGGGGCACAGGCCCTGCCTCCGATGTGCTTCGTGCTACCACCGAAGCCGCCAAACAAGCATGGGCCGATACTGCGCGGCAAGTCATCACGGGGGGGTCTTATGCGGGCTATCTGACGGCTTGGATCATCGCCCACGACCACCGCTTCAAGGCCGCTTTTGCCCAACGTGGTGTCTATGAACTTACTACTTTCATGGGCGAGGGCAATGCTTGGCGGCTTGTACCCAACTATTTCGGAGGCTATCCATGGCAGGCCGACACCAAGCAATCGCTCGATGCCAACTCACCCTATACTTTCGTGGACAAAATCCGTACGCCATTGCTCATCAAACATGGAGAAAACGACCTTCGTACTGGGGTGATTCAGAGTGAGATGCTCTACAAATCACTCAAAATCATGGGGAAAGACGTAGAGTATGTACGAATGCCCGGAGCCACCCATGAACTCAGCCGCAGCGGCAATCCACGCCAGCGAATAGACCGTATCTTACGGATTTATGAGTTTTTTGAAAGATATGTGGGGAAGAAGTAATGGTGGCTCAGGCGAAAAGGAACTGGTGCTAATCAGCCCAAAATAGCTTGGGGGCTGGGCTTTATAGTTTGAATATGCTGTGAGATTGTTCACCCCCTTACCAGTCCTTTTTCTCTCAAAAAATGATGTGTCATGACGACTTTATCGGGATTGAGTACTACTTGTTTGAGTACTTTACATACAAACAACTCATGGTCGCCACCGTCGGTACTGTGCAAGATTTCACATTGGACATACCCTATGGCTTCCGTCAAAAACGGGCAGCCTCTGTTGTCTATTTCAAAGGAAAGATTTTTGAATTTGTCAAAATTACGCCCACTCTTACGCCCCAATTTGTTGATTAGGTTGGTTTGGTCTTGGGCCAATAAATTTACGTTTAATATTCGACTTTCTCTGACCAACTCTATCGTGTAATCTATCTTGTATAAAGCCACACAAAGCATTTTTCCTCCCATAGCTGTTTGCATGACCCAAGTGGCGATATTGGCGTTGCGTCGTCCGTCGGCAGTGGTGGTGGTGATAGCGTGAACGTCATAGTTTTTGTATTTTAACAATGATTTCATCAATGAATGATTTGGGGTTTGAAGTATTTTTTTGTAATTGCTTCTTCAATCAAACACAGATTGAAAGGAATGAGCATGGATATACACCATTCAACCCAAACCTGTGTCTAATCTGTATCATTGGTGAACCATAAAAATCCATAAAATGTTACGTCGTACTTTTCTCAAACTCTCTGCTGGTTTGGTAGCGTTGGGGTGTCAGCGGCCAGCGTCTAAATCTCCCCAAATAGTACGTTTTGCTATTGCCTCTGATGGACACTATGGCCAACCCAATACCGACTATCAAGGTTTTTTTGAGGCTATCATCAAAAATCTTCAACAGGAAAAAGCCACCAACGGTTTAGATTTTGTGGTGTTCAATGGCGATTTGTTTCACGATGACCCTCTTTTTTTGCCCGAAGTCAAAAAACAGTTTGAACGGCTGGGCTTTCCGTATTTTGTTACACGAGGCAATCACGACCGTGTGTCTGCCACCCAATGGCGCGCTACTTGGGGCTATGACCTCAACCATGCTGTCGAATTGGGTGATTGTGTGATTTTATTGGCCGATACTTCCAACGAAAAAGGGGAATATCTCTGTCCCGATACGACTTGGATAGAACAAAAACTTAAAGATTTTGCCACTAAAAAGCATCTCTTTTTGATGATGCACATACCTGCCAAAACATGGTCTGAACACGGTACTGTATGCCCCGAACTCAATCGGCTTTTGAGTGAGTACAGCCATCTAAAAGCGACCTTTCATGGCCACGACCACGCCTTAGATAGCGGAAAACAGGCAGCAAAACCAGCCTTCTTCGACGGGCATTTTGGCGGTAACTGGGGCGTACCATACAAGGGCTATCGTATTGTCGAAACTCGCCCCAACGGACAATGTTATACTTACCAATGGAATTTTGAAGCACAAACCAAATTAAACGAACAAGTTTTTTGAGTATCAGACGAAACAAAGCAGCCATGGATAATGTTTAAAAATACAAATATCTTGCCCACGAGAAGTAAATTCAGTACCGAATGAAAACATTCCATATTCCCGAATTTTATCGGAGTCGTGTGATTACGCCCATTAAAGAGTTTCGTCGTCGAAATGATAAGCTCAAACGCGACTTTTCGCCTACTGTACTCGATTTTGGAACTGTCAAATTTTTGGTTGCAAGGCATTTTGGCTTTTGCTATGGGGTCGAAAACGCCATCGAAATCGCTTATAAAGCGATTGAAGAAAATCCGGGTAAGCGTATTTTTTTGTTGAGTGAGATGATTCACAACCCCGATGTCAATCAAGATTTGCTTGAGCGGGGTGTAAAATTTCTAATGGAAACCTCCGGACGACAGTTGATTCCATGGGAAAGCCTTCGGGCTGATGATATTGTCATCGTTCCGGCTTTTGGTACGACTGTAGAAATTCAAAATCGCCTCCAACTGCTGGGGATTGATGCCTACAAATATGACACTACTTGTCCGTTTGTAGAGAAAGTATGGAATCGGGCTGCGCAGATTGGACAAAAGAGCTATACTATCGTCGTACATGGCAAACCGTTACACGAAGAAACTCGGGCTACTTTTTCTCATAGTAAAGAAAACGCGCCCACAGTCATCGTCAAAGACATGAAACAAGCGCAGCGACTGGCGCGCTATATCACGGGTGAGGCTGACAAAGAAGAATTTTTTGAAGAATTTAGAGGACAATATTCGATAGGCTTCGACCCAGTGCATGATTTGAAGCGTATCGGAGTAGTCAATCAAACAACCATGCTGGCCTCTGATACACAAGCTATAGCCGATTATCTCAAAAATGTAATGATAGCCCATTACAAACTTGCTCCCTCCGAAGTAGAAAACCATTTTGCCAATACCCGCGACACCCTCTGCTACGCCACCAACGACAACCAAGATGCCACTTACGCACTACTCACTCACGAAGCAGATTTTGCTATCGTAGCGGGTGGCTACAATAGTTCTAATACCTCACATTTGGTAGAGCTTTGTGAGCAAAAATTGCCTACCTATTTCATTGAGTCGGCTAATAAAATCTTAGATCGGAATCTCATCAGACACTATAATCTGCACCGAAAAACGGAGCAAATAACCGAAAACTTTATACCCGATAAGTCGCCCGTAACGATCATGTTGAGTTGTGGGGCTTCTTGCCCTGATGCTATCATCGAAGGGGTTTTGGTGCGTTTGCTTTCATTCTTTGCCGATGCTCGCCCTATTGAGCAAGTAATGGAAGCATTTCAAGCCTGAAAACTCGATGATTTTATCTTTTGAAAAGGTTGCCATTCGTCGCTACGACAAAGTGATATTTTCGGACTTCAACTGGCAACTCAACAGCGGCGAACAATGGGCTATTGTTGGCGAAAATGGCAGTGGCAAGTCCACTTTGCTCGAAGTCATGGCAGGTCGCTGGCCGGTGTGGAGGGGTAAACTCACACACGACTTTGGCAAAGGGATTTTGTTGCACCAAGTAGCCGAACTCGTCGCTTCCGACTATTCGTTTCATCGTATAGTACAATCAGCAGCACAGTATTATCAGCAACGTTTCCATAGTTTTGAGGCCGAAATAGCTCCTACCTTACGCCAAGTACTCACCAATCAACTACGCCCCGTAGGTACGATTCATCTCGATTCGGTAAAACTCGAAGCCTCGGCATTTTCGGAAGAAAGTCTAGAAGAAGTGTCAGAAATTTTATCGCTTTCTGCTCTTCTTGACCGTCCGTTTGTTACACTGTCCAACGGCGAAACCCGACGAATGATGCTCGCTCGTTCATTACTCAAAAATCCTAAGTTGTTGCTACTCGATAATCCCTTCGATGGGTTGGATATACACTCTCGCGAAGTACTACGATTAGCTTTGCAAAAATTGAAAGAATCGGGTGTATCGGTAGTATTGGCTACGAGTGAAAATCAAATACCCGAAAGTGTAACCGATGTTTTGAGGTTAAGTACAAAAGTTCAGGCCATTCGTAATGAAAAGCCAGCCCTAAAATTTGAGATGACTCCCGATTTGCCCAATCATATCCAGTCTGACGTTTGGGCTATCGAGATGCGAAATATTACTGTCAAATATGGTTCTCAAAAAGTATTGGATAGCGTAAACTGGCAAGTAAAAATAGGTGAAAAATGGGCATTGGTAGGGCCAAATGGCTCGGGCAAGTCCACACTTTTGAGTATTTTGACGGCCGACAACCCCCAGCGATTTGCCAACGACTATTCGCTCTTTGGCCTCAAGCGTGGCGGAGCTTCGATGTGGGAGGCCAAGCGGCTCATCGGACACGTATCGCCCGAGATGCACCTTTATTATCCACAAGAAACTACTGTTTTCAAGGCCATTGCTTCGGGTTTCTTTGATGCTACGGGGGTATATTTCAAAAAACTCACCGAGGAGCAAATCCAAAAAGTACAAGAAATAGCGGAGGCGTTGCAGGTAGAAAATTTGCTCGAAAAAACTTTCAAAAATCTCTCAAAAGGCCAGCAGCGATTGGTACTATTGGCAAGGGCATTGGTCAAAAATCCGCCTTTATTGATTCTGGACGAGCCTTGCCAAGGGCTTGATTTTGCAGCCGTTGAGCATTTCAAAAACTTACTTGATAGTGTATGTACCTCGCCACTGCGTACACTCGTCTATGTGTCGCATTATCCCCACGAAATCCCCAGTTGTGTTATGAAAACGCTGCGGATTGAGAGAGGAAGGGTAGTAGAGGCTTGAAAAATTCATAAATTTTGCCAATGCAGCCCAGCGCGTAGGGTATGACCGAAACGGAGGATTCGGTTTAGTTTGGGGCTTTTCAACGCAGCTGAGGAAATCTCACACAAGTGGTGGCAGCGTTACGGAAAGTGGTGGTGGAATTAGGGGCGATGAGTGGCTAAGGTTGGTATAAAATAAAAGTTAGTTCTTTGATTTGTTTGAAGTTATTATCAGCTGAGATGAGGGGAATTCCTAAGAAAATGGCAGTGGCAGCGACAATAGCATCGGGGATTTTGATAGAATACATTTGACGAAGGTTTATCGTAATCTCTTTAATACCTTGGTTCATCTCCATTACTGAGCATTCTCCCAAAAATAGCTCTATCCATGTTATTTCTTCTTTTGTAATATCCTTATGTCCCAACAATTCTAATTCGTTGATAAAAGATACATAAGATTCCGAATCTTGTAGCGCATTAGCCAACTCGTAATCTCCTTTGAACAAATACAAAGCAATATTTGTGTCAAGCAAAATCTTATTCCCACTCATCGCGCATCCGTTTTTGGATTTTGAGAGGGTCTTCTTTCAATTTCAAAACTCCAACATATTTTTTAGCGTTCAACTTTTTGGTATTTGTTGAAAGATTATTTTTCGATAAAACATCAGTTAAGTGTTGCCCTTTTTTTAATATGATTGTCATGGTCGTGCTATATTTTGAGCGAATATAATAAAATGAATAATAGGTTCAAATTGTCATAATTTCTCTCATTACACTGTAAGGTGTCTTAAATCGCTTTGTGATAATTGAACTTTTGCTTTAGTAGGGTGTAACCTACGAAGGGTTTAAAATTGAATTAAAATCTCTACTTCATCGTCGTTTAGTGTAACGGCAAAGCGATTTGTACAATGCTTCAAGTAGGTTCAGTTGTTGATATGTCAGTTTCATGCGATTTTGATTTTGAATTGTTCACGATAGAGTTTGACAAATGAAATGGCCACTAATAAATACCAAAGCAACACACACGCCAAAAGTGGGGTTGGAATCACCATTACAAGTTCGATGTCAAACCAATACCGACTTATCGAAAAAGGTAAGTATAAAACAGACCAACTGATCAAATAAACACGCGTATTGATGGCTACACCTTTCACAGAGTTTAACAATAGTCGTTTTCGTAAAATATACTTAAAAATACTCACCGCAGTAACGGGTAATGTAATCATAACTGGAACTGATAAAAGGATAACCAATAAAATATAAACCCTCTTGTCAGTATGTATTATCTCGGCTACTTGATAACATACAATCCCTAACAACAAGGTCGCTACTATCGTAGGCCAACGAAATTGGTTTTTGAGGATTTGCCAATGCCGTTGATTAAGCTGTTTTTGTACGTTGTCTAAATATTGCATTTCTAATGCTTGCAGTCCATAATAAATGGTGCACTAAAAACTACTACCAAAATTATTTTTTACGTTATATTAATATTCGTATTCAAAAAACGACTCATGTATTTTGACAAAAGCCTCCTGAAAATCAAGCCCTTTGTTCATATTTTCTTCGATACTACTGACATAGTGGTCGAAGATTTCTTCATAAAAATCTTGGTATTTGATGCCATTGGTTTTGACAATAGCGTCGCGTACATATCGAAGTTGGTCGGGGGTGAGTGCCATGTCAGTAAGCAAGTTGGGGGTTGAGGATACGCTGGAGATTGCTAAGGAAGTTGGATAACTCTGCAAAAGCCGACTGTGCTTCTTTTTGACCGTTTTCGGTCAGTTTGTAGTATTTACGATTGCGCCCGTCCACCAACTGGTTTTCGGTGGTAAGTATGCCTTCAGCTTCGAGTTTGTGGAGGGTGGGGTAGAGTGCCCCTTCGGTGAGGTGCATTTGGCCGGCGGTGAGGTCTTTCACTCGCTGTGTGATTTCGTAGCCATACATTCGGCCATTGTCTTTCAATAGTTGAAGCACGATAGCCGATAGGCAGCCTTTGAGGTATTGTTGTTGGCTTTGCATGGCACAAAAATACCAAGCCAAATGAAATACCCAAGCATTTTAGGTATCATTTTTTCAAGGCTTTGGCTTTGCCTTTTTGCGGTCTATGACCACTTCGGCACTACTTACAGCCGATGCTCCAAAGTAACCAAGTGCTTTGCGTCCTTTGGGGTCGCGGTTTTGGATATTGGTGGGGATATTGGCCGGAATCGTAGCAAATAGCCCCGCATTGTTTGACTCTTGGCGAACTTGGTTCAAAAAGAAAAAACCCTCCAGCCCGATGCTGTGTATCTCGACCCTGACTCTTTCGTTTTCTTGAAAAAAACGCTGTGTGATAGAACGACGTATCGGCAAAATAAACTGTAAGCCATCGGTAGCAGCACCGGGGCTAAAGCCTGCATCGAATGCCAAAACGATTTGATTGGTTCTGTTGAAAAGGGTGTCGTTTCGATAGGACTTGATCCAGTAGCAATCACCTACGCCCACAGGGTCGCGGGCAAAAAACTCTGCCGTGAAGCCCTGTCGTGGAGAGCCGTCGGGTGGGTTGATGGGTACTTCGTCGGGGAAGAAGTTGAGCGAATCTATGCGAGGGACACGGTTGAGGCGACTGGTGGCAGAGTATTCTTCATTGGCGGTTTTGATGAGAAGTCGGTACGTGCCACCGATACGCCCGAGGGTATCGCGGGGAGTGGCGGGCTGCCAAAGATAAGTGCCATTGTTTTTTTCGTCTTTGAAAACAAACGTCTTGCCGCGATCGTCGGTTACGGTTACGGAAGCTCCCAAGACAGGTCGGGCGGGTGTATTGTCGAAAAAAGGGGCTGATTGTGTGAGTCGAATGGTTTGGGTTTTAGGCTGATTGGTAATCCAGCCGTCCACTACGAGTTGGGATTCGCCTGCGGGAATATCCAAATCAATGACATCTTCGCAAGATGAAAACAGCAGCATACCTGCCAAAATGAGAGATGTATTGGAAAGAAATATAATAAAATGTGAAAGGCTTTTTTTCATGGCTTATTTTGGTGTTTGACAACGCTGAATTTTTCTTATTTTGGATTTTGATACCTCAAAGCTAACTCGTTGAATTTGGTAATTATTTGTGCTGCCGAAGGATTATCTATTCTCATAATCGCTGAAGCATGAAAAACCATGCCATCAATATCCATTAGGGTTATGTTGTATTTCCCAAAAAATCTTGAAGCAGGGTGAGTTTCAAACCACGAATTAAATTTCCTGAATCTTGCCACACCCCGAGCGTCCGAAGTATCACACACATAAACGACAACTCTCTGGTGGTTTTGGAAGAAATCTATGAGAATGGCTGCTATTGTGTTTCTCATCAGATTATCGAAAGGAATCACTTTTCCTAATGGATTTTCTATGATTTCAATTAAAAACTCGAAAGTATCCTCTTGAACTTCGGGGAAATTATCAAAAATATATCCACTCTCACGAAATTTTACTTCATAAACAATCCCTTTATGGGTTACAAAAAAGTAAGAGTTGTAGTTACCTCCAGCAAACTTAAATTTATAGTGTGGAGGTAGTGATTTTATTTCGTCCATTGTGTTTTTTAAGTTCAGCCACAATACTTTGTAAATAAGCATCTTTTTGGTATTCCTCTACCATTTCCTTTCTGGCCAATTTCTTACTTTGCTGTAATTTTTTAGCCAATGCACGTGCCTCTTGCAAGCGTTCTTCCGGAGTGAGTGGTTGTTGCATGGTTATTTCGTTTTTTATCAAAAATAAATACATCAGGTCAAAATTTAAAATTATAAGTTACGGCTGGTACGATGCTTCCGATGATGGAGTACCGTACTGCTTCGGTGAGTAGGTTGTTGTCTTGGTTTTGGCGTACATAAACCGAAAACGGATTACGACGATTGTAGGCATTATAGATACTAAAGACATACTCGCTTTGGCCTCGTTTGAAAAGTTTTTTCTTCTTTTTGTAGGTAGCTCCCAAGTCTAAGCGGTGGTAATCGGGGATACGGGCGGCATTGCGCGAGTCGTTTACGTTGTGCGGCAATGCCCAGCCATTCCACTCAAAGCGGTTGGTAGGAAACGTGGCCGGGGTTCCGGTATTGAAGGCAAAATTGGCCGAAAAGCTCCAGCGGTCGTTGAGGGTATAGAGCGATACCACGCTCAAATTGTGCGTCTTGTCGAAGCGCGCCGGAAACCACTTGTCGTTGTTGATACCTTCTATTTTGCGCTCGGTTCGTGCCAAAGTATAGCTTACCCAACCGGTGAGTTTGCCTCGATTTTTCTTGGCATAAAACTCCGCTCCATACGCACGGCCATTGCCAAAAAGCAAATCGCCCTCAATGAACTGATTGAGCAGTAAATCGGAATTTCGTACATAATCAATCTGGTTTTGGAGGTCTTTATAATAGACCTCTACCGAAGTTTCGTAGGCATTGTCGGCTAAGTTTTGAAACCAGCCCAGAGCTACTTGGTCGGCGATTTGGGGCTTGATGTTTTTGGAACTCAACGTCCATACGTCTAAAGGCGAACTGGCGGCTGTATTGGACAATAAGTGCAAATACTGTACGGTACGGTTGTAGCTGGCTTTGAGTGAAGACGAGGGTGAAAACTCAATCTTAGCCGAAAAACGTGGCTCCCAGTTGCCGTATTGATTGATGACTCCCGAGGTAAAGTTTTTTTCTTCGACAGGTATCTTACGTTCGCCTCTCAAAACTTCTTGAAAAACGAAAGATTGCCCCGGTGCCAAATTTCTAAACAAAGAATACCGCAGCCCATACTGTAACGATAACCAGTCGTTTACTTTTTGGTCGTTGGCTACGTAAATGGCCGATTCGTCGGCATAGCGAGGTTGGAGGCTGATGTCGCGGCGTTCGCCACTTGAGATAGCCGTAGCCGAGCCGGGCTGTGTGTCGTAGTGTAGGTATTGGCCACCAAACGTGATGGTATTGTTGGGCGTAAGGAAATACGTAAAATCAGGCTTGACACTCAACGTTTGAATGTTGGATTTCCACTGAAACTTATCGCCACTTTGTCGGCGGTTGTTGCGGTCAGATTCGAGGCCGTAGTCGTAGTTGGAATAAAAGGCCGTAAGATTCATAAACAACTTGCTGTTGAAAACGTGATTCCAACGGGCAGTGGCGGTTTGATTGCCCCAGTCGAAGCCAAAATCTGCCCCGAATACATCGCGCCCGAAGTATCCCGACAAGAAAACAGTGTTTTTGTCGTCTATGCGGTAGTTGGCTTTGGCCGTCAGATCATAGAAATAGAAGCGGCTGCCGCGCAAGTCGTTGTTGAGAAATGGCCTTGCTAAAATATCAATATAAGACCGACGGCCCGCTACAATAAACGATCCCTTGCCTTTGGCAAAGGGCTGCTCATAGCTCAAGCGCGAGAAAATTGTACCGATGCCACCGTTGATTTCGCGTTTTTTGGCGTTGCCTTCTTTGAGGCGTACATCTAAAATCGAAGAAATACGCCCACCATACTGGGCAGGGATACCGCCTTTGATAAGTTTTACGTCTTTGACGGCATCGGGATTGAATACCGAAAAAAAGCCAAACAAATGCGAGGCATTGTAAACAGGAGCTTCGTCGAGCAGGACTAAGTTTTGGTCAATATTGCCCCCACGCACGTTGAAGCCGCTTGCCCCCTCGCCGATGGTCGAAACGCCCGGCAATAACTGAATACTCCTGACCAAGTCCACTTCGCCGAGTAATGCGGGCATTTGACGTATGGTTTTCATTTCGACTTTATTGACAGACATCTCGATACTCCTTACGTTTTCGTCCTCTTTGGTAGTCTTCACTATCACTTCTTGGAGTTTGAGGGACTCGTCTTTGAGTTCGATGTTGAGCTTGGTATTTTCTTTGAGTTCGATTTTCTTTTCAATCTTTTCATAACCGATATAATTGAATACCAGCGTATAGCTGCCCAAGGGTAAACTCAAGGCATAATAGCCGTAGTCGTTGGTAACGGCCCCGTTGCCAATCTCACGTACATAAACCGATACGCCAATGAGGCTTTCGCCATTGGAGGCATCTTTGATATAGCCGCTGATGGTACGTTTTTCTTGACCAAAAGATACAGTCGAAATCAAAAATAGAAATACAAGCCCGAAGAAATGTTTCATAGCTGCTGTGGGTAGGCGTGAAGTCATGTTGTACCTATCTATAAACAGCACAAACGTAGGGCTTTGTTTCAAAAAATCTGATAAAAATAGGACGAGTTGGCCAATAACTGCCCCAGCATGGAAAAAATCGAGGCTAAACGGTACTCAATCAACGATGACTTCGTCTATGGCTATACGTGTAGGTAAGCCAGCTTTGGGGGCGTTGGTGGGGGCTATGCCTGCGTTTTTGGCACGTACACGTACATAACGCGCACGAGCCGTTTTGAAGTCGGCCACTACGGGGAGGATTTCCCACGGCCCTTCGAGGTGATACTGAACAGGCTGTGCTATCGCATCTTTGAAATTTTCGCCGTCGCGCGAGAGGCCGATTTCGACAGAGGTAGGCGGAAAGGTATTGTTCATAATGATTTTTAGGAAATTGGCCGTAACCTTCGTAACGGGTCGTACCTCGCCCAAATCTATCGTTACTTCAAAATCTTTTTCAGATATACTCACCCACTCTTGGCTATTGCGAGGGCTTGGAGCTACTTGGCCGTCGGTCAATTTGGTTTTTGTATCGTCTGTTCCTTTGTTGGGTAGATGAGTGTAGGTGTAAGTTTTGCCTTTGGCGCGGTGAATATAAAAAGTTTCCTCAAAAGTCGTTCCTTTCGTGGTGATGGCTTTCAGGGTCGTGGTTTTGGTGAGTGTGATAGGCGTGAAATATTCGGTGGAGGCAGTCGTGGGGGTTTTGCCGTCGAGGGTGTAGTAAATCTTGCTATCGGTGTCAAGTTTTTCGAGGCGTACTTGGAGTTGGCCTTGGTCGTTGAATTGGGTGGTGGCGGTGATGTCAAAAAGGCGTTTGGCATAATTGACTTGCAATAAATCCAAGCGACGAAGATGCTCCTTGAGGCGAGTCGTAAAATCCACAAAATTTTTGGGGCCAGCAGGCATCCAAGCCGTTTCGGCTATGGCAATAGCACGTGGGAAGGCCATGTACTCGACTTGTGCGGAGGTAGGCATGTATTCGGTCCAAAGGTTGCCTTGTATGCCCCAGATGTATTTCTGGAGCGAAGCGTCAAAGTCTGCGGTGGGGTTATAGGCATAGACTTTTTCCAAGGGCGTAAAGCCTCCAATGGCCAATGGCTCTTTGGCGGGATTGGCTTGATAGTGGTCTAAGTAGTAAGGCACATTGGGCGTGAGAATGACGTTGTGTTTTTGCTTGGCGGCTTCTATGCCTCCTGCTGTACCTCGCCAGCTCATCACGGTAGCATTGGGGGCGAGGCCACCTTCCAAGATTTCGTCCCAGCCGATGAGGGTTCTACCTTTCGCATTGACAAATTTTTCGATACGCTTGATAAAATAACTCTGCAGTTCGTGTTCGTCTTTGAGGTTGAGTTTTTTGATTAAGTCTTGACAAAACACACTCTTTTTCCAAGCCTCTTTGGGGCATTCGTCGCCGCCGATATGAATGTATTTGCTGGGGAACAAGGCAAAAACTTCGGTCAGTACGTCTTGCAGAAAAGTAAAAGTTTTTTCGTTGGGGCAAAATACGTCTTCATTGACTCCCCAGTTGGTAAAAACCTCATAGCCTTTGGAAGGCTCACAACCCAATTCGGGATAGGCCGCCAATGCTGCGCCTGCATGACCCGGCATTTCGATTTCGGGTATGATGGTTACGTATTTTGATTGGGCGTATTTAACGATGTCTTTGATTTCGGCTTGGGTATAAAACCCACCGTGCTCTTTGCCGTCGAAGCGTTGGGAGAAATGCTCAAAGTAGTTGCCGACGAGTGTTTCTTTACGTTTGGAGCCTATTTGGGTGAGTTTGGGGTATTTTTTGATTTCGATGCGCCAGCCTTGGTCATCGGTCAAGTGCCAGTGGAGGGTGTTCATTTTGTGCAAAGCCAGCAAGTCTATCATTTTTTTGACAAACGACACCGGCATAAAATGACGCGATACATCGAGCATCAAACCTCGATACCCAAAGCGAGGTCTGTCGGAGATTTCGCAAGCGGGGGCAGCCCATTTGATGTTTTCGACAGGTGTAGGACTGAACACTTCGATTGGCAATAACTGGAGCAGCGTCTGAAGTCCATAAAATGCGCCTTGAGGGGTAGCGGCTTCGAGAATGATGCGGTCGGGATTGACGCTCAATTTGTAGCCTTCTGTGCCAAGAGGTAGGGCTTTGTTTTGACGAATATAAATGCTGTTTTTGGCGTTGGGAGTTGCTTTTACTGCAAGGGGTAAGGCAAATTTGGTCGAACTTTTGAGAAAATCACTCAAGTTTTGGGCAATGGGTCGTAGGGCAACATCTTTGGGCAGAACTACGATTTGGGTTTGTGGGTTCAATACAAATTGTCCGTTTTGACCCATAAATTGGGCGGGGAAAGGCACAAGGTTGTATTCGTTGTCTTGAGCGAAGCAACTGCCGAATGAACAATGAAAAATGAATAATAAACAACAAAGGAAGTTAGCGTAAATTTTCATGGAATGGGGAGTATTTGTAAAGTAAAGAAAGCAAAATAAAGCCGATTAGTCAAAAAAGAGGGCTGATAGAAAGGTGCTTGTCCACTTCTATCAGCCCCATAAATCAAATCGTACTAAAATCTTAATATCGGGTCTTCAGCACGATTTGGCCGAGGTCTTTTATTTCGTCTTGTGCCGTGAAGAATACTCGCCCTTTTTTGCTGATGACTTCCCATGCGATATTGCTCGTGATGTCGTCTATGGCTCCGGGCGTAGTAGCATCTTCAATCAAATCGAAAGTACGTTCGTCTTTCATCAATACTGGCTGTGCAAAATCTTGATGAACGATGAGTAAATCGCCGCGTCCGTCAATAGCAGCCTGGTAGATTTCTTGTAGGTCTGTCAGCACTTTACCTTGTGCTACGGCTTCTTTCATTTCGCCAATAGCCTGTGTACGGCGTTGCTTTTGGAGGTTGGCGATGATCTCCCATGTTTGATTGACGATTTGGTGCGTGGCTGTATTGTTGTAGTTGATGGGGGCATAGCCATGATAAATGCTTGGCTTGTCGGCTACTTGCATCAAGCGACTGTAATTGTCTTCGGTACATACTACTACGCATTTGAGGTCGGTTTCTTGGGCTATTTTGACCAATGCTTTATCTACACGGTTCAAAAACTCACGTACTAAATCATCAACTTGTTTGGGGTCGCTGGCTTTGTCGGCGTGGGTGGTGTAGTGTCTGTTTTCTGAAAATGGAAACTCATTGTTGCGTATTTCGCCGATGATGCCATCATTCATGGCTTCATAAAGTTGGACACCACTCTGCGAGAGGAGCATGATTAAGTAGGTTTCGCTACGATTGTAGGCTTTGATGATGGGGCGAATGGCGAAGGTTTCTGAGATATGTACCCCCACTTGTGTGGTTGGCCAAGTGGATTTTACGATTTCTTGAGTATCGTTTGATAAAAAAATATGAAGGCTGTCTAAGTTATAGTTGATGTCTATTTCAGTTTCAGCATTTTTGATTTTATCCAAAAGTGAAGCAGCAGGGCGTTTGCCAAACTCATCAATGACACGGGTTTCGGCCTCTTTGAGCAAATTTTTGAGCACAATAGCATCTTGAGCATTGTCGGGGTGTGTACGGTGTGTATTGAGAGAGATGGTTACACAGGGGGTGCTGCGTTCGGTAGCAAGTTTTTGCAATTGTTCTTTGAGTGCCATAAGTAGGTAATTTGGATGGTTAGGTTAAACCAGATATATCAGAAGTAAATAGCAAAACACAAGATTTTGTTGAGCTGCTTAATAAAGCAACGCCTCCCCAAAGGGATATAGTATATGATTAGGCAAAAAAACAAAAACGCCCCAATGTTTAGTTGGAGCGTTTTTAGGTGTACTATGTGCAGTATTTAGTTGGCTAATTCACGTTTAGAGCGTCGGCTACTGCTGCGCTCACGCGCCTCTGTTACTACTTCGAGTTCCTCTTTAGAACCAACAATATACTTCTGATATTTACGGATACCCGTACCGGCAGGTATCAAATGCCCGACGATTACGTTTTCCTTGAGACCGTCGAGCGTATCACGTTTCCCACGTACTGCGGCTTCGCTCAATACTTTCGTAGTTTCTTGGAAAGAAGCAGCCGAAATAAAACTCTCGGTGCCCAGAGAAGCCTGTGTGATACCCATCAGGGTAGGTTGTGCTACGGCAGGTTTTGCATCGCGGGCTATTACGAGTTTCTGGTCACGGCGTTTGAGGGTAGAGTTTTCGTCGCGCAGGCGGCGTGCCGAAATCAACATACCGGGCTTAAGTGTTTCGGAATCTCCTGCATCTTCTACCACTTTCATATTGAGTACGCGGTCGTTTTCTTGGCGGAAAGTCCATTTCTCAACAGGCTGCATTTCCAAGAAATTGGTATCACCTGGATCCATGATTTCGACTTTTTGCATCATCTGGCGCACGATACACTCTATGTGCTTGTCGTTGATTTTCACCCCTTGTAGGCGATATACCTCTTGGATTTCGTTCACCAAGTACTCTTGTACAGCCGTAGGGCCTTTGATAGAGAGAATATCGCTCGGCGTGATAGCACCGTCAGAGAGAGGTTCGCCGGCTTTCACAAAGTCGCCATCTTGGACTAAGATGTGCTTCGAGAGAGGCACAAGGTACTTCTTGCGGGTACCGTCTTTAGACTCAATGTTGATTTCACGATTACCACGTTTGACAATACCATACATCACTACACCGTCAATTTCGGATACTACGGCTGGATTGGAAGGATTGCGGGCTTCAAACAATTCCGTTACACGTGGCAGACCTCCCGTAATATCGCGGGTTTTACCCAAAGTACGCGGGATTTTGGCCAAAGGCTGACCTGCTTTTACGGTAGCTTTATCTTTGACCACCAAGCGTGCTCCTACAGGTAAGTTATAGACTTTCTCGTCGGTATCGGTTAGCAGTGGGCTTTTGCCTTTTACCAATAGACCTGGGTTTTTGGTACGATCGCGGGTGTCAATGATGACGATTTCTTGGAAGCCCGACTGCTCGTCTATTTCCTCTCGGTAGGTAATGCCTTCTTCGATGGCTTCGTATTCTACTGTACCATTGAACTCTGAAAGAATAACAGCGTTGTAAGCGTCCCATTTACAAAGTTCTTGTCCTTTGGTTACTTTATCGCCTTCTTTTACCAATAGGCTGGCACCATAGGGTACGTTGTTGGCGATCAAGACTTGGCCGTTGGATTCGCTGACGATACGAACCTCGCCCGAACGCCCCATCACGATTGTAACAGGGTTGCCCTCATTGTCAGTAGATTCGACGGTACGCATATCTTCAAATTCGATACGTCCTTCAAATTTGGCTTTAATGTTGGCCTCTACGGCAATATTTTGGGCAGTACCCCCCACGTGGAATGTGCGCAGGGTAAGCTGTGTCCCCGGCTCTCCAATAGATTGAGAGGCGATTACGCCCACTGCTTCCCCAATTTCGGCCATTCGGCCAGTGGCGAGGTTGCGTCCATAGCATTTAGAGCAGACACCGTTGCGGGTTTCGCAGGTGAGTACCGAGCGGATTTCGACAGTTTCGATGCTGGTTTCGTCAATGCGAGCGGCAATTTCTTCGGTAATCTCGGCACCAGAGGCCACGATGAGTTCTCCTGAAAGAGGGTCCAAAATGTCGTGTACAGACACTCGGCCCAAGATACGCTCGGAAAGGGGTTCTACTATATCTTCGTTGTCTTTGAGAGCTGAGATTTCGATACCACGAAGTGTACCGCAATCTTCTTCATTGACTACCACGTCTTGAGCTACATCATGTAGGCGGCGTGTCAAGTAGCCCGCATCAGCTGTTTTGAGGGCGGTATCAGCCAGACCTTTACGTGCACCGTGGGTAGAGATAAAGTACTCCAATACGTCGAGTCCTTCTTTGAAGTTGGACAGGATTGGGTTTTCGATGATTTCGCCTACGCCACCAGCCAAATTTTTCTGAGGTTTAGCCATCAAACCGCGCATACCCCCCAGTTGTCGTACTTGCTCGCGTGAGCCACGTGCACCCGAGTGCATCATCATATAGACCGAATTGAAGCCTTGTTGGTCGTTTTCCAACTGGGTCAAAAGGGTATTAGCTAATTTGGTGTTGGTACGTGTCCATGCGTCAATGATCTGGTTATAACGCTCATTTTCAGTGATTAGACCCATCATGAAGTTGTCCATGATGACTTGTACTTCACTTTTAGCGGCTTCAATCAGCTCCCACTTGGAATCCGGAATCTTGATGTCGCCTAAGCCAATAGAAAGACCACCTTTGAAGGCTGTTTGGAAGCCAAGATGCTTGATATCGTCCAAGAACTGTGCACAACGAGCATTCCCAGCTATTTTGAATACTTGACCGATGATTTGCTGTAGCTTTTTCTTGGTCAAGAGTTCATTGATAAAGCCTACTTCTTCAGGTACACACTGATTGAAAAGGATACGCCCTGCTACGGTGTCTATGAGTTGGGTTTCGAGAGTGCCATCTTCTTTACGAACCTTCACGCGGCATTTGATGTGCGCGTGCTTGGAGAGTTGTTTTTCGTTGATAGCGATGATTACCTCTTCTGGGCCATAAAACGTTTTGCCTTCTCCCAAAATAATGTTTTCGGGGGTTGATTTGCGGCCTTTGGTTACATAGTATAGACCCAATACCATGTCTTGCGAAGGTACTGTAATGGGCGCACCGTTGGCAGGATTGAGGATATTGTGCGATGAGAGCATCAACAATGAGGCCTCCAAGATAGCTTCTTGGCCAAGTGGCACGTGTACGGCCATCTGGTCGCCGTCGAAGTCGGCATTGAAAGCCGTACAAACTAACGGGTGAAGTTGAATCGCTTTACCTTCAATCAATCGGGGCTGAAATGCTTGAATACCCAAGCGGTGGAGGGTAGGAGCGCGGTTGAGAAGAACAGGGTGTCCTTTCAATACGTTTTCCAAAATATCCCACACAACGGCATCTTTGCGATCTACAATTTTCTTAGCTGATTTTACGGTTTTGACAATGCCGCGCTCTATCAACTTACGAATGATAAACGGTTTGAATAATTCTGCCGCCATGTCTTTGGGTAGTCCACACTCATGGAGTTTGAGTTCGGGACCTACCACAATCACCGAACGGCCAGAGTAATCTACACGTTTACCCAAAAGATTTTGACGGAAACGCCCCTGCTTACCTTTGAGCATATCGGAGAGGGACTTCAAGGCGCGGTTGCCTTCCGAACGAACGGCATTAACCTTGCGGCTATTATCAAAAAGCGAATCAACAGCTTCTTGGAGCATTCGTTTTTCATTGCGTAAAATCACCTCTGGAGCTTTGATTTCAATCAAACGCTTCAAGCGATTGTTACGAATAATAACTCGACGGTACAGGTCGTTCAAATCAGAAGTAGCAAAACGCCCGCCGTCGAGAGGGACCAAAGGACGTAATTCTGGTGGGATAACGGGTACCATACGAATCACCATCCACTCGGGGCGGTTTTCGACACGGGTATTGGCATCACGGAAGGCTTCTACTACTTTCAAACGCTTCAAAGCCTCTGCCTTGCGCTGTTGTGAAGTATCGGTAGCTGCTGCATGGCGTAGCTCATAAGACAATTCGTCAAGTTGAGTACGAGATAGCAACATTTCCAAAGCCTCTGCCCCCATTTTGGCGATAAACTTGTTGGGGTCAGTTTCTGGAAGCATTTGGTTTTCGCGGGGCAGCTTGTCCACGATATCCAAATATTCGTCTTCTGTCAGAAAATCTAATTTATTAATGCCATCCTCTTTTTTAATACCTGGCTGAACTACCACATAGCGTTCGTAGTAGATAATTTGGTCTAACTTTTTGGTAGATAGACCAAGCAAGTATCCGATTTTGTTGGGCAAACTACGAAAATACCAAATATGAGCCACAGGGACAACGAGTTCAATATGTCCCATGCGTTCACGGCGTACTTTTTTCTCGGTTACTTCTACACCACAGCGGTCGCAGATGATGCCTTTGTAGCGGATACGTTTGTATTTGCCGCAGTGGCATTCCCAATCTTTGACCGGGCCAAAAATACGCTCACAAAACAAACCACCCATTTCAGGTTTGTAAGTCCGATAATTGATGGTTTCGGGTTGGGTTACCTCACCATAGCTGCTTTCTAAGATAGACTCAGGCGAAGCCAAACTGATGGTAATCCGTGAAAAGTCACTGTTAATTTTTTTGCTTTTCTTGAATGACATTTTCGGATATGATTTTTGTTTGATTGTTTACTTTTTGATCAATAAATGTTTACTGTTTTGTGTTTTTAATTGAAGTGTTTAGCTTCAGCAGCACAAAACAGTAAACAAGGGGGCTGGAATTAATCCATTGTTATCTCAAGTGCTAAACCACGCAGCTCGTGAATCAATACATTGAATGATTCCGGAATATTGGGTTTGGGGAGGTTTTCTCCTTTTACAATAGCTTCGTAGGCTTTGGCACGTCCGATGACATCGTCCGACTTGACTGTCAGAATCTCTTGCAAAATATGTGAGGCACCAAAGGCTTCCAACGCCCAAACCTCCATTTCGCCGAATCGCTGACCACCAAACTGGGCTTTGCCACCCAATGGTTGCTGGGTGATGAGTGAGTATGGGCCTATGGAGCGGGCGTGCATTTTGTCGTCCACCAAGTGCCCTAATTTGAGCATATACATGATACCGACCGTAACGTCTTGGTCAAATTTTTCGCCTGTTTGGCCGTCGTACAAAGGTGTACGACCATACATCGGAATACCGGCTTCGTTGAGTTCGGCTATTACTTGGTCTTCGGTGGCACCGTCGAAAATCGGTGTGGCGTATTTACGCCCCAATTTACGACCAGCCCATGCCAGGATAGTTTCGTAAATTTGGCCTATATTCATACGAGAGGGTACACCAAGAGGGTTTAAGACAATGTCCATCGGTGTTCCATCGGCCAAGAAAGGCATATCTTCGTCGCGTACAATTTTGGCTACAACGCCTTTGTTACCGTGGCGGCCTGCCATTTTATCGCCTACTTTGAGTTTGCGCTTTTTGGCAATATATACTTTAGCCAATTTCACGATTCCAGCTGGCAACTCATCACCTACTTCGAGCGAGAAGCGATCGCGTTTGAAGCGGCCAGAAATTTCATTGCGTCGTTTTTGGTAGTTTTTGACCATCTCAAAGAGCAACTTGTTGGTAGTGGCATCATCTGTCCATCCTTCGATAATCAAATCGCCCAACAAATTCACTTCTTCTGGAACAACATAACCTGTCTCGTCTCGATAGGGGTTTTTGTCTGGAAAAATGTTATTAATGATATTGACCCGACTGAATTTAACACCCTTGCTAATGACATCTTCCCCAAATTTGTGCTTAACTCCTGCACTGGTTTTACCGTCGAGCAGTTCTACCATTTTATCTATTATCACTTCGCGAAGTTTGCTTAAATCACGCCCATAAGCTTTCATTAAAGCTTTCAACTCATCTTTCTGTTTGACGCGCTCGTCGCGGCTGGGGCGGGAGAAGAGTTTGGTATCTACTACTACGCCTTTCATAGATGGGGGTGCTTTGCGCGAAGCGTCTTTTACATCGCCAGCTTTGTCGCCAAAAATAGCTCGTAGTAGTTTTTCTTCGGGCGTAGGGTCTGATTCGCCTTTAGGAGTGATTTTACCAATCAGAATATCACCTTCTTTTACTTCGGTACCTACGCATACTATACCATTTTCGTCAAGGTTTTTGACCGCCTCTTCGCTTACGTTTGGTATTTCGGCAGTGAGTTCTTCTTCGCCTCGTTTGGTATCACGTACTTCGAGGTCATATTCTTCGATATGAATCGAAGTAAAAATATCATCGCGCACTACACGCTCCGAGATCACGATAGCATCTTCAAAATTGTATCCTTGCCAAGGCATGAAGGCTACGAGCAAATTACGTCCTAAGGCAAGTTCGCCGCCTTGTGTGGCATATCCTTCGCTTAGGATTTCGCCTTTGACCACCTTCTGACCTTTCAGTACCATCGGTTTGAGATTGATACAAGTGTCTTGGTTGGTACGACGGAACTTGATGAGGTCATAGGTTACAACATCGGTATCAAAGCTGACGAGTTTTTGCTCATAGGTACGCTCATAGCGGACTACAATTTTGGTGGCATCTACATATTCTATGACACCGTCGCCTTCAGCTATTACCAAAGCCCTTGAATCTCGTGCTACTCGTTCTTCAAGACCAGTCCCTACGATTGGGGCTTCAGGTCGGAGAAGAGGTACTGCTTGGCGTTGCATGTTAGAACCCATCAATGCACGGTTGGCATCATCATGTTCTAAGAAAGGAATCATCGAAGCTGCTACTGATACGATTTGATTAGCAGCAACATCCATAAAACTAGCTTGCGAAGGCTCTACCATTGGGAAATCTCCTTCAAAGCGTGTTTTTACCTTATCTACTAAGAATGTACCGTCTTCATTGACGGAAGCATTCGCCTGAGCGATGTATCGGGAGTCTTCTTCCTCTGCCGTAAGATAGATGAGTTCGTTGGTGAGTTTGCCATTTTCAATTACGCGGTAGGGGGTTTCGATAAAGCCCATGCTGTTGATTTTGGCATATACACAAAGCGACGAAATCAAACCAATATTAGGCCCCTCTGGAGTTTCAATAGTACACAAACGCCCGTAGTGTGTGTAGTGAACGTCGCGCACTTCAAATCCTGCTCGCTCACGGCTTAAACCGCCTGGTCCCAACGCTGACATGCGTCGCTTGTGAGTGATTTCGGCCAGTGGATTGGTTTGATCCATGAATTGAGACAGTTGGTTTGTCCCAAAGAAGGAATTGATTACCGACGACAACGTACGGGCATTGATCAAGTCAATTGGCTTAAAATCCTCGTTATCGCGTACATTCATACGCTCTTTGATAGTACGCGACATACGCGCTAACCCCACTCCAAATTGGGCGTAGAGTTGTTCGCCAACAGTTCTTACTCTACGATTTGATAAGTGGTCAATATCATCAACGACTGCTTTAGCATTGATAAGCCCGATGAGGTATTTGACGATAGAAACAATATCCTGTGTCGTGAGTACTTTGGTACTCATCGGAATATCGTGTCCGAGTTTTTTATTAACGCGGTAGCGACCGACATCGCCCAAATCATATCGTTTGTCGGAGAAAAATAAACTTTGAATTACTTCGCGGGCAGTTTGCTCGTCGGGGGCTTCCGCATTGCGAAGTTGGCGATATATTTGTTCAACAGCTTCTTTTTCAGAGTTAGAGCTGTCTTTTTGTAGGGTATTATAAATAATGTTATAATCGGCCATGTTCATATCCTCGCGGTGCAGAATGATTGATTTCTGCCCAGATTCGAGGATAGTGTCAATATCATCTGCCCTTACTTCTGAGTCGCGCTCTAACAGGACTTCGTGTCGACTGATAGAAACTACTTCGCCAGTTTCTTCATCTACGAAGTCTTCTGTCCATGTGCGGAGTACCCTAGCGGCAAGGCGACGGCCTACGGCTTTTTTCAAGGCTGCTGGGGTAGCAGGTACTTCCTCCGATAACTCAAACAAGTCAAGGATTTCTTTGTCAGATCCAAAGCCGATGGCACGTAAAAGGGTAGTAACAGGAAATTTTTTCTTGCGGTCAATGTAGGCGTACATGACGTTATTGACATCGGTAGAAAATTCAATCCATGAACCTTTGAATGGTATGATACGTGCTGAGTAAAGTTTGGTACCGTTGGTATGTTTACTCATAGAGAAGAATACGCCGGGGGAGCGGTGTAGCTGTGATACAATGACACGCTCGGCACCATTGATGACGAATGAACCCTTGTCGGTCATATACGGAATGGCTCCTAAGAAGACTTCTTGCTCGATCGTTTGGAAGTCTTCATTGTCTGCATCATTACACTTGAGGCGTAATTTGGCCTTCAAAGGAACGGAGTAGGTCAGCCCGCGTGAAATACACTCATTGACAGAGTATTTGGGGGGGTCTAAAGCATAATCTACAAACTCCAAAACAAAGTTCTCGCGTGAGTCTGAGATGGGGAAGTTTTCTTGGAATACTTTGTATAAGCCTTCTTTGTGTCTTTCTTCGGGGGCAGTATCCAAATTTACGAACTCACGGAAAGACTGGAGTTGTACATCTAAAAAATCCGGATAGTCTATAACGGGGTTAATCCGGGCAAAATTTTTACGTGAAGTTTTGGTGGTTGTCAAGGCTTTATAAGTTTTTGGTGAATGGAGAAACTGCGTTTAGGCCAAAGGACATAACGCGGTAAAAAGATGATTAGTTTGCACAAAACTTAACTTGCCTCGTAGTATTTAAGTGAGTATGGTTTCCCTTTGCATCGCTCCTACGAGTAGCGAAGTGTTTCGGAATCCATTCACTTTTAAAAAAAGCTATTCTATAAAGAGGTAAAAAAGTATTGCTTTGAGCAATTTCATCTACATATATAGAATTTATTTTATTAAAACAGGAAAAGACCTGACGTGTGAGGTCAGGCCTATTTCCAAGGTTTTGGAAGGAGAAAAGTAAAATTATTTTACTTCTACTTCGGCTCCTGCTTCTTCAAGTTGCTTTTTCAAAGCATCTGCCTCGTCTTTGCTGACACCTTCTTTCAAAGGCTTGGGTGCCCCGTCAACCAGTTCTTTAGCTTCTTTCAAGCCAAGACCTGTCAAATCTTTCACCAATTTTACTACTTGTAATTTGGCAGCACCACCAGATTTCAAGATTACATCGAATGCTGTTTTTTCTTCTACTTTTGGTGCATCATCACCGCCACTTACTGCACCTCCTGCTACCATTACTGGTGCCGCAGCGGCTGGCTCTATGCCGTACTCATCTTTCAAAATAGCAGCAAGTTCGTTTACTTCTTTTACTGTGAGGTTTACAAGCTGCTCTGCGAATGCTTTCAAATCTGCCATTGTTATCGAAAATTAAATTGTTACGTGTTTTTATTAATGTTAAACTTTGTTTATCCCTCGCGTTCGGAAAGGGTTTTGAGAATACCAGCCAATTTACCACCGCCACTTTGCAATGCCGAAACGACATTCTTGGCAGGCGACTGTAATAAGCCAATGATTTCTCCAATCAACTCTTGCTTTGATTTCAAGGTAAGCAGTGTTTCTAATTGATTTTCGCCGATGAATAGACTATACTCAACGGAGGCTCCTTTGAGCTTAAGCTTGTCATTGCCTGACTCTTTACGAAACTCTTTAATCAATTTGGCTGCGGCTTTACCTGACTCCGGATGAAACATAATGCCCGAAAATCCTTTCAAAACTGTATCATTGAAAGGGGTATAATCGGTATCTAAGGTTTCGAGTGCTTTGGCAATCAGCGTATTCTTTACAACGCGATATTCTACGCCTTGATTGAAGCATTTGCGGCGTAGGGTATTGGTTTCTTCTACACTCATGCCTGCGGCATCTACGATGTAGAAGAAGGGAATCGCCTTGAACTTTTCGCTAAGTTCGTCTATAATTACGGCTTTTTCTTCGCGTTTCATAATTTATATTCCTGCAATTGTACTTTTATCAATCACTACACCTGGACTCATTGTACTTGATAGGTGTACGGTTTTTACATAAGTTCCTTTTGCTGAAGAGGGTTTGAGTTTTATCAAGGTGGCAATAAGCTCTTGGGCGTTTTGGGCAATTTTGACAGGGTCGAATGATACTCTGCCAATGCTTGCATGAACGATACCGAACTTATCTACCTTAAAATCAATTTTACCTGCTTTTACCTCTTTTACAGCTTTGCCTACCTCCAGCGTTACGGTACCTGATTTGGGGTTGGGCATCAAACCACGTGGGCCTAATATTTTCCCTAATTTACCAATTTTGGCCATGACAGTAGGCATCGTAATGATGACATCTACATCTGTCCAACCTTGTTCAATTTTCTGAACGTATTCGTCCAGTCCTACATAATCGGCACCTGCTTCTTTGGCTTCGGCTTCTTTATCAGGTGGACAAAGTACTAATACTCGTACTTCACGCCCTGTTCCGTGTGGTAAAGCCACCACGCCACGAACCATTTGGTCGGCTTTGCGGGGGTCAACACCGAGACGAACATCAATATCTACTGAAGCATCAAACTTCGTGTAGGTGATGTCTTTCAAAATTCCTGCGGCTTTCTCAAACGAATACTCTTGATTGGCATCGTATTTTGCTAAAGCTTCTTTTCTTTTTTTAGTCAGTTTTGCCATTGTTCAAAATGTCTTTACGCCTTTATGCAATCAGTTGTTCCAAGGAGCATCACCCTTGATAGTTATCCCCATACTACGGGCTGTACCAGCCACCATTTTCATGGCAGATTCAATCGTAAAGCAGTTTAAATCTGGCATCTTGGTTTCAGCAATTGCTCTTACTTGATCCCATGTTACCGACCCTACTTTTTTACGGTTAGGTTCTGCTGAGCCAAGTTTAATTTTGGCTGCTTCCATCAGCATGATTGGAGCTGGAGGAGTTTTGATAACAAAATCAAACGATTTGTCTTTGTAGTACGTAATGACCACAGGGAGTACCATTCCCATTTTGTCTTGGGTACGGCCATTGAACTGCTTGCAAAACTCCATGATATTGAGACCTTTCGAGCCTAAAGCGGGCCCTATCGGAGGGGAGGGGTTGGCTTGGCCACCTTTTACTTGCAGTTTGACGTAACCTGCTACTTCTTTCGCCATTGTTCTTAAACTTTTAAGTTGGCGTTACCGGTTCTAACGTACGGCTGACAGGCGAGCCGTTTAGATTGGAAGCAAACGACATACACCTCGTACTCCCGGCAACATTTTGATAAATCAGCTTTCTTTTTCGA
>JBKBKL010000021.1:0-36688 GCA_046294665.1 Runella sp.
TACTTGCCCAGCCAGTGGCTGCTGCCCGATCATCATCGAACCCGGCGACAACTGCTGCCCCGAAGAACTCTGTGTCCCCTTTACGGTCAAGAAAACTAGGGTGAAAAAGTAGCTTTGACGAAAAAAAGATAGAGTAGTATGAAAAATCCCTCATTGGCAGTACCGATGAGGGATTTGTTTTTTGATGAACGAAACTATCCTCAAAAATCCGTATCAGCCTTTTTGAGATTGAGTTTTTTGATCCAAATATTTCGATAAAGTACATCATGGCCTTCGGCTTGGAGTTTTAGCCCACCGGGTGTATCGGTGATGCCCTTGCCGCCGTCGTTGCCACCGTCTATACCGGAGTTAGGCCCTCCCCATACTTGACTGATAGGGAAATTACGATGCACTTTTACCCCATTGAAATACATCGTTAGCATGGCGTTTTCGACTTTTTTGCCTTCTTTGAAGCGTGCTGCTCTGAATACGATGTCATACGCATTCCATTTGCCGAGGCCGTTGTAATACTCATAGGGCGACTCCGATTCGTTGATGACTGCCGCCATGCCGTGTTTGGTTTTGTCGCCATCGAGGACTTGGATTTCATAGCGGTTTTGGAGATACACCCCGCTGTTGCCACCGGGCTTTTCAATCAAAAACTCAATGTGCAGACGAAAATCCCTGAACTCCTCTTTCGTAACGATGTCGGCAGCACCGTACTTGCCACCGGCCGCAGCGGGGTCGTTGGTATTCATGGCAGTACCTGCGTCCACAGGGTCTTTTACGATCTGCCATTTGATGGGGAGTTCGGCAGCGAGCCGTGGCCCTTTCCAGTAGGTCCACTTATCGTCGAGCATTTGGCGTGTACCATCGAAATAGACCGTAGCTCCTTTGGGAGCCGCCACTCCTACACCTACTTGAGCAGAAGCAAAAGACGGAAGAAGCAGTAAGGTCGAAAAAATGAAAAAGGGTATCATAGCAATAGAAGGTTGGTTGAATCAAGGAGTCAAATAAACCAATAAAGAGGCTAAAACCTCAAATATACCGAAGTGCCCATTTGGGGAATTTTTTGCCCAAACTGAAGAATCATAATTCTTGGAATAGTTTTTTGACGCTTTTTTAAGAATCTAAAAAAAATCTGTCATCTTCGGGACATAAAAACTCTAACAATCATTTTATATGAACAATCTACTTCGCGGCCTTATAGCAGCTTATGGTGCCAAAAAACTGGGAGGTGGCTGCCTCAGTACTGTGTTTATTTTCATTGTAATATGGGTAGTGTTGGGGCAATGTAGCTAAATTATTAAGCGACGGCATCATTCTTAGAGATTCTATTGCTGAAGTATTGCACAACCCAATCGAGCAGCAATACTGATGAAGCTGTACGGCAAATTAAGGTATTTAGCTAAAAAATCCTTCCAACTTTATTTCATAAACTTGCAACATACGGGGGAGTTAGTAAATTTGCCTCCGCTTGATGCTTTCCTACTTTCATACCCAAACTTGATTCCAAAAACCATGCTCGAAACCGCCGTACAAACCAAAGTAAATCAATGGCTCGAAGGAAATTACGATGCCGCTACCAAAGCTGCTATTCAACAACTGATTGATAGCCACAGTTATACAGAACTAACGGACTCGTTTTATAAAGACCTCGAATTTGGGACCGGAGGGCTGCGAGGACTCATTGGAATCGGCTCCAACCGTATGAACCAATACACCGTCGGTGCTGCTACACAAGGCTTGGCCAACTATCTCAATAAAACTTTTCCCGACGAAAAAATCAGTGTAGCCATTGCCCACGACTGTCGCATCAAATCTGATGAGTTTGCACGTGTTATCGCCAATATTTTTTCGGCCAATGGCATCGAGGTTTATCTTTTTGAAGGTTTACGCCCTACGCCCGAATTGAGTTTTGCGGTTCGGCTTCTGGGCTGCCAAAGTGGCGTAGTCGTAACAGCCTCCCACAACCCCAAAGAATACAACGGCTACAAAGCCTATTGGGTGGACGGTAGCCAAGTAGTAGCCCCACACGACCGAAACATTATCAATGAAGTAAATGCCATCACCTCCATAGATGATATTAAATTTGAGGGTGATTCTTCCAAAATTCATCTTATTGGGGCAGAAGTTGATGAGAAATTTTTAGCACATATCCAGTCGCTTTCGATTTCTAAAGAGGCCATTGCACGTCAGAAAGATCTAAAAATTGTCTTTACGCCTTTGCATGGTACGGGTGTAATGCTCGTGCCGGCACTGCTGGCCAAGATGGGCTTTGAAAATGTAACCATCATCGAAGAACAAGCCGAACCACAAGGCAACGGCCAGTTTCCGACGGTGGTGTATCCCAACCCTGAGGAATCGGAGGCTATGTCTATGGCGGTAGCCAAAGCTAAAAGTATAGATGCTGATCTGGTCATGGGTACAGACCCTGATGCTGACCGTGTGGGTATCGCTGCCAAAAACCACCACGGCCAAATTCAACTCCTCAACGGCAACCAAACCGCCACATTGCTTATCTATTATTTGCTCCAAGCATGGAAAGAAGCTGGTAAGCTATCAGGTAAAGAATTTGTCTGTAAAACCATCGTAACCACCGATTTGATAGATAAAATGGCGGCAGCTTATGGGGTACACTGCTACAATACCCTTACGGGCTTTAAGTATATTGCACAGGTAATCAGGGAGTTGGAAGGTAAGCAGCAGTTTATAGGTGGAGGCGAAGAAAGCTACGGCTACCTCATCGGTGATGCCGTGCGCGACAAAGATGCCATAGCAAGCTGTGGCATGATAGCCGAGCTGACCGCTTATGCCAAAGACAAAGGATTGAGTCTTTTCGATATGCTTATCGAGGTTTACAAAACCTTCGGATTTTACTATGAAGGGTTAATTTCACTGACCAAAAAAGGTAAAACAGGAGCAGAGGAAATACAACAAATGATGGCCGATTTTCGGGCTAATCCTCCCCAATCGTTGGCCGGCTCGCCTGTGGTACGTATAGACGACTACAAGTCGCTGAAACGTACCGAAAATGGTGCTATTACCGATATTCCCGCAGGTAGCATGGGCATAGAATCCTCCAATGTATTGCAGTTTTTTACTGCCGATGGTACCAAATTTACCTGCCGGCCTTCGGGAACAGAGCCTAAAATCAAATTCTATGTAGGGGTTGTAGCACCTTTGGAAAGTAAGGACGATTTCGACAATGTGTATGCTTCGCTCCAGCAAAAAGTCAAAGCCATTGGTGAGGAATTGAATTTGAAATAATTTTTTTTAAAAATGTAACCCTCTAATTAAAATTCTGAAAATCAAATGTTTGTAAAATTTTTTTGGAAATCAATAACATTGAAAAGTTATATTTTTTTGAAAAAAATTTGAGGCTTCCAACAAATTGACGTATATTCACGCTACGTTTAAAGTTTTGATAGACATCAAAATTTTCATCATAGGTTAAGTGTGAGAAAAGCCTTCCGCAGTCGTGGAATGGCTTTTTTGTTTTGAAGGGAGTTGCTAATTTTACACCTTTATCGTTGAGTAAAAAATTGAAGAGCCTCTTTACCCCCTAACCAGTTTATTGATGAGAAAATCGGTTTGGTTTTTCTGCCTACTACCCTTTGTTACTACCGCTCAAAGTGTGGAGCCTACCTACGAACGCGATTACAAACGTGCCGTAGCGCAATTCAAAGCCGAAAACTATGTAGCAGCCCTCGAGGACTTTGCACCACTGACCCTTCGCAAATACCAGCATAGTTTGGCCCCCTATTCGCATTATTATTATGCCCTCTCCGCCCAGCGTCTCAATCGCCTCACTGAAAGCCGGCAGATGCTGCTACAACTGCGCGAACGTTTTCCGAATTGGAAAAAAATGGACGAAGTGCGCTACCTGTTAGCCGACTTATCTTTTCGAGAAAAACAATACGGCGAAGCCCTCGATTATTTAAGCCAAATCTCCGAAACTAACCTAAAAAAAGAAGCCGAAAATCTTAAAAGATACTATATCAACCAGTTGCAAGATTTGGCATACCTCAAAAGCCTCAACCGCCAGTATCCCTCCGACCGTACCATAGCGGTAGCATTGGTAGGGCTGATTCAGCGAATTTCCAACGAAAAATCGGACTTAGAACTTTCTGACCAACTTACCAATCGCTTTGGAGTAGCACCTGTCAAAAATAATTCATCAACGGTTACACCGATCCGCCAAACCAGCAATTTTGACAAGGGTTATTACAATGTGGCTGTGGTGTTGCCGTTTCGGCTGAAAGAATTTGCGAAAAATAATCGCGTTCGCAGCAATCAGTTTGCTTTTGATATGTACGAAGGTTTGAAAATAGCCAAACAAAAACTTCAGCAAGAAGGAATATTGGTCAATTTGTTCTGCTATGATGTAGGTAGCGATGCCGACGAAATGCTGGCCGTAGTCAATAATGCCAATTTTGCCCAAACCGACTTTATCTTTGGGCCGGTGTATCCCGAACCTGCCAAATTAGCTGCTGATTTTGCCGAAACCCATGGCCGCTTTTTTTTACATCCAACCACTCTTACTACCGAAATTCTCGCCGACCATGCCAATACTCTGTTGCTACAACCCTCGTTTGAGCGGCAAGCCCAAGAAGGGTTTGATTTTATGAAATCGGTATCGGCTGTCGCCAATCGCAAAATAGCCATTTATTTTGGTTCTTCGCGGCGCGACTCTACCTTGGCAGCGGCCTATCATTCCAAAGCCTCTTCGGAAGGCTACCAAATCATTGATTATCGAAAAACCCGCGAGAAACTTGATACCGTAGCCACTATTGCCGAATGGAACAAACCCGCGCATGTGGCCCTCTTTGTAAGCCATGAATCCGAAGGTGCTAAAGTATTGTCAATGCTCAATAAGCGACGTATCAACTCCCCGCTACTTACCACAGCCACAGGCTTCAACCTTGCCAACTGTACCCCAGCTACTTTTTCGGGAAGAGCTACCTATATGATAGATACAGAGTTTATAGATAATAATAAGCCTCAAGTACGCGATTTTCAACAACAGTATTTAGCCAAGAGGAACACCATTCCATCGTTTTATGTCATGCAAGCGTATGATGCGCTGCTTTTCTTTGGGCGAATGTTGCACAAATACAAAAACCAACTCCGCAGTGGCCTCGACCGCCAAATTTATGAGGAAGATTACTTGCTTTGGGGCTTCGACTATCGAAAAAGCAGTGATAATCAGCAAGTACCAATCATCAAAATAGAAGATATGCGCTGGACAGTGGCCAATCGAAAATAAAGTGATACTCATTGTAACCTAATACTCAAAAGAATTGAACACGGATTTAACGGATTAGACACAGATTTAGACCCTCCCATACTCTATACTCAAGACCACATCTATGACCCACACACAGAGCCAGCAACTTTTCCAAAGAGCCAAAGATTATATTCCCGGAGGGGTCAATTCGCCTGTTCGTGCCTTTCGAGCAGTAGGGGGATCCCCTCTGTTTATCCAATCGGCACAAGGCCCTTATCTTTTTGACGAAGACGGCCACCGATACCTCGAATTTATCAACTCTTGGGGGCCGATGATATTGGGTCATGCCCACCCACTTATCGAAAAAGCCGTAGCCGATGCGATTCAGCACTCGTTTTCGTTTGGTGCACCTACTCGTAGAGAAGTAGAAATGGCCGAGCGAATCGTCAATATGGTGCCTTCGGTCGAGAAAGTACGCATGGTCAATTCGGGTACAGAAGCTACCATGTCAGCTATACGAGTGGCCAGAGGCTATACTGGGCGCGACAAAATCATCAAATTTGAAGGCTGCTACCACGGCCATGGCGATAGTTTTCTGATAGCAGCCGGTAGTGGGGCAATGACCATGGGGACTCCCGATAGCCCTGGCGTAACGAAAGGTGTAGCTAACGATACCCTTACAGCTCCTTTTAATGACTTGGCTACACTTACTGCACTTGTAGAAGCCAATCGAGGCCAAATCGCTGCCTTGATTTTAGAGCCTGTCGTAGGCAATATGGGCTGTGTATTGCCCCAAGAAGGATACTTGGAGGCTATCAGAGCATTATGTACCAAAGAAGAGATAGTGCTGATTTTTGATGAGGTGATGACGGGCTTCCGCTTGGCACGTGGTGGCGCACAAGAACGCTTCGGAGTCATACCCGACATGACCACACTCGGCAAAATCATCGGTGGAGGGCTACCTGTGGGGGCGTATGGTGGCAAGCGCGAAATCATGGACTGTGTGTCGCCGGCGGGGCCGGTGTATCAAGCAGGTACACTATCGGGCAACCCTATCGCTATGGCGGCGGGGTTGGCTATGCTGACTTACCTCGACGAGCATCCTGAAGTATATACACGCTTGGAGCAAATCGGCCAAAAGGTAGCCGCAGGTTTTAATAAAGTACTTCAAAGACTGGATTTATCTTTCACTATCAATCAGATAGGTTCGATGTTTACGTTTTTTATGACTTCTCAGCCTGTCATAGATTTTGAGTCAGCCAAAACTGCCGATACGGTTTTGTTTGGGCGTTATTTTCAAGCCATGCTCAAGCGAGGTATGTATTTGCCCCCTTCGCAGTTTGAGAGTTGGTTTTTTTCGACTGCGCTCGAAGATCCCCACCTTGCCCAACTCATCGAAGCCCACGAGGCAGCCTTGAAGGAAGTTATGGAGCAGCAATAATAAAGTTGGAACTTTCTATTGATTTAGATAAGTGGAAAAGTCCTTCAAAATAAAACAGGCTATTGCTTATCCATTAAAATTTGGCCAAACATAACGACATACATCGAGGGTTTTGCCTCCAAGCAATGTTTCTTTGAAAACCTCCTGACACACTCCACCTACTTTTTCATAAAAACCGCGTGCGGGGCGGTTGTCGGCAATGCAGTGTAAATGAATGTTAGGCTGATGGTAAATGGCGGTACTCCAGTCGGCTATCTGCTGCATGAGCCTGCGGCCTATGCCCTTGGCTTTGAAATGAGGCAGTACGTGTAGATTATCAATATATGTCCCCCATTGTGGGTGGGCATTTGCATAGGCACAGCAAAAACCTACTACCTCGTTTTGAATTTCTGCCAATATGATGTACTGGTTTTCAGTAGGCTGCGCTAATCGCTTTTGCCATACTTCGAGGCGATTGGCTATGAGTTCATTGTCCAAAAAATCATCGGGCATAAACCCGCGATAGTGATGTTGCCAGCTGGTTGTGTGCAGGTGCGCAATGGTGGTGAAGTCGTCGTATTGGGCAGTTCTAAAATTCATAAGATAGTTTTGATGCGTCGTACTACTTCTTGGAGGGTGGCGCGAGGACAAGCAAAATTGATGCGTACAAAGCCCGGTTGGCCAAAAATCGAGCCATCGTTTACGCCTACCCCAGCTTCTTCAAGCCTTTTTGCAATATCACTGATGCCTGTGCCGCGCATATCTACCCAAGCCAAATAGGTAGCTTCGAGCGGAAGCATCTGTACACCCTTGAGTTGGTTGAGTTCTTCCAACAAATAGTCGTGATTTCCCTTCAAATACTCCAACAGTTCGGCGTGCCATTCGGCCCCATCGCGGTAAGCCGCCAGAGCCGCCTCATAGGCATAAGCCGAAAGCATGGGCATCAGACCTGCTTTGGCTCGAACGAATTTTTCTCTCAACGCATCGTTGGGCGTAACGACCACCGAACAGCCCAACCCTGCCAAATTGAAGGTTTTGCTCGGTGCCAAAAGCGTGAAACTCTCTTGAGCCGCTTCGGGCGACAGCGTGGCATAAGAAATATGCTTTTGGGAGGCATCAAGAATCAAATCGCAGTGGATTTCGTCGGAGCAAACGATGATACCATGCCGATGGCAGATTTGATGTAGCCGCCAAAGCTCGTCTTGCCTGAACATCGTTCCGACGGGGTTGTGAGGATTGCAGAGCAAAAACAATTTGGTGTCGGGGGTAATGGCCTTCTCAATCGCCTCAAAATCAAGCGTCCAGCGATTACCTTCGAGTCGGAGGGGGACTTTCTGGAGTTCACGGTCGGCCAGTTCGGTTTCTATCATGAAAGGGTGATAGACAGGCGTAGCTGTCATCACAGCCTCGCCGGGTTGGGTTACGGCTCTGATGACAAACCCTATGGCAGGCACAAGCCCGCCTATCCACGTAAACCATTCTTTTTGGACTTGCCATTGATGTCTTTCTCTTAGGCGTTCGACCATGATTTCGTCGAGGGCATTAGGGCAGCGCGAGTACCCAAAAACCCCATGGCGAGTTACACGGTCGAGGGCTTCGAGAATAGGCGGCGCTGCCCGAAAATCCATATCAGCGACCCAAACAGGTATGACTTCTTTGGGGTATTTATCCCATTTGAAACTATTGGTATGATGGCGGTCAATGACTCGGTCGAAAATAGACATAGACAAAAGTTTTTTCAAAGTAAACCAAAAGAGATTGATTTTTGAATGACCGACTTTGAGAAAGTTTAGGGTTGGTCGCTTTAAAGCTAAATGCCTACGAGTAGTTTCTTTGTTGAAATAAATTTATACTTGCAAAGTCAAAAAATAATCGCCGACTACCTAACCTTGATGTATTTATGGAAGAGCCTTTAGATGAATATGATACACTCATTCTTCAGCAACTTGAACGAGATGCTCGCAAGGCTTATTCGGCCATTGCCGATGAACTTGGTATATCCAATACAATGGTACACCAGCGCGTAGGCAAACTCAAACGAATCGGTGTACTCAAAGGTAGTACCGTAGTACTCAACGAGCGTAAATTGGGCTATGAATGGGGAGCTTTTACAGGTCTAACACTCAAAGAAGATTCGGATTCTGAAAAAATCATTGAAGCCCTCAAAGCTATTCCAGAGGTAACTGAGTGCTATTATATCACTGGCAAATATACCCTCTACATTCGTATCGTAGCGCGTAGTAATGAGCACATGAGGCGAGTATTGTACGAAAAAATAGACCATATACCCGGCGTTCTCAAGACCGAATCGCTCATTGATTTTGGTGCCGCCTTTAAGCGCAATGTCCCCATTAGCACTGATGAATAAGTAACACTCAACTACACATCTTACACCCTACATCTTACCTCATATACCCTACATCATACATCCTAACATCAAATGACCGCTTGGGTAGGCATTGACATCGGCACGACCAACATAAAGGCCATTGCGATTAATGAAAATGGGCATTTACTGGCGCAATCATCGGGTGCTTGTATGACGTATCACCCTCGCCCCAATCAGGTAGAACAAAACCCCGATGAGATTTATCGGCTTTTCGTGGAAGTATTGCGCCAAATCGTGCAGCAACTTCAACCTCTCTCAGTTTCTATCGAGGCCATCAGCCTCTGTTCGGCAATGCACAGTGTCATACCACTCGATGCCCAAAATCGTCGTTTGGCACGTGCGTGGCTTTGGGCCGACAACCGCAGCCAAGCTCAAGCGGATACGCTCAAAAACACCTCGTATTTTCCTAAAATTTATGCCCAAACAGGTATCCCGGCACATCCTTATGCCCCTTCGACCAAGATGCAATGGTGTAGAGAGCAGCAGCCGAAGGTGTTTGCTAAAACAGCACGCTTTGTTTCACAAAAAGAATTTATTTGGTATCGGTTGTTTGGCCAATTTGAGATAGATTTTTCGATGGCTTCGGGTACGGGGTTGCTGCATCATCAGAAGCGTCGGTGGAGTGCAGCCGCTTTAGAACTAGCAGGGGTGTCGGAAGATTATTTGTCAGAGATTGTACCTACTTATCATATTCAAAAACTTACCAATCAACGCCTCTGTACCTATTTGGGACTGCCTCAAGGCACTCCTTTTGTCATAGGAGGGGGCGATGCCTGCTTGGCTAATTTAGGATCGGGGGCGTTGGAAAAAGGAATCACTACCCTGACCATCGGTACCAGCGGAGCAGTACGTCAAACCACCACCACGCCCACCAAAGACCAACGCCTTTTTACGTATATTTTAGATGATGAGTATTATGTATCGGGAGGCCCTACCAACAATGGCGGCAATGTCCTCGAATGGCTCTCCAAACATCTCCTACTCAAAGATACTGCCGAACTGTTGGCCATAGCCGAAAAAGCACCTGCTGGGGCGAAAGGATTGATTTTTGTACCGTATCTGCTGGGAGAACGTGCCCCTTTTTGGAATGCTCAACTCACCGCTCGTTATCTCAACTTGACATGGCAGCATCAGCAATCCGACTTGATTCGAGCTACGATTGAAGGGGTTTTGCTCCATCTCAATCAAATACGTAACTTACTCGAACAACAAATCGCTCCTACTCAAATCATTCATGCCAACGGGGGTTTTGCTCAGTCGAAGTTTTGGGTGCAGTTGTTGGCTGATATTTTTGGGGTCAATGTACGAGTCAATGAAAGTAATGAAAGCAGTTGCTTAGGGGCTATTTTGCTGGCTATGAAGTCCCTTGGATATATTTCTTCACTTCAAGAGGGCGTACAAAAGTATGTATCCTATACTGATACTTACCAGCCTAACCCTGCTACCAAATCCCTTTATCGAAAACTAAATGGAGATTTTCAGAGGGTTTTATTGTGATTTTGATAATTCGCGTTCAACACGCGAATACCGATGAGTTTGCATTTCAAACGCAAACTATCTAATACTTATCTTCTCCAATTCATTGCCCCACAAAAGCTAATTGGGTATTTTTGGGATTGACGGCCAAGCGCGTAATTTGCTTGATACCCACCGACGAAAAGTCAGCTATCTCTTGCCACGCAGTACCGCTTTGAGGTTGCCACTGATAAATTTTGGGGCCTTGTGCCATGAGCAAACTGCCGTCTGATAGCCATACACAATCTTCACTGTTGGGCAAGGTAGGCACAAGCGTATTGATTTCTAAGTTACTCATATTCAGTCTTTTGACTTGCCATTCTGAAGTTGAAGTTTTGTGTATAAAACTCATGGTGTTTTGGGAAGGAATACGTAGCAACGAACGACCGATTTGGGTAGTGATGACTTGACTTTGCCCTGTCGAAACACGGGCAATCTGGAGGGTATTGGACTGCCCAAGCACAAACAACAGGAGCGTATCGCTTCCAAACCAACAATGATAGCCTACGGGTTTGATATTGGGCAATATTAGTCGTGGATTGCGGCCTGATACTAAGTCAAACTGCCAGAGGCGTTGGGTTTGGTCGGATTCTACGCGAACGACCGAAAAATGGCGGCCATCAGGCATGACCGTAGCCGAATATTCGCTTTCGGGGGTTTGGGTGAGGGGTTTGGCTACTTTTCGTGTCAAATCATAACTCCAAATATCGGTCTGGCCATTTGATTGTCGGGTATAAAGTATCTTTTTGCCATCGGGTGTAAAGGATGGTTGATTGTCATAGCCTTTTCTTTGAGTGAGATTGATTGCAGAAGAAAGAGTAAGTCGGCCGTTTTGTTTTTGGAGAGAGGCCAAATATATTTCGGTATCGGGAGCAGGTGGATTGGTAGCTTCCAAAATACGCTTGATGATGCCGTCGAGGGCGTTGTTTTCTATCCAGCGAAGTACGACTACCAGTTCGTTGTCAGGGTCCACATAGACGATATTGGCACCATTGCCTACATGATAAAAAGCCGAAGCTGGTGCACTGGGGAGGGGTTTTCGGTCGGTATTCAAAAACCAATTCATGTAGCCATAAGTCGGCTGTGCTGTTGTAGGAGTAGTGGCTTGTTTTACCCATTGTTCGGATAGCAACTGCCTCCCATTCCATCGGCCACGGTGTAGGGTGAGGAGTCCAAAGCGAGCCATATCGTAGGCATTGATAAACATACCTCCACCCCAATGCCCGCCCCCGCTCACCGACTGTACTGGCTGCCCGTCGAGGACAATCCAAGCATTACGATAGCCTGTCCAACGCCAAGTATGAGAAGCCCCAATCGGATCCATAATATGCTCTTTGAGGACTTGAGGGAGGGGTTTTCGCCAAACGCTCGTGGCAGCGAGTGCCAGCACATTGACGCGCACGTCGTTGTACTCATATACACTTCCGGGCGTGTGGCGAGGGCGCGTAAGCCAAGTGGCGGGGTCTTTGTCGGGGCGGTCGGCCCAATCGGGCTTGCCCCAGAGCGTTCCCTCCCAGTCGGAAGTTTGGCGAAGGAGGCTTTCCCACGTGATGCGCTTATTGTGTGGAGTGGCAAAAAGAGAGAGTAATTCGGGCTTACCCCAATCATCGGCAGGGCGCAAGAGTGGCTGACCATACAACTCGATAGGAGGTATGTATGGAGCAACGGTATCGTTTACTGACCGAATCAGCCCTTTGTCCACGGCCAGCCCTACCACAGTCGAAAGAAAACTTTTCGTAACACTATGTGTCATGTCGCAGCGTGAAGGCTCGCCCCATTCTGCTACGATATATCCTTTGTAAACAATGAGTCCCGTCTGTGCGCCCCGATCAGCAAATGGGCCAATCGCATGGCTAAAAGGCTCATTTCTACCAAAACTTTGGTAGTGCGATTGCTCCATACTACGTGGGTTTTTGGATTCGTTGGCTTGTGCAAACTCAATAGCCTCTTGAATTTTATGGGGATTCAGTCCCATTTCTGATGGGGTTTTAAGTGCCCAAGTATGCGGGGGAGGAAAATAGGACGTGTTTTGGGCAATGAGTCTGAAAGCAGCTACCCAACCTATAAAAAAGATAAAAAAACACCAATAACGCATTTATTTGGGAGAGTTGGTCAGTTTGATTTTGGAGTTCAAAAAATCTTAAACAGGGCCTCAAGATACAATGAAGTTTAGTCAAAAAATCTTTGTAGAAAGACAAATTATTTGAAGATTCTCATCAGGAACCAAATCCTCACCTCGTTATTTTGTCTGATATTCCCCAAAAATCTTTATTATTGCGTCTAAAGCCTTCATTCATTGTAATACTACTCATCATTTTGCCCAAGCATTATGACATTTTTGAAAGGAAAATACCAAAAAACGATACGTCGGATTTGGTTTTGGGGATTGTCCCTAATTTTTGGAGCCATTTTTTATATTGCAGCGGTTTATTGGAATTTCTTTTGGCTATTTGGTACCATGCCAGACCTAAAGGCCGTCGAAAATCCAGAGAGCCAGTTGGCCTCCGAAATCATCTCTGCCGATGGCCAGTTGCTTTCTAAGTATTTTCTCGAAAACCGCAGCCCTGTAGAGTTTGACCAACTTTCGCCTATCCTTGTCAAAGCCCTCGTAGCGACCGAAGATGTGCGTTTTGTCAAACACTCTGGGATAGACCCACGGGCTTTATTCAGGGCGGTGAAAGGTGTAGCCTCCAGCGACCAAGGGAGTGGGGGAGGGAGTACACTCACGCAACAGTTGGCCAAAAACCTCTTTCAGACCAGAGGCGAAAAATACAAAGGCAAATTGGGAGATATTCCTTTGGTACGAACGGTCATTGCCAAAACCAAAGAATGGATACTATCGGTACGCTTAGAGCGCAACTACACCAAGCAAGAAATCATGGCCATGTACCTCAATACGGTGTCGTTTGGCAACAACGCCGAGGGTATCAAGACGGCCTCCAAAACCTATTTCAAGAAAGAACCCTGGAATCTTGAAATCACCGAAGCGGCTCTGCTGGTCGGTATGCTCCAAAACCCTTCGCGCTACAACCCTCGCTTGTTTAAAGAAAGAGCCTTAGAACGTCGCAACGTCGTGTTGGGGCAGATGATGAAATATGGCTTTTTGACCCGTGAGGAATTTATCAGAAACAAAGCCAAACCGCTGGGGCTAAATTTCAACATCGAAAATCACAATACTGGCCCCGCTCCGTATTTCAGAGAAGTACTCCGCGACTGGATGAAAGCATGGCTGGCAGAGTACAATCGAGAAAATGGTACTGAATATGACCTTTATACCGACGGCTTACGCATCTATACTACCATAGACTCACGTATGCAGGCGTATGCCGAAGCCGCCGTTTACGAACACATGAAGACCCAACAGGCTATTTTTGATAATTTCTTCAAAGCGCAAAAAATGAATCCCTGGGTCGTAAAAAACAAAAGTGGAGCTTATGTAGAAGACCCCAACTTCGTACAGCGGGCCATGCGCCAAAGCTGGCGATATATCGAACTGAAGCGTGCTTACGGCGACGACGAAGCCCAAATCATGAAAGTAATGCGCACTCCCGTCAAAATGAGGGTTTTTTCGTATCGTGGTGAGCGCGATACCATTATGTCGCCATTGGATTCTATCAAATATTATAAAAGATTTTTGCACGTAGGCATGGCCTCTATGGATCCTCGAAGCGGTGATTTGAAGGCATGGGTGGGGGGAATCAATTTCAAACATTTCAAATACGACCACGTCAAGCAAGGCCGCCGACAACCCGGTTCTACCTTCAAGCCTTTTGTCTATTGCTCGGCTATTGACAGAAGTTTTATCACCCCCTGTGAAACTATCGTGGACCGCCAAGTGTGTATCGGCGATTGGTGTCCCAAAAATGCAAGTGGCGGTTTTTCGGGTCAGGCCCTTACCCTGCGCCAAGCCTTGGCCAAATCGGTCAATTCTATCAGTGCGCATTTGATGAAACTCGTAGGTCCTCAAACCGTCGTTGAGTATGCCCATAAGTTGGGGATTACCAGCCCTATTCCCAAAGACGTTACGATTTGCTTGGGTACGCCCGATATGTCGGTTTTTGAGATGGTCAATGCCTACTCGACCTTTGCCAATGGCGGCAAACACGTAACCCCCCGCTTCGTAACCCGCATCGAGAACAAAGACGGGCAAGTATTGGCTGATTTTCCAATACAAGAAAAAGAAGTCATCAGCCCCAGTGTAGCTTACCAGATGTTGTTCATCATGCGCGGAGCTGTAGAAGACCCCTGGGGGACTGCCCAACGCCTACGTAAAGAATACGGCCTATCCACCAACAATGATATAGCCGCCAAAACAGGAACCACCTCCAACTACTCCGATGGCTGGTTTATGGGCATGACTCCCAACTTAGTAACGGGTATCTGGGTAGGGGGCGACGATCGTACCATTCACCATACTACCATGACCTATGGACAAGGCGCAAGAATAGCCATGCCTGCTTGGGGTATGTATATGCAAAAAGTATTTGCTGACCCTGATTTGGCAGGAAGCGAACGCGCTCCCTACCGCCGCGAACGTTTCTTCAAACCTGACGGTATGGAAGCCAACATCGGCTGCGGTGGGGTTAAGATAGATAGTTCCAATATTTATTTGCGCCCCAAAATCACCGACGACGAGAGTGTTTTGTTCTGATTTGTATCATGGCCAAAATCCTTTTAGCACCCGACAAATTTCGTGGCTCACTCACAGCCCTACAAGTCTGTGAAGCCATAGACGAAGGAATCAGAAGCGTACTCCCTCAAGCCGAGATTGTCTGGTTGCCTATGGCTGATGGAGGCGAAGGTACAGCCGAACTTCTCACCTACCATGCAGGAGGAACTCTGGAAGAAGTAGAAGTATGCGATCCCTTGGGGCGAAACACATCTGCCACCTTTGGGCTTTCTGCCGACACTACTACTGCCTACCTCGAAATGGCAGCAGCATCAGGGCTAAAACTATTGTCATCGAAAGAACGTAATCCTCTCAAAACAAACACTTTTGGGACAGGACAACTACTGAAAGCTGCTTTTGAAGCGGGTGCCAAGCATATCATTTTGGGAATAGGGGGCAGTGCTACCACCGATGCAGGAGTAGGGGCGGCTGCTGCTTTGGGTTGGCAGTTTATTGATGAAAATGGACAATCTTTTATCCCCGTTGGCGAAACCCTTACCCAAATTCATCAAATCATACCGCCCGATAGCTTACCCAACTGGACACTCGAAGTAGCCTGCGACGTAACCGCCCCACTCTACGGGCCTACGGGTGCAGCCTACGTTTATGCCCCTCAAAAAGGAGCTTCACCAGAAGCTGTAACTCAACTCGACGAAGGGCTACGCCATATAGCAGCCATTGTCAAAAGAGATTTTGGGAGAGATTTGGCAGCAATCCCCGGTACAGGCGCAGCGGGTGGATTGGGCTTTGGTCTATTGTTTTTTTTGAATGCTACGCTCAAAGAAGGCATCAAAATCGTCATGGAACAAACACGCTTTGAACAAAAACTTTCAGGTGTCCATTTGGTTATCACGGGCGAAGGTAAAATGGACGAGCAGACCCTTCAAGGCAAACTCATTGCTGGTATAGCACAAGCGGCTCAAAATCATAAGATACCAGTAGTGGCACTATGTGGTACACTGCTGCTGTCGCCGGAGCAAGTGCGGTCATTGGGTTTGGATTATGCCACTTCTATCCTCAACCGCCCCATGACCCTCGATGAGGCCATTGCTTATGCTCACGAAGGCGTGCGCGACACTACCAGCCTTCTGATTCGTTGGGCTGGTAAAATATTTTCTGACCGATAATACAAGTTTATCTATAAAAAAATGCGTAAATGGTCTTCATTTACGCATTTTACTTTGATTAAACTGGTCAATTAAACCGTTGTTTTGATTTTGAGTTCGTCCAATTGCTTTTGGTCAATTCTTGAGGGGGACTCTATCATCACATCGCGCCCTGCATTGTTTTTGGGGAAAGCGATGAAGTCACGTATAGAATCTGCTCCCCCAAAAAGCGAACAAAGGCGGTCAAAGCCAAACGCGATGCCCGCATGAGGAGGCGCGCCGTACTCGAAGGCTTCCATTAGAAAACCAAATTGCGCTTTGGCTTCTTCGGGGCTAAAGCCCAAGATTTCAAACATTTGCATTTGGAGCGGGCGTTGGAAAATCCTTACAGAACCTCCACCTACCTCGGTACCATTGATGACCATATCGTAGGCATTGGCACGTACTGCCCCCAAATCAGTAGTGAGCAAAGGAATATCTTCGGGCTTAGGACTGGTGAAAGGGTGGTGCATGGCAAACCAGCGTTGTTCTTCTTCGCCATATTCGAGCAGTGGGAAGTCTATTACCCACAGTACTTTGTAGTCGTCGGGGTGGCGAAGGCCCAAGCGACTGCCCATTTCGAGGCGGAGTTCGTTGAGTTGTTTGCGAGTTTTGGTGGCATCGCCAGCCAAAATGAGCATCAAATCGCCGGGTTGTGCCTCAAAAATGGAGGCCCACTTTTGGAGTTCTGCTTCATTGAAAAATTTATCTACCGACGATTTGAGCGTCCCGTCGGCATTGTAGCGTACATATACCAAACCTTTGGCACCGATTTGGGGGCGTTTGACCCATTCGGTCAGTTCGTCTATTTGCTTGCGGGTATAATCGGCACAGCCTTTGGCACAGATACCTACCACCAACTCCGCTGCATCAAATACCCCAAAACCTGTGGGTAACTGATACTCGATATTGGGGGATTTCAAATACCTAAACTCCATACCGAACCGTATATCTGGTTTATCGGAGCCGTAGCGTTGCATGGCTTCGGCGTAGGTCATGCGCGGTACTTGGGGAAGTTCAATATTTTTGACGGTTTTGAATAAATGCCGTACCAATCCTTCAAACATCTGTAAAACGTCCTCTTGTGTAACAAACGACATCTCGCAGTCTATCTGGGTAAACTCCGGCTGGCGGTCGGCGCGCAGGTCTTCGTCGCGAAAGCATTTGACAATCTGATAATAACGGTCGAAGCCCGACACCATGAGAAGTTGCTTGAATGTCTGCGGCGACTGTGGCAGCGCATAAAATTCTCCGGGGTTCATGCGGCTGGGTACGACAAAATCGCGTGCGCCTTCGGGCGTAGATTTAATCAAAACAGGTGTTTCGACTTCGATGAAGCCTTGTGCGTCCATATATAGCCGAGTTTGTTGAGCCATCCGGTGGCGCAATTCGAGGTTGCGACGCACAGCATTTCTGCGTAAATCTAAGTAGCGATACTTCATGCGGAGGTCGTCGCCGCCGTCGGTATCGTCTTCAATGAGAAAAGGAGGGAGTTTGGCAGGATTGAGGACTTGCAGCCCTGTGATTTTGATTTCGATGTCGCCGGTGGGGATTTTGTCGTTTTTGGCGACGCGCTCGGCTACGATTCCGGTAGCTTGTACGACATACTCACGGCCTAAATCTCGTGCTTGAGCGATAAGTTCGGGGGCGGTTTTGCCTTCTTCGAGCATGAGTTGGGTAATGCCGTATCGGTCGCGCAGGTCTATCCAAATCATGCCGCCTTTGTCGCGGGTGCGCTGTACCCAGCCGCTCAAAGTTACTTCTTTGCCGGCATCAGAAAGTCGTAATTCTCCGCAATTGTGCGTCCTTAACATAAACTTGGTGTTGGTTGGTGGTTGCGTTAGTTCTTAAAAATTTGGCGCAAAACTAAAGAATAAATGAGAGCGTAGTGCAAAAAACTTGTTTGGGAGTTTTTTCGTTTCTTACTTTGAGATTCAACATTTACTTATGCCACTCATAGACAACCACGGGCGTATCGTCAGCTATGTGCGTTTGGCCGTAACCGACCGCTGCAACTTGCGCTGCTTTTACTGTATGCCCGAGGAGGGCATCAAGTATGTCCCGAAGCCTCATTTGCTGACATGGGAAGAAATGGAGCGGGTGGTGCGGATATTGGCGCAGTTGGGGATAGACAAAGTGCGTATCACGGGTGGAGAGCCTTTTGTAAGACGCGGCATTATAGATTTTTTGGAGCGACTTCATCAAATAGACGGTATCCGACAAATCAATCTTACGACCAATGGCGTACTTACCGCACCTTTGGTGCCTGAATTTGGACGGCTGGGGATTCGGTCGGTCAATTTGAGTTTGGACAGCCTCGATCGGCAACGTTTTTTTGAAATCACGCGCCGTGATGAGTTTCAGAATGTCTGGCAAACATTTGAGGCTTTGCAGGAATACAAAATCCCAACCAAAATCAATGCCGTGGTGATGTCGGGTAAAAACACGGACGAAATAGCCGCTATGGCCGAATTGACGCGGCAGTATCCTATCAGTATGCGTTTTATTGAAGAAATGCCTTTCAATGGCCAAGCAGAACATCAATACAATGAATTTTGGAATTTTGCTCGTATTCTGACAGAACTCCAACGCCATTACCCAAGCCTCTACAAACTCCCCGACCCGCCTGCTTCTACGGCCTATCACTATCAGATTCCGGGCTATCGGGGGACGATTGGCATCATAGCGGCTTATAGCCGTACTTTTTGTGGAACTTGCAATCGCCTGCGCATTACCCCACAAGGACAACTAAAAACTTGTCTTTACGAAGAGGGAGGGCTAAACATCAGGGACTTGTTGAGGCGCGGTTTAGACGATGAGGCAGTTCGCGATCAAATCATCAAAGCGGTTCAACACCGCGCCAAAGACGGTTTTGAAGCAGAGAAAAATAGGAATACAGCAGTAGCCTCAGACTCTATGGCCATGATAGGAGGCTAAAAAAAACGATAGCGTGGGCTACTCGTCATCGAGGGTAACGTGCTTCCAGTTTTCGCCCGACCGTATCCTGTTTAGCTGTGTATGTGTAATCCCAAACTGCTTGGCAATCATCTTGAGGCGGCTTTTGTCGCTTTTGAGTAGTTTTTTAATCATAATGACCTTCGACTCGGTCAGCTTGTAGTTGCGGGTACGCTTAGGCAACTGACGATTGACGACCGAAGGATTGAGCCGATTGTGTTCTACCATTTGGTCTTTTGTAACCCACCGAAGGTTTTCGGCACGGTTGTTTTGCTTATCATAATCCAAATGAATGACGTATTTGTGTAGATCGCTTTCGCGTTTTACAAAAAATGAGGCCACCAACTTATGTACATATTTGTTGATAGTTTTGCCGCCTTTCACACGAATATTGAGCGAGCGATACCCCTGAATCACCGAACCTTTGATGATTGTACCCTCTTGTTCGCCGTTTTGGAAGCTGCGCAGCCTACCATAATTGGACACCTCATAGCGAGGTGGGTTTTCGATGTCCCCAAAATCAATGGCCACCCACCGCTCATTCCAGTAATTCACAACTTTTTTATCGTTCATGGTTTTATTGATTTTCGATTGATTATTAGCTATTTAGAAAATACATTGGTGTCATAATGTGTGTAGAACATAATGTTTATGTTTTTGTTTTAAAAATATTTTTGATAGTATCAATACAATGAAAAAAACACTCATCATCGGGGCTTCTACCAATCCTGCTCGTTATGCTTACATAGCAGCGCATCGTCTTGTAACTTATCAACATCCTATCGAACTACTGGGGTTAAAAGAAGGCGAAGTAGCTGGAAATTTAATCAAAACAGGCAAACCTTTTTTGGAAAATATTGACACCGTAACGCTCTACATTGGCCCACAGCATCAGCCCGAATGGTACGACTATGTGCTGACACTCAAGCCTAAGCGTGTGATTTTTAACCCCGGTACCGAAAATCCTGAATTTCAGCAGATTCTCCTTCAACACAATATCGAAGCCTTAGAAGCCTGTACGTTGGTGCTGCTTTCGACTGGAGCGTTTTGAGTTTTTGATTTAGTGATGATTCGCGTTTCAAACGCGAATCGGGTGGAGTTTGCATTTCAAACGCAAACTATCGCGAATCATCGGTTTTGCGTCAGGCGGGGTGACGTGCTAACTTGGAACTTTCTGCTTCTATTCAAGTTCAGTACTGGCAGATCCGCCTCAGGCGGATGCTCCGAAACCCGCCCGAACGCAAAGCCCGAAAACGTTGGGTAAAAGTTTAAAAAGACAACCCAGAACAACAAACCAACTGACAATTCAAGATTGTAGAAGCAAAACCTTGTTTTGCGGTGTAAAATCCATATTTTTGCCGCATATTTTGCGGTGATAATTATGTATATACACGAAAGAGAAAATTGGACAAACTTTTTTTGGAACAACGACAAGCTATCACCCATTTTGGCTTCTGTAAGGCATTTACAAGGACGTTTATTGGGTCGTATGGAAAGTTTAGGTTTCGATTTTATAGAACGTGCCACTTTGGAATCGCTTATATTAGATGTTGTAGATACCTCAAGAATTGAAGGTGAATTTTTAAATCCCGAATTGGTTCGCTCATCTATCGCCCGAAAATTAGGTATTGAAAATGCTGATTTTGTAAAGATACCCCGAAACATTGAAGGGATTGTTGATGTCATTTTAGATGCTACACAAAATTTTGATAAGCCACTCTCAGAAACACGCCTATTAGGTTGGCATAACTCACTTTTCCAAACAGGCTTTAGTGGTTACCAGCAAATAGATGTTGCCAAATATCGTTCGGGTGGTATGAAGGTAGTTTCGGGCAGTTTTGGCCGAGAAAAAATACATTTTGAAGCACCCTCAGCCGACAGAGTTCCACACGAAATGGAACAATTTTTAAATTGGTTGAATAGTGAAAAAGGTTTGGATTTAGTGCTGAAATCTATCATTGCTCACTTTTGGTTTGTTACCATTCACCCTTTTGATGATGGCAACGGACGAATAGCGAGGGCGATTTTAGATATGTGGTTAGCCAAAAGCGATCAAAGTAAAATTCGTTTTTATAGCTTATCAAACCAAATCTTCAAAGAGCATAAACACTATAACAATATTATTGAAGAAGCACAAAAAGGAACATCGGACATCACAAAATATTTAGAATGGTTTCTTGGTTGTTTTGAAAGGGCGTTAATGGCAAGTGAGCAAAATTTAGAAATCATTTTGGATAAAGCTCACTTTTGGGACAAGCACAAGTCAACAAACATCAACGACAGACAACGTCTTGTAATCAATTATCTATACGACAATTACAGTAAAGAAGTGGGATTTTTACGAACATCAACCTATGCGAAACTTACCAAATGCTCGACAGACACAGCTTTGCGGGATTTGCAAGATTTAGTTTCAAAAGAAATGTTGAAAGTAGAAGACAGCGGAAAGAAAACAAATTACGTTATAGCGAGTCCGAAAAATATAAGAATACCGAAAATAACTGATGATAAAACAACAGTACCCAACACCGCTTTGGCGTAATGACGGGTTCAGTGCTTGGTATGAGAGTTTTGTGGTAGGTTCAACGGTAGTTCTTTGATTACATCTTGATTGCTTTCGGGAGGTTTAGTGATGATTCGCGTTTCAAACGCGAATCGGGTGGAGTTTGCGTTTCAAACGCAAACTATCAAAGTGTTTATTTTATTTTCAAATTTTCAAATTCTCTCATTTTCAAATTCTCCCATTTCTGCATTTTCATATTCCTTCATTAACTTTCTCTTAATTTTGGCACTTAGATTGCAGTATATTCGTTAGCTTTCAAATACTACACCCAAACCTGAATGCAGTTTTTATTTCCTACTTTTCTTTGGAGTTTATTGGCGGTCGGTATTCCGATAGCGATTCACTTGTTCAATTTCCGCCGTACAAGGCGCGTGTTTTTCTCCAACGTATCTCTACTCAAAAACGTCGAAATGGAAACCAGTTCGTTTCGACGACTCAAGCAATACCTCATTCTCGCAGCTCGTGTATTGGCCATTGCGGCATTGGCATTGGCATTTGCGCAGCCTTATTTGCCAAGCCAAAACAAAAGTGGTGCCAATGCCCAAAGTATTACGAGTGCCTATATAGATAACTCGTTTTCGATGCAAAACGAAGACAACAACCAGCGATTTTTGGATATGGCTACGGGCAAACTCGACCAACTGCTCACGCTTTTTCGCAATGCTACTCGCCTCCAACTCCTCACCAACGACTTTGATGCTCAAGAGCAGCAACTGGCCACTACCGACCGCCTCAAAGACCGCCTGACGACCCTCAAACTTTCGCACAGTCCACGGAGTTTGGTCAGTGTGTATCAGCGACAAACCAATCTGATGTCGCGCTATGCCGGAAGTGGCAAAAATCAACTTTTTTGGTTCTCGGATTTTCAGAAAAGCACGGCGGGTGATTTGCGTGCATTGCGTATAGATACTACGCATCGGCTTTTTGTAGTACCTGTACAGGGTAAAATCACGCAAAATGTCTATATAGACTCGGTATGGCTCAATACGCCTTTTGTGCGGGAGTTTCAGAACAATATCTTGTATGCACGGGTCAGTAATTCTGGCAACGACGATGTACAGAATATGGTCGTCAAACTTTTCATAGATGACGTGCAGGTTTCGACTGCTCCAGTAAGTTTGGCACCCAAAGGCTCGGCTACGACTGCCTTCAACTTCAACGTGCGCGGCAAGGGTTTCAAACGGGGGCGTATCGTTTTCGATGATTTGCCGATCACGTTCGACAACGAATACTTTTTTGTACTCAATGCTTCGCCTGTTATTCGAGTATTACACCTACAAGGGCAAGGCAACCCTGCTCGGTCTATCGAAAATGTATTCTCAAATGATAGCCTTTTTGCACTTCGTAGTCTCAATGCCAGCAATGCCGACATCGGTCTTTTGAAAAATGTTGATTTGGTTGTATTGGAGAGTTTGGAGCGTGTGGAGGGAAGTTTGCGTAGTGAGGTGGTCAGTTTTGTACGGCGTGGTGGGAGCGTGTTGGTCATTCCACCGTCAAACCCCGATGTGGTGTCGTTTGGCAGTTTTTTGAGTGAATTGGGTATCAGCAGCCTTACCGAACGCCCTACCAACGAGTCGCTATCATTGGCCAATCCAGAGCGTGGAAGCCCTTTTTTTAGTGATGTTTTTGAACAGTCGGTACGCCAAGAAAACCTCGAAATGCCAGTAGCTAAACCTGTATGGCAGTGGCAAGCACCCGGTACGCGCCTACTCAATTTGCGAAGTGGTGAAGTATTTTTGAGCCAATCGGTGGCGCAGCGCGGTAAAGTTTATATGCTGGCCAATCCTCTTTCTGACTCATTCGGCAATTTCGCCCAAAATGCACTCTTTGTCCCTACTATGTATAAAATAGCTGCCCAAAGCGTGAAAGAACAGCGCACGGCTTACAGCTTTGACGAAAATATCATCACGCTCACGGTGCCAGAGGTTTCGGCTAATACCATTTACAAATTGAAAAAGGGCAACATCGAACTCATACCCGTCCAACGTCTCAATGGCAATCAACTCACGCTCGAACTGCCCAAGAGCAATCAACTCAACACCGATCAAGAACTCGAATCGGGCTATTATGAACTCCAAAAAGACGGACAAACGGTACAGCTTTTGGCTTTTAATCACGACAATCTTGAGTCGCAGTTGGACTATTATACCCCCGACGAACTCCGTCAAATTTTTGCTGGTCAGTCCAATGTACAGGTTTTTGACAATGTAACCGACGGTGATTTTGTCAAAGAATTTGAAAAACAGAATATTGGACTTAGCCTTTGGAAATACTTCCTGTGGGCAGCGTTGGGCTTTTTATTGTTGGAGATACTGATTATCAGATTTTTGAAGTGAAAAATCAAACTCCAAGATGCTTTTACTGTATAGCATTAAGATTTTTGCAAAAATGGAGTTGTATTCCAGATTTGCATTTTATTGCAAAAATGGAGTTCTATTCCATTTTTGCAATAAGTGATATATTAAGCGAAAAAATGAGTGTTTTGCCCTACACAAAAGTAGCTTACCTTTAGTATCAAAAAGCGGGTGCTTTAAGCCTCAAACCTGTATCTTCTCGCAAACCGAAAAGTAGATTCATATTCTGGACTGCCTGCCCCGACGCTCCTTTGGTCAGGTTGTCTATGATGCTGGTTATCAAAATGTTGCCTTCATGTACCTGCACTTGAAGCAAACATTTATTGGTATTGACTACTTGCTTCAAATCAATGTCTTGATGACTCAAATGCGTGAATGGGTGCGAAGCGTAGTAGTCGGCATACAATTTCTCGGCTTCTTGGGTTGTACCCCTAAAAGGGGTATAAACATTGGCCATGATACCCCGTGTGAAATCGCCACGATAAGGAATAAAATGAACTGCTTCAGCAAAATCGTTTTGCAGCGTCCCCAATGTCATTTTGATTTCCTTCAAATGCTGGTGCGTGAAGGCTTTATAAATAGAGAGGTTGTTGTTGCGCCAAGTGAAGTGCGTAGTAGCACTCAATGCCTGCCCTGCCCCCGTAGAACCTGTAACGGCACTGATGTTTATGGCCTCTTTGAGGAGTCCGGCATCGGCCAGAGGCAGCAAAGCCAATTCGATACAAGTAGCAAAGCAGCCCGGATTGGCGATTTTGTTGGCCGATTGGATACGCTCGCGCTGGAGTTCGGGTAGGCCATAAACGAAGCCCTCCGACTGGTCGCGGAAGTCGGTGCTGAGGTCTATGATTTTAACCTTTTCAGGTATAGTGTTTTCCGTCAAAAACTTTTTAGACTCACCATGCCCCGAACAAAGAAAAATAACGTCCAGATTTTCATCATGCAGGAGTTTATCAAAGTGTTCACCCGAAAAAACCAAGTCAGTATCACCCCACAAATCGGTATGTGTCAGGTAAACAGGTTTGCCAGCTTGACTTTTGGAGTGCGCCCATAAAATATGGGCTTGAGGGTGATTCAGCAAAATACGGAGCAATTCGCCCCCGGTATATCCTGCTGCACCTACGATGCCGATGTGAATAGTTTTTGAGTCTTGGGTCATGAGTCTTGAGTCTTGAGTTCTGGTTTTTTCTCTGCGCCTAACTGTCTTGATGCCTTCTGCCTCGCTGCCTCACTACTTTGCTGCCTTTATTTCTTTTTGGAGGCGTTGGGTGAGGGCTATGCCAAGGTCGTCAATTTGGCCGGCCATGATTTCGTCGCCAGTGGCACTGCGTAGGGTATCGGCTACACAGCCGAGCATTTCGATACAAAAACGCTTCATGTCGAATACTTCCATGTCTTTGACCCACAGTGGTACAAAGAGCGTACCGTTGTGGAAGTGATCCCATACACCTATGGCGATGGCCTTGGTTTCATCAAGTCCTTCATTTGGGTTGTCGGTGGCTTCCCAGTATATTTTTTCAGGGATTTTCTCGTCGTCTTGTTCGATGCGGAACTTTATTTCTTTGAATGTCATCGTTAGATAAGTGAATAATGAGGCGGCAAAGTTATATAAAAATGAGGTAATTGCACTCTTGAAAGGTATCTTGCCTTCGTGATGTACTGGAGGTACAATTTGACAGAGTTAGAGTTATACTCGTTCAAAATTGGTTTGCGAAAAAACCTCATAGGTTTGCAAAATATTAACTATGTAACCCATTGATAATCAAATGAAAACTATAAGGTTTAAGTTATTATTCAAATGCTTTGCCGAGTTTCCATAACTTTGCCGTCAAATTTTTGGCATCCATAGCATTGTTAGTACTGATAAATCGTAATCATTATTTAGCTAATATGAGAATAACTAAACAGCCAATCTCCCAGTTATCTGAAACACAATCATACTTTTATTTCACCCTCAAGTGGCTTTTGATGAGCATTTTGGTAGGGGGATTGGCAGGTAGTGCTTCGGCTTTGTTTTTGTGGCTACTCGATTGGGCTACCGACTGGCGTGAAGCTAATCTTTGGGTTATTTGGTTGCTCCCTCTGGGTGGGTTTATAGTGGGAGCATCTTATCACTATTTTGGCAATGATGTGGTCAAAGGTAACAATTTGCTGTTGGAAGAATTTCATAGCCCTAAGCAAGTTGTACCCTTCAAAATGGCTCCACTTATCTTTTTTACGACAGTGGCTACTCATTTTTTTGGAGGGTCGGCAGGGCGTGAAGGTACTGCCGTACAGATGGGGGGAGCCATAGCCGATCAGTTTACGAAATGGTTGAGATTCGATGCCAAAGATCGTAAGATTTTACTCATCACGGGCATCAGCGCGGGATTTGCATCGGTCTTTGGGACTCCCTTGGCGGGTACGGTTTTTGCCTTGGAAGTACTGATTGTAGGCCGTATGCGTTATGAGGCTCTGTTGCCCAGTTTATTGGCCGCTATTGTTGCCGATTATGTTTGTTTGGCTTGGAATATCGGGCATACGCATTATCATATCCCTTTTGTACCGTCTTTGACTCCCTCCCATTTGCTTTGGGCAATTGTGGTAGGTATTTCTTGTGGCTTGACAGCGAAATTATTTTCTACATCTACTCACTTTTGGGGAGATTTGTTCAAGTCCAAAATTTCGTATCCTCCCCTACGACCTGTCATTGGAGGTGGGGTGCTGGCCATAGCAATTTGGGCGGTAGGTACGACCAAGTACATCGGACTCGGTATCCCGACGATAGTAGCGTCTTTCTCCGAAAATCTAAATAGCTATGATTTTTTGGTAAAAATCCTCTTTACTTCTTTCACACTCGGGGCGGGTTTTAAGGGGGGCGAAGTTACGCCCCTGTTTTATATCGGGGCAGCACTGGGCAATGCTTTGGTGTGGTTTGTACCATTGCCTATGGCGTTGCTGGCGGGTATGGGATTTGTGGGGGTATTTGCGGGGGCTTCCAATACGCCCATTGCCTGTACGCTGATGGGAGTCGAACTTTTTGGAGCAGAGGCAGGGGTTTATTTGGCGATCGCTTGTGTGGTGTCGTACCTCTTTTCGGGGCATACAGGCATCTATGGCTCACAGATTGTGGGCAGCCCAAAGCATGAGCAATTGATGGATAATAAAGGCAAAAACTTGAATGAAATTAAATAAATATACTTTTTCAAAGGGGCAGAAAATTTGCCTAAACTTTAGCAAAATCATCTTGCTTTGGCTAATAGCGGCTTCGACTATTGCCCAAAAAAACTATACCTTCAAGGGGATAGTAAGCGATAAAATCAACCTTCAACCGCTCTCTTTTGCAAGCATAGCCCTACTCGATGCCAATCAAAAAGTGATTTTAGGAACAACAACCGACGAAAAGGGGCAGTTTGAGTTGGCGGTCAAGGTTGATGATGCCATTGCATTTCGGGTGAATTATGTAGGCTACCAAACGCTCGATACGACGTTGGTATTGAGTCAAAACTCGCGTGTGATGCTCTATTTGATGCCCCAAACCCAACTACTCAACGAAGTTCGAGTAAGTGCCGAAAAAGCTGCTTCACAAGTGCAAATAGACAAACAAATTTTCAACGCCGAAAAGCTGGGCATTACTACTGCGGGTACTGGCTTGGATATTTTGCAGCGACTGCCATCAGTAACTATCAATGCCGAAGGGAAAATCCTGATGCGAGGCAATGCAGAGTTTTTGGTAACAGTAAACGGCAAATTTACCAATCAAACCGCTGCCGATGTACTGGCTCAACTCCCCGCCAATACCATCGAAAGCGTAGAGATATTGACCTCTCCTTCTGCCAGTGCCGATGCCGAGGGTAAAGCAGGTATCATCAATATCATCACCAAGCGAAATATGAACATCGGCTGGGGGATTATCGCCAATGGTAATTTGAGTAATTTCTCCCCCCAACGCTATGGCGGCGATATTACTTTTTATGACAATCGCCCGAAATGGAGTTCGTTTGTTACGGCCAACTTCCGCCGCTACGACATCGGGGGCTTTCGTGAGGGCGAAATTCGTACTCTTTTTCAAGATACTGTAACTTATTCACCTTCTGCCGGCCAACGCCCCACGTCCGAGAGAGTATATGGGGTCAGGGCAGGAACAAGCTACTCTCCCAACAAAAATACCTATCTGAGTACTGGTCTTTTTTATGGGTATCGCCAAAATGACCGTATCGCCAACCTCTTTTATAGTCAATATCAAAACGCCCTTCAGCCTTTGGACTTATATCAAAAATTTGGCAATGAAAATCTCGAACGACGATTTTATAACCAAAACCTCTTTGTACGGACGGGAGAGTTTTTTACGAATCAAACAGATTTTTCAAAGACTTTTGCCAACAAAAGTAAGCTATCATTGACGGCTATTTATGAGTATTCGGTATTGGGGGGGCCGCTTCGCAACCAAGACAATACCCAACCCAACGGCCCACTCACCCTCCAAGAACGCTCCGACGAACACAGCCCCCTGAATGCGTGGCGATTGCAGGCTGACTATGTGCTACCACTCAATGAGGCCATGAGCCTCGAAACAGGCGTACAATGGCGTACCGTGAGGCATCGGGGCGATTTTGTGTTTGAAAGGCTCAATCTCAATACCAATATTTGGGAAAAAGACCCCGAATTTAATGACCAACTCGACTTGCGGCAGAATGTATCGGCAGGCTACATACAACTCAACGGCAAATCCAAAAACTTAAGCTATCGGGTAGGGCTACGTGCCGAGCATACCTACCGAACTCTTACCCATGCACGAGGCGATGCTCCCATTAATTTATCGCAGTTGGACTGGTTTCCGTCAGTGCAGGCTCTTTATAAACTCCCCCACGAGCAAGAAATCAAATGGGGCTACTCCAAACGCATTGACCGCCCTACCACCAAGTCGCTGTCACCTTTCAAAAATCATCGTCATTCGGAGGCTATTTGGGTAGGTGATCCTTACTTACTGCCCGAAATCAGCCATACTATTGAGTTGGGTTACAACAAAACATGGAGTGCTGCTCGATTTGCTCTGACTGCTTACAGCACTTTGACCAACAATCTGATTTTCAGAACCAACGCCAGCTACAATCGTATCATTTTGCTGACCATAGCTACCAATGCAGGCAACAGTACGGCTACTGGTGTAGAGATGATTTCAGAGTTTCAGCCTACCAAATGGTGGCGAGTGTATGTGTCGGGCAATGTGTATCGGTTTGTCATCAGCAATATCAGTATAGCTGATCGCGCTCGTACCCAAAGCACAAATTATAATCTCAATGGCAATATGACCTTCAAAATCACCCCAAAACTTAACTTACGCTATGATGCTTCTTATCTTTCTCGAAGTGTTACGGCACAGGGGTTTGATACCGATTTGTTTTTGTCGAATGTGGGTTTGAAATATAATGCAACCAAAAAACTGACGGCTGATTTGATTTTTCAAAACATATTCGATTCCAACGTTCAGCGCATCACTACCCAAAGTCCTGTGTTTTTCTCTTCGACCGAATACACCAAGTCTGATCGTATCATACAACTCAATCTAAGCTATCGCTTCAACGACAGCGGCAAAAGCAGTAAAGCTATCAAAACAGAGTATGGTGAGAAGGATTTTTAAAAACTTTATTTTTCGTGTCATCGTAACTCCAAATTTTAGGCGAAATGACTTTTGACTTAATTCTCTTAGGCTGTTTATTATTTTTCACTATTGCTACACTCTATTCTACGGTAGGTCATGCAGGAGCATCGGGTTATTTGGCAGTGATGGCGTTATTGGCGTTTCCGAGTCAAGAGATAAAGGCTACTTCATTGATTCTCAATATCTTGGTGGCCAGTATTGCGAGTTACCGCTACTTGAAAGCGGGTTATTTCGATAAACGTGTTTTTTTGTATTTTGCTGCTTTCTCCCTGCCTTTGGCTTTTGCAGGAGGTTATTTCAAAGTAGATGACGAAGTGTTCAAACTCATCGCTGGGATATTTCTATTACTCTCGGCGGTGTTGATATTGATTCGGGTATTTCAGCCGCTACGTCAGGAATATACGGTACGGACGGTGCGTTGGTGGCAAGCGGGCATCATTGGAAGTGTAGTAGGCTATATTTCGGGAGTCATTGGGGTAGGAGGGGGCATATTCTTATCTCCGATTCTGATGCTGTACCGCTGGGCAAGCCCGCGCCATGTTTCGGGCATTTCAGCTATGTTCATTTTGGTCAATTCTATCATCGCACTGGTAGGCTATGCTCCCAATATCAAGCAAGCCCCCGCCAATATTGGCTTTTGGATAGGGGCGGTCGTAGCAGGAGGCTTTTTGGGAAGCTATCTCGGAACGAAAAAAATCAATATCACAGGTATTTACATTTTCTTGGCCATTGTCTTGACTACGGCAGGAGTGAAGATGATTTTTTTCTAAAATCTAACCCCCGAAAAACGTCCGTTGTTGCGTCGCCAAAAAGTTTCGTCTTTGGCGTTGATTTCGCCGTCGAGGTTGAAGTCAGCGGCATGATATACCCCAAACCGACCATTGTTGGCACGCCATATATTGGCATCGGTAGCGTTGATTTCACCAGTCGGACTTTTCTGAGGGTCTCCTGCATAAAGACAATACACCCCATTGTTCAACAACTGACCTACTGCTGGCGACCCCGCCGGTATAAAAGACTGTCGTTGTGTAAAATCGTAGGTAAGTTGATTGTTTACGACGGAAATAGCTCTATCAGAAACCACTCCGAGATGATTGCGATGCTCAACGGCTACAAAAAAAGATTGAGTAGGATTCAATACTGGGCAGCCCGACACAGATTTAACGGTGCCGTCTTTGTGCAATAGCATAGCAGCTCTATAAATAGTACTGCTCGCATCAGTAGGCGAAGTACGAAGCGATACCAACACCCAATCTACCACATCGGCAGCGTAGCTGTTTACGGTTTCATTGACATTATGCCCAAAAGTGTGATAAGGCTGTCCCGCAGGGGTGGGGGAAATACGTCCGTTGAGGGGGAGTTGTCCTGGTAATACCCCCATTTGTCGTAGAGTCGTACTCATTTCGTTGCCGTTCATAGCTCCTTCCAACAATAACTTGAGCGATAAACAAACCGATACAGCAGTAGGTGGCTTGACTATCACTTCGATTTGGGTGCGTCTGCTTTCACAACCTTGTACTGTTTGTGAAACAAAAAACAAAGTAGTACCTACCTGTTCAGTAGAAGGAGTGGGAGGCGAAAAACGAGCCTCTGTGGTATTGGCATTGCTAAACCATCGAAGTTCGCTACCCTGTGCGCTCAATGGAGCGGCTGGTTGTCCTTGGGTATATTCAATACGAGGCGTAGCGGTGGGTGAAGCGGGTCGAGTTTTTATGTTTACATTTACAGAACGTCTTTCACTTTCACAACCATTGATAGTCTGCGAAACGGCATATACCACCGAACCCGGTTGGCTGGTATTGGGGGTGGGGGTCGTACTCAAAAGATTGTCGCCTTGGTACCATTTTAGTTCAGAGCCTGTGGCAGTAAGTGGTGAGGCCGCTTGCCCTTGACAAAATTCTACCGTAGCCGTAGCTTGGGGCGGAGCGGGGCGTGATTTTACATTGACATTGACCGAGCGACGGTCGCTTTCACAACCATTAATGGTCTGCGATACGGCATATACCACCGAACCCGCTTGGCTGGTGTTGGGAGTAGGGGCGGTATTGAGAAGATTATCGCCCTGATACCACTTGAGATTTGAGCCTGTGGCAGTAAGTGGTGTTGCCGCTTGCCCTTGACACAAATCAATGGTTGTCGTAGTCGTAGGGCGCGAAGGCTTGGCTTGGGTAGTTACTTGGATTTCAAGGCGTTTGCTTTCGCAACCTTCAATACTCTGTGAAACAAAGTATGATGTACGACCTACGGCTTGAGTATTGGGTACAGGTGCAAAACTTGAAAATTGGGACGTAGTGGCATCGGCGTACCATTTGAGTTGGCTACCTTGGGCTGTCAAGGCAGGAGCAGTTTCTCCTTGGCAATATGATAAAGCACTTGTGGCAGTAGGCAATGCGACTTCTTCGCATTGTAAAGCACCGATGGTCTTGATGTGGGTATCCATCCAACTCAATCGCTGCTGAATCCAATCTTTCAAATAATTGACTTCCTCGCGGTGGGTATTGCCCCACCAGCGATTGGGCCACACATATTGCCCCAGCGACGGCCAACGGGCAAAGTTACGTGCTTGGGCTTCTTGGAGCAGACTGGTATTTTGCTCGATAAATGCCTCCATATTTTGGTATGTCCATGGCCCTTGGCGGAGTTGCTGCCAGCGGTCGCGGAGTTTGATACAGAAGGCTTTATCTTCCAAGAGTCGTTCCCACCAAAAGGGTACTTGCGAGCCTGCATCGCGGCAGTAGAGTTTGGTGGTTTCATAAACCCAGTTGTCGGGTTCACCGCCGAGGCAGTAGTTGGCATTGCCGAAGGCATGGTTGTAGTCCCAAGCCGGTCCCATTTTGATTTTTCCTCCCCGGCTGTCGCGGTCTTTGTAGAAAAATGTACTCATTGCAAAAGCATCGGGATTGTGGGTAAGCTCTGAAAGTAAAAAATAATCTACAAACGTATCTATGTCAATGAATTTGGCATAACCCTCTGTGGGGTCTTTGAAAAGGGGGCTTTTGAGCGTATGTTCAAATTGGGTGATATGGTTTTGAATATAAGAAAATTGGGCCGGTGTGATGTCTTTGGGTTTGGGGTGATGTACCAAAATATACGTACTCATGTTGTTGTTGGCGGGGTAGGGCGACTTCCACATTTCGCTGGGGCTGCCTGTACTTTTGTCAATCTTGAGGATATAACCTCCTGTGAGGGCATCGCCACTGTTGTCTTGTGGTTTGATAGGAGCTATATTGACCCTGTTGGGGTCTTGCTTGATACGCTCCATCAAGATATAAATTCCTTGGTAGTCATTGTTAAGTACCAGTTCAACATAACGGGTACGAGTGGCATACATACCGATTTGGTTGGAGAGGTGATAAGCCAATACATCGCGTAGTAGCGATTTGTCGTTGTAAGTGGCATTAAGAATCCAGTCATTTTCAGAGGGCATTCCCAATAATGAAAAGGCTTTTCCTTCCGTTGAATTAGGCCGACGTGTTTCGAAGCCATAAGGTTTTTTGGGAAAGCTCTGCGACGACGACCCTCGGTACTCAATACCTACTGTACCTTCAAAATTGTTGAAAGCATCGGGGCGAAAGCCGTTACTCGGATTCCTGTAAAAATTGCGGTTTCCATTTCCATTATCAATAATCCCCATCGAAACATTGACCTTTGGTTCATCTTTGATGGTCTGGCCATTGGTGTTGATGACAATCACAGGCAAGTTGGAGGACTCAAAAGAAACAACTTGTGCCTCTAAAAAGTCTATACTCAACATACAAATAGCTGATAATAAGGCACGATACCGAGTTTTCATAAAATTTTAAAAATAATGAAGAGTGTACAGGATAGGGGTGTGTCAAAAACCATACCAATTTTAGAAAATAGAATTTTGTACCTTTGTAGAATATTTGATATTTAGAAAATCATGGAATCAAAAAGACAGCAACAGGTAGGTCGGCAAATCCAGAAAGATTTGAGCGATATATTTCAAAAAGAAGGCAAATCGTGGTTTGACAATGCTTTCGTTACCGTAACGGTCGTTCGAATGTCGCCGGATTTGAGTATTGCTCGCGTTTATTTAAGTTTTCTCATTGCCAAAAATAAAGGGCTGTTGTTGGAGCAAATCCAAGAACGCCACAAGCAAATTAGACAAATTTTGGGGCAGCGAGTCCGTCATCAGCTACGCATTGTTCCCGAACTTCATTTTTATTTGGACGATACTGCCGAATATGCCGCCAAAATAGATGCACTCTTTGCCAATCTTCAAATCCCACCTGCCCCAGAAGACGAAAAGTAAGAGTCTAAACCGATACCTAATCTCTGTAAGATATTGACTTACAGCTCATAAACCAGTATGACCTTAGAAGAAATACGAAAGCAGATAGATGCCCTCGACGACCAACTCTTGGCTTTGCTCAACCGTCGTATGGAGTGGGTGCATAAAGTAGGCGAACTCAAGCGCGCTACCAAAACGGTAATCTATCGCCCCGAACGCGAAAAGTATATCCTCGATCGTGTCAAAGCCCAAAATAAAGGGCCGCTCTCGACCGAAGCCATAGAGGCGATTTATTTGGAAATTTTTGCCGCAGCACGCAACATCGAACTCCCCGAGCGAATCGCCTACTTAGGGCCGGAGGGGAGTTTTACGCACCAAGCCGCCGAAAGTCGTTTTGGAGGTATCAGTGAGTACATGACGTTGCCCACCATCAAATCGGTGTTTGAGGCGGTGGACACAGGTCGTGCCAAGTTTGGCGTAATCCCTATCGAAAACAACCAAGAGGGCATCGTCTATGAAACCGTGGACTTGCTCAACGAAACCAGCGTCAATATCGCCGCCGAACTCAAGATTCCTGTGCATTTTGCCTTAGCCACCGAGTGCGAAAACCCCTCCAAAATCAAGCGGATATACTCTAAAGACATTGCTTTTAGGCAGTGTAGGGGCTTTTTGAATAAATATTTTGAACAAACACAGCCCGAAGAAATTCAAGTGGAGTCCACCTCCAAAGCCGCCAAACTGGCCTCCGAAGATACCGAAAGTGCAGCGATATGCTCGGTCATTGCGGCCCGTTTGTTTAGCCTGCCAATTTTATTTGACAATATCGAAGACAATGGCAACAACCGTACTCGATTTTTTATCTTGGCCAAAGATTTCGTCAATCAGCCCAGTGGCAATGACAAAACCACCATCATCGCCCGCCTCCCCGATACCGATAAACCGGGCGTATTGGCCAGTTTCTTGCAAGACTTCAAACGCGCCAACATCAACCTAACTAAAATCGAAAGCCGTCCCTACAAAGGAAGCGAAGATTTTAATTTCTGGTTTTTTATTGAACTGGAAGGTTATTTCAAAGACGAAAATGTAGAGCGTGTGTTTAAAAAACATCGTAACTACATCAAATGGCTGGGGAGCTATGTGAAGAATGTGTAACGATGAGAGCTTTGTGATTTAGATTTTTACCCCACTTTGAGTGGTCAAAGAATTACTAAAAACGCCTCAACCAAGTATTTTTTGCAAAGTTTCTACATTGACGGCTTCGTCAAAAATAGCCATGACAGGTATCGTAAAACCTTCGATGACATAGCTCTCGATGTCGTCGTCGGGGCCGAAATATTTGGCGGGTAGGTATTGCTTATCGTTTGGAGATAGCAGAATGTATTGCTCAATTTCTTGGCGATTGGGGTCAATAATCCAGTACTCCCGAATACCATGAGCCGCGTAGTCTTGTTTTTTGATGCCTCGATCTCTGGAAGCAGTTTTTTGGGACAAAATCTCTACTACAAAGTCTGGTGCCGGAAAAAGCATCTGATCTTCGGTGAAAGTATCGTATTTTTCTTTTGAGAAAAACACCAAGTCAGGCTCATAGTCATTGCGTGTGAGGGCAATCATGGCTTTTTCGGTAGCCACCCGCCCAAGTTTATTGACGCTGGCATAAATACTCAATATCCTCGAAAGCAAGTCAGTAACGCTAAAATGCTTTTTCTTCACAGGCGAATGTAACACCACTTCGCCATTGATAAACTCGGCTTTGATGCCGGGAGTGATCCACTCCCGAAATTCTTTGCGACGTTTTTTTTCTTCTTGTAGGGCTTCGTACAACGCCTCTATTTGTTGGGGCGCATCGGGCGAAGACCATATTTTTTGAGCGTGATCAACCACCATAATATCGGCATTTTTTACAAAAATACATTATCTTCTGTAAGAATAAAATGGAATACCTTTGAAAAACTTCGGGTATTCACTTAACTAAAATCATGTTATTACACTAAGATTAATGTGATTTTCAAAGAGTTGAATGCCTGATTTTCAAAGATACAGAAGACAATATTTTCGCAAAATAATCTTAGCAAACTGTTTTAGTTGAGTATTTGACTGAAAAGGGTAAGTCATAGATACCTCTTTAGTGTTTGATTAGTAAACAACGTTTTTCCGCATGCCGCAGTGTGGGATTTCGGAACACTTCACTGTCAGCCAAGCATCCCGATAGAAATCGGGATTGATAGAAGTACTTCACTTGTCCCGATAGCAATCGGGATAACCACTTCAGCCCCCATTGCGGCAAACGGCTGTTACTTGCTGGCGTTCCTTTTGTCTCACTTATTGATAATAAGTTTTCCATTGACCTTTTTGCTGTTACTTTGTATTGCAATAAAATATACTCCGTTTGACAAGTCAGATGTTTCAATAGTAATGGTTGAACTATTAATATTTGAAATAACTTTTTGAATTTGACCTATATTATTATAAATTATTATGTCGTTGTTTTTACTATGAGTAGCAAGCTTCAATACAAAATGGTTTTGTGCTGGATTTGGATAAATAGATAATTGTTTTTCAATTTCATTATTTTCGGT
>JBKBKL010000022.1:0-10808 GCA_046294665.1 Runella sp.
GGTAGTTACGTTTTGGAAGAAGGTTTTTCTCTACAAAACTTGCGCCTCTCCGAGGCTTGGGAGATTTTTGGGTAGTTTTTTTCTACAAAACTTGCGCCTCTCCGAGGCTTGAGGGACTTTTGGGGTGCTTTTTCTCTACAAACCTTGCGCCTCTCCGAGGCTTGGGAGATTTATAATGATATGGAGCTTCGGAGAAGCCCCACATTTGTAGCTGTTTTATCGTTTAGATGAAACATAAAACGCTTCGGAGAAGCATAACATCAGTAACTATGACTCCCCCAAGAAAGGATAACGATAGTCGGTCGGCGATACGAAAGTTTCTTTGATAGTACGGGGCGATACCCAGCGGAGCAGATTGAGTACGGAGCCGGCTTTGTCGTTGGTGCCAGAGGCACGTGCGCCACCAAAAGGCTGCTGGCCTACTACGGCTCCTGTGGGCTTGTCATTGATGTAAAAATTGCCAGCGGCATTGACTAATTTTTTAGTGGCCAGTTCGATAGCGTAACTGTCTTTGGCAAAAACCGCGCCCGTAAGGGCATAAGCCGATGTACTATTGACCAAAGCTAAGGTTTCCTCAAAGTCCTCCGGCTCATAAACATAAATGGTAAGTACAGGGCCGAAAATTTCTTCGCACATAGTGGTATAATGCGGGTCAGTGGTGAGCAGTATGGTAGGCTCTATGAAATACCCCACAGACTTGTCGAAGTTTCCACCTGCCAAAACCGTGATACGTGGGTCGTTTTTAGCATTAGTGATGTAGCGGGTGATTTTGTCGAAGGCTTTTTCATCAATCACAGCATTGATAAAATGGCTAAAATCTTCTGTACCGCCCATTTTCATCGAAGCGACATCATCGAGCAAGTGTGATTTGATTTGTGGCCACAGGTTGGCAGGCAAATAAGCACGCGAGGCTGCCGAGCATTTTTGCCCTTGGTATTCAAACGCGCCACGCGCAAGCCCCACGGCTACGGCTTTGGGGTCGGCAGAAGAGTGAGCTATAACAAAATCCTTGCCGCCGGTTTCGCCTACGATGCGGGGGAATGTTTTATAGCGGCTCAAGTTGTTGCCGATGATTTTCCAGATATGCTGAAATACCTGCGTACTGCCTGTGAAGTGAATACCCGCAAAATCGGGGTGATTGAAAATCACCTCTCCAGCCACAGGGCCGTCCACATAGATCAAGTTGATGACCCCTTCGGGCAGCCCTGCTTCCAAAAATACCTTCATCAATACATTGGCGGCATAGACTTGCTGAAGGGCAGGTTTCCACACACATACATTGCCCATGAGTGCCGCAGAGGTGGGCAAATTGCCCGCAATAGCTGTAAAATTGAAAGGAGTCAAAGCAAAGACGAAGCCTTCGAGTGGGCGGTATTCGAGGCGATTCCAGATACCATCGGACGAAACGGGCTGCTCACGATAGATTTGAGAAGCAAAATATACATTGAACCGCAAGAAATCAATCATCTCGCAAGCAGCGTCAATTTCGGCTTGATAGACATTTTTCGATTGCCCCAGCATGGTAGCGGCGTTGATTTCGGCACGATAGGGGCCTGCCAAAAGTTCAGCGGCTTTCAAGAAAATACTGGCGCGATGCTCCCAACTCATGGCAGCCCATTTTTCGCGGGCGGCCAATGCTGTATCAATGGCTGCATGCACGTGCGAAGCATCGCCCATCGAATAATACCCCAGTACGTGTTGGTGGTCGTGGGGAGGCGTAACTGCGTGGCGGTCGTCGGTCATGATTCGCTCATTGCCAATATACATTGGTATCTCTATTTGCTTACTTCGTGCTTCGGCAAGGGCGGCTTTGAGGGCTATTTTTTCGGGCGAGCCGGGAGCGTATGATTTGACAGGTTCGTTTTTGGGAAGAGGTACGTTGAAAAAACCAGTAGCCATAAGATTAGTTTGGTGAAGTTGAACAACGCGAAGGTACGGCTTTTTGAAGATGTGAGAAAAGAACCTCCGTTTTTTGAGCCATATTTCGCTGTCATTCTTCTCGATGCAAGTATTGACCAAACAGCAAAAAAGTAATGGTCAGCAAAAACCCTACGTTTTGACTACTCCAACTTTTGGATTGCCACATCAAAAACCATTCGCCACCGATAGCCACAAAAACCAAAAACCATAGCATAGTCCCTAATCCTAAGCCCAAGAGGGCATATTTTTTGGCATTTTGGAAAGCTGCTGCCAAAGCGCGGTATTGTTTGAGCATTTGATACGCCCCAAAAACTACCAATCCAAAAACTGTGATTTCCCACAAAATGATAACGATATATAGGAAATGATGTACCACAGGCGACTGAATCGAACGCCAACTATGGGCATTGCTGGCCGGCACCTCGCTCATAGAAGCGATATGGCTGATATACTGATAGTTGGAAGAATAATCGAAGAGGTTGTTGAATATGACCAAAAACAAATAAACAGCTATCGAAGCAGTGAGGGCTATTTTGAGCAATCTGTTCATAGGCTTAGATGTCATTTTTATAACTGAACCGTAGCTGCCAGCCGCCCGATGTTGAGGCTGCGGGCGTTGGAGTCTATGATGTCGCGGTAGAGGCCGCCTTGGGCATAGAGGCTTTCATGTGTGCCACTACCTACTACCTCTCCTTCTTGCATGACGTAGATCTGGTCGGCATCTATGATTTGGCTGATATTGTGCGAGATGATGAGTACAGTACGGTTTTGCTTGATAGCGTCTATGCTGTCTTTGATTTGCTCGGTAGTGATGGCGTCGAGGCTGGCGGTAGGCTCGTCCAAGAAAATGACTGGAGGATTTTTGAGAAATAATCGCGCAATCGCAATGCGCTGCTGCTGCCCGCCCGACAAGGCTTTGGCTTCGGAGTCGTAGCCTTGGGGGAGTTGGAGGATTTGGTCGTGAAGGCTGGCTTTTTTGGCAGCTTCTACGACCTGCTCAAAAGTAGCATCAAGTTTGCCATAGCGAATATTTTGCTCAATCGTACCCGAAAAAATATGATTTTTTTGCATCACTAAGCCTACGTTTTCGCGGATCCAATGCTGGTCGTAAGAGGCCAAAGGCTGCCCATCTAAAAGCAGTTGGCCGCTGGTAGGGGCATAAAACCCCGCCAGTACATTCATAGCAGAACTTTTACCTGCTCCCGACAGCCCTACCAAAGCCGTGATTTTATTGGGCTGGAGTTCAAAACTTATATTTTTGAGGGCTTGTTTGCCATTGGGATACACAAAATCAACATTTTTCATCTCGAAGTGATACGACGCTGCGGACGTATCCACACCTTTGGAGTTTGTTACACTATGATACAGAGCATAATTTTCCAAATAAGTGTCGTTTTCGATCATGTCAAAAAAACCTTCGGCATAAGTGAGGGCTTCGCTGTACTCGTCGTAGATACGGTGAAGGTGGCGTACAGGAGCCGATACGTTGTTGAAAAGCATGATGTGCAGCAATATCGCCCCGACGGTCATCTGTTGGTTCAGTACAAAATAAATCGTTACGACAAACACCATCACTACGCCCAACTGCTCGGCCATACTTTTGAGGCCATCGAAGAGGTAATTGGTACGGTGGTGTTTGATTTCGCTTTCTACCAGCGTGTGGGTGAGGCTACGCTGGCGTTGTGTTTCATAACTTTCTCTCACAAAAGACTTTACGACAAAAATAGACTCAATCAAGCTAAACAGCGTATTTGCTTTTTCTTCTTTGAATTGCTGGATATTGCGTCGTATCTGCTTCTGCCGCCGCGATTGCTCACGGCTGATGAGGGCGTAGAGGGGCATCACTATTGTAGCACAAACGCCTACCCAAACGTTCTTTTTGTACATCAGTAGCAAAGCAAGGGCCGCGTTGGCAAACATCGGCACGATGTCCACAAAGATATTTTTGACGGTTTTGGTCAAACTCTCGATGCCTTTGTCAATGCGTTTTTCGAGTTTGCCTATGGCGTTTTGGGGCAAGGCAAAAAACGACAAATGATAGGCCACCATACGCTTGATGGTGTAGTCGTTGAGGTCGGCAGCGAGGCGAAAACGTAGGCGGTCGCTCAAAAACTTTTGTCCCAACTGTATGGCCAATGAGATGAGTTCTTTGCCCACCAAAATCAACACCAACCAGCCCACTACAACCCATGCTTGGCCGCCGTGTACATCATCTTTGAGCATTTGCTGCACGGTATTGACCGTATATTCCATGACCAGCGGCGTAACCTGCGCCAGCAGCGCGCCTATCCCCGTGAGGGTGAACGCCAACACGAGTGTTTGGCGGTACTTTCGCACAAACGGCCAAAGTTTTTTGATAAGAGTAGTTGTGGACATGTCAAATTGATTATTTTAGAATCCGAAACCTACATGGACAGCAAACGTTTGCGAAAAGCCTTGCCCGGCCTTCCAACGCATAGGAAGCGCAAAATCTATGTACATGGACTGTTGGCCTACTTTAAAGCCACGAGTAATAGAGGGCGTAACTCCCCAGACACCATTCCATTCGAAAGCTGCTCGTGTCGCTAAAGTATAATGTTGATTCAATCCCCATAATAAACCCGGGTGAATAAGTAGATTGCTCATTTTACCTTCGATGATAAAAGGAACAAACTCAGCATCGAAGGCAAAGCGGTCATTTTTGCGAGCCGATATGCCCATGGGAAACCCTACGACATATTGATCTAAAATAGAACGTGTCCCTTCTTTGCTTATGGTTAAGCATGGGTGTACGACTCCCAAATGCCCTTCGACACGGTTTTGTGCATAAGTACCACATATCCATAATACGTATAATACCCCCCAAAAGAATCGTTTCATGACAAGAGATATTTGTTAAATTTTCTGTATAAATTCTCTCGTATTGAGGGCTACATCGGTTTCGTAGTCATAGAAGAGTTCGACCATCGAAGACACGATATGCGGGTCGTCGGTGAGGAAGGCCGTCAGCTTAGAAGCGCGCCCGCTGGCATTGGAGCCACTACCTAAGATACAGACACACAAAGTCTTGAAAATACCCAGCTTGTTTTGTGGGGGTGTACTGATGAAGAGTTGGATAGGGAGTGTTTTATTTACTTTGGTGATTTTTACGCCCAAATCCTGCATTTCTTGTATCGCTTGAGAGTGGTCGTGATAGAGCTGGCGTACCAATGCTGCTTGGGGGTCATCGGCATCGGTGCTATTGGCGGTCAAAGGCATCAAAAACCGATTGTGATGTGGAAATACCTCATTGTGTGGCAGTAGGGCATTGCTACTGCCACGGTAGGTTTCGACGACAATATTTTCGTTGAAAATTTTACCCAAATACTTCAAAAACGCATGACCTGCCCCTGCGCTTTGGTCGTTGAGGGTTACAAACTCTACTTGAGCATCGCTGTTGGTGCTTTTGAGATAAATGGCCACCTCGCGGAGTTTGTTTTCTACATCAGTGCAGTCGCGCTGGAGGAGTTCGGCTTTGCGGGCATAGTCAAACTGCGTGGCGTTGCGGAGTTCGTGCGGTTTGAGGTCGGCATGTTTGGCTACCAAATCCATACGATAGGGTGCCGTAGCTTCTATTTTGGCGGTGTTGGAGAGTACGAGTACGCTGTTTCCTTGAGCCTTCGACAAATCAAGCACTTTGTTGATACCATCGAGTACATCTTTGGTCCCTTCCATGAGTTGCACTTTTTCATTGACCTTGCCACTTACTTCTACCATGATCGAATTGAGCGATTTGGTGGCTTGTACCAGCAGTCCCGTTTGGGTTTTGATATTTTCCATTTCTTGCTGGTTTTGGCGGTCTTTTTGGCGGTTGAGTTTTTCGGTGGTTACGGTAAGGTACAGCCCTATGAAAATACCCACAATGCCCCCTACCAAGCCCGCGATGTCGAGTTCTCTGATGTACTTGTCCATACTGGGGCTAAAGTAGGGCGAAGGGTCATTGAATTTACCTTCAATCACTTGATAATCTGTAAGATAATGAATCGGGTCGTTGAAAATATAGTGCCATTTCAACCCCAGAGAAATGAGTAATGCTATCAAAGGAATCAAGAAAAAGACCGTAAAAAGAATGGGGTGTTTTTTGGTGATGTCTATCAAAACACTCAAGAATTTTTCGTCTTCTTGGGGAGTGGCGAGGGCTGTCGGGGTTTTCATGTTTGGGTAAGATTTGAAGAATCAGTAACTCAAAATTATTTTTTGCGGAAAGTGAATACGTGTTTAGAGTGGGGGGCGATTTCGAGATAGACCTTGTCGCCTTCTTGTAGCTGTTTGTACATTTCATAGTCGTCCAACACTTGCTCGCCTGTTTGCTTGCAGCCACACCATCTCAAATGCACATAATACGAAGAAGCTGTATCGCTATTGCCAGGTACGTAGCTTTTGAAAGTTACGGTAGCAATGCCTACGTGTTTGATACCATTTTTTTGGTCTTGGAGGTATTCTATAATGTAGCTACTGCATATATAACCTGTTACTCCAATCCCACCCAAAATCAGTAAAATACCCACCCATACCCCAAGTGAAGGCGAGGGAGCTGTCAGATTATTGATAATTTGAGGTAAATGGGCTTCTATTTCGATACCAATGCATAGAACACCCAAAACGGCAGCGACTAAGATTAATACCTTTGAATTGCGAAGCTCTTTTGCTTCTTGGGGAGTCAAGGCCCTATTTTGGGGTGAGGCCATCAAAAATTCTGCTGTGTTCATGATTTTGCTTTTTAGATGTTTTTTGATGAGGCAAAGTTCTCTCAAAAAGCCATGCTCGTAAATCCAGAAACGCCTACATTTTCGAGAAGGAAAACCTGTATTTTGGAGTACAGGAAAACCTGTATTTTGGCAAAAGCGTTTGGAAAAACAACGATGAATCGCGTATTTGAGGAAAGTTCTTAGCGCACTGAAAAATGAATGTTTTTAGCATATTGAGAGGAAGTATTGTAGCGATGTTGTTTAGTACGATACAACAAGCACCGGCACAAACGCATATTCTCGATACACTCATCAACGACATAGCGATACGGCAGCGTCAGCCACCCTCTTTTGGGCGCGATACCGCTATCGTATTGAGCTTGAGTTTATTGACCGAAAGGAGCATCAATCTCCAAGACCCACGTGTTGATTTCTTTAAAGACTCTCTCCAGAGATTGACCAATCGGCTCGGTTGGCTCAAAGGTAAAGGGTTGTACTTGAGGGCATTGGGCAAAGAACAAGACCGCAAAGGCCATTACCCGGAAGCGTTGAATTATTATGAAAAAGCCATCAAAGTCCTCGAAACCGCAGGCGGCGACCCCTACGAACTGGCGTACGCTTATGTATTGGCCGGATTTGTGATGAACAACAACGGAAACCCTGAAGCCTGCATTAAATACCTCGACAAAGCCTTGCCGCTCTCTGTCCATGCTAAAAACACCAACAACCTTTGCTGGATTTATGATTTTTTTGGCGATTACCACTACTACGAGAAGTTTGGCAAGATGGACTACCCAAAAGCCCTTTATTATTACAAATTGGTAGAAAAACACCTCCCACGTGCTACCAGCCCCAACCTCAAAGCCGACAATCCGCACTGCTTGGCCAATGTGTACTACAAACTGGGCGATGTAGAGCGTGCCAACCAATACCGTAGTCGGGCGTTGGAGATTGCCAAAGCCCTCAACCAACGTGTAGTCGTATTTGCCATTTATAGCGATTTGGCCGAAATCGCTGAGGAAAAGCGAGATTGGGCCGAAGCCCTCAAATATCGTCAGTTGAGTTATGACTTTGCCCACCAGTCGGGCTGGAAAGAGTTTGAATCTCGAGCAGCCTTCCAACTTTATCAACTCTACAAGCAAAAGGGTGATTTTAGGAAAGCTCTCGATACTTATGAACTGCACCAACGACTCGAAGATACCCTCCAGCGCGCCCAACTCCAACAAAAATACTCCGAACTCCAGCTACAATACCAAGCCGAAAAACAACAGCTCAAAATCACCGAGTTGGAAAATGAAAAACTACTCCAAACCCGCAATTTTTTGATCGGGCTAACCTTGATTGGGCTTGTACTGACGGCATTTATCTTGTGGTACAACCGCCAACTAAAAGCTAAAAACAGGGAGTTGAGTACCAAAAACAAAGAAATAGAAGAAGCATTGGTAAGGGGTCAAACGACCGAACGAAAACGAGTAGCTTCTGAGCTTCATGACAACCTCAATACCAAACTTGCTGCTTTGCGGTGGCGATTGGAGGCATTGGACACCTCCAAGTACACTACGCCAGATCAAAAAATCCACCAAAGTCTTATTCAAGGATTGGAAGATGTGTATGCCGATATACGCCTTATTTCGCACAATCTACTCCCCATCGAACTCGAAACAGAAGGCTTAATATCGGCCTTGCAAAAGCTCATTGGCCAACTTAATCATAACACCAAAACGGAGTTTCATCTGATAACCAATGGGCTATCCGACAGACTCCCTTCCAAGATTGAATATCAGCTTTACAGCATCATACTTGAATTGGTCAATAATATCATCAAACACGCACAAGCTGGCCAAGTATGGATTAGTCTTTCGCAAGATACCCACGCTATCGTCTGTACCGTGAGCGACAATGGCGTGGGCTTTGATAAAAATAGCCAAGAGTCTGACGGGGTAGGACTACGCAACATCAGCGCGCGAGTGGAGGCGTTGAATGGCCACTGGAGCGTAGAAAGCACCCCTACTGTAGGGACCAAAGTAAGTGTAGAAATACCCACTTAGACCAATTTATGCTTGACAGCATACTTGATGATACCTATGGCATTTTTTACGCCCAACTTACGCAAAATATTGTGGCGGTGGGTTTCGACAGTACCGACACTGATAAAAAGCCGCTCGGCTATTTCGGAAGTAGATAACTCTTGAGCAATGAGCCGAATGATTTCGAGTTCGCGGGGAGTTACGGCTACCGGCTCGCCCAGAAACTCATCGGCAGGAGTGGAGGCCAATGCTGCCGGGCTGAGCAATTCTTTCATGACGGCCTCGCTAAAGTACTTTTCGCCTTTGGCCACGGTCGTAAGGGCGCGCTCGAGTTCGGCACGGTTGGCTTTTTTCATCACATAGCCCGAAATACCTGCCTGAAATGCCTGCCGAATATTCCCGGCATCTTCCGATACAGTCAGCATCAAAATTTTTATATTCGGAAAACGCTCCCGCACTTGTAGCGTCAAATCTATGCCCGTCAGATAGGGCATCGTGAGGTCTGTTACTAAGATGTCTATTTCTTCATTTTCGAGAAAAGCCAACACCTTGCGGCTGTCGTTGAGCGTACCCACTACCTCCATGCCGGGAATCGTGGAGATGAGCAAGGACAGACTATCCAATACGATTTGGTGGTCGTCAGTGATAAGAAGTCGAGTAGGCATGATAGGTTGAGCGGGTTAGGGGTTTGCTCCAACACAAAACTATTCAAAAAACACAACCTTTCGCTCATCTTTTATTTTATTTTCTCTACAAATCTTGCGCCTCTCCGAGGCTTGATGGATTCTTTGGGGACGGATTTTCTCTACAAATCTTGCGCCTCTCCGAGGCTTGATGGATTCTTTGGGGACGGATTTCCCCTACAAATCTTGCGCCTCTCCGAGGCTTTGGGGTTTCATATTGCACGACAAAATAAAGGGCTTCGGAGAAGCCACACATTTGTAGCCGTCTTGGTGATTACCTAAATCATATCGAACTTCGGAGAAGCCTAATACCCGTTTTACTGACGAATCTTAGCCAGCAAAAACTACAAATTCCCTACGGCTTGATGAATATGTGCTGCTTGTTTGGGTTCAAAAACCACACATGGAAATCCAAACAAGCATTTATCTTTGATGATTTGGGCTACTTCGGTAGGTACAAATTCCTCCCAACCGGGTTCACCACGTTTGATTTGCTCCAGTACATTATCTGTCGAAATCTTTAGGTTTTCTTCATTGAAGTCTCGAATATCCTCGATTTTATCATTGCAAACCAAATAATGGTACAACGGCTGCAAATGCGTAGGAAGCTCAAAGTTTTGACAGCTACAAAGTTGTCCATTTTTGATGGTAGGATAGACAAACAGTTTTACATTACGACTAAACAAAGTCGAAAACGACTCCAAAATCCCGCCGGGGAGATTTTGGTAGTATTCTTCTTGAAAAATATACTCCAAATTGGGCACTCCCAGCACCAGCCCGATTTTGAGACGGGTGGCTTTAGCCAAAAAGGCTACCAAGCGGTGGTATTCTTGGTAATTGGAAATCATCACGGTCTGGCCGATCGAACTCAATACGTCCACTCGATCCAAAAAATCTTTCTCATTGATTTCATGCTCGTTGCCGCGTAGATTTTGCAGTGTCAATTCGGCCACCATCACTACCTTTTTTTCATCTACATCGGGTTCGGCTTTGAACTGCTTGAGGCCATTGCGGAGCATATCTACGTGTACGTTGGCCACAGGTCTTAGCCGCCCACGCAGCAGCAAGATATGTTTTTTGTATAACGCCTCCGATGGCTGAAGCACCTGACCGTCAGGCCCAAACATAGCCACTTCTGTAAACCCATGTTTGACTAAATAGAGGCTCATCAGGCGGTTGTCCACGTGTTGGAAGTCGGGACCTTCAAAACGCACCATGTCTATCTGAATACGGTCGGTACCCAAGTCGTCCATGAGCGAAAGCAATAGTATTTCGGGCGATTTGTAATAGTAAAAACAACCATACATCAGATTGACTCCGATGATACCTAAGGCTTGCTGTTGTAGAATACCATCGTTGTCAAGCATTTTGATGTGAATCACCACATCGTTGTAAGGAGCGCGAGGACTCAACTGAAACCGTAACCCAATCCAGCCATGCCCTTCGTTGGTTTTTTGATAGTTGAGGGCTAC
>JBKBKL010000022.1:10818-36289 GCA_046294665.1 Runella sp.
ACGGTATTGGCAAAAGCAAAAAACAGACTATCAGTGCCACGTTTTTCGGCCAATCGTTGCTCCACCAAGTCGTACTCATGTTGGAGCATTTTCATCAGCCTCGACTCTACCACATAGCGGCCACTGGGTTCGGGACCGTAGATTTCATCACTGAATTTCATGTCATAAGCCGACATGGTTTTGGCGATAGTTCCTGATGCGCCACCTGCTTTGAAAAAATGAGCAGCCGTATCTTGCCCAGCCCCTATTTCGGCAAAAGAGCCATAGATACGGCGGTCTAAATTGATACGCAAGGCTTTTTGCTTGGTACCGATATGCTTGTCGTAGGGAAGACTCATGATAAAATAATGAGAATTGTAAGCACAAAAATACAGTCAAAGTGTAGATAGCGTTGTAATTTTGTGAAAAATACCGCAGAAAATGAAAATCGAAAAAGAAACCCTCCACAAAATAGCACATTTGGCACGGCTCGAAATAACCCCCGAAGAAGAACCTGAACTTCTCAATAGCCTCGAAAATGTACTCACTTGGATGGAGCAACTCAACGAAATAGATACCACCAACATCGAACCGCTTACTCACGTGTCTGCCGAGATGAATGTGATGCGTCAAGACATCGTAGGCGAGCATCTGCCTCGTGTACAAGCATTGGTCAATGCACCAGCACACGATGAACTTTATTTTGAAGTACCCAAAGTGATAGAGTAAGGTACTGATTTTTTTGCCATTAAACTTGGTGTCTATCTTCAAAAGCACTATCTTTGCGCTCCATTTTCGGAAAAAACTGTTTTAAACATCAAATTTCATGTACGCAATCGTAGAAATCGCGGGGCAGCAATTTAAAGTTACAGAGGGCCAACAAATCTTTACCAATCGTTTGGAAGGAGAAGTGGACGCTGCACTCGTATTTGAAAAAGTATTGCTGATAGACAACGAAGGCACTATCAGCGTAGGCGCACCGACGGTAAACGGTGCCAATGTAAAGGCTACCATTTTGGAGCACCTCAAAGGTGAGAAAGTCATTGTTTTCAAGAAAAAACGCCGTAAAGGCTACGCCAAAAAGAATGGCCACCGTCAGGCTTTGACCAAAATTAAAATAGAAGCCATCACAGCCTAAAAGTATTGTTTAAGAAACTCTCAAAATATTTACAACAATGGCACACAAAAAAGGAGTAGGTAGTTCGAAAAACGGCCGCGAATCAGAAAGCAAACGCTTAGGCATCAAGATATTCGGTGGTCAGCAAGCCGTTGCCGGCAATATCATCGTTCGCCAGCGTGGTACCAAATATCACCCCGGTCGCAACATCGGCGTAGGCCGCGATTATACACTTTTTGCTTTGACCAACGGTACTGTGAAGTTTACCCGTGGCCGTGACAATAAGTCCTTTGTACACATCGAAACTGCCGACGCATAGGCATCATTCTCTCACACAGAAAACTTGGTAGAAAGACCCGTCTGGCCCAATCAGACGGGTCTTTTTGCTGAAAACAACAACTATGCAGCTACATGTCAGCCCCGACAATTTGCTCGAATGGGTGGCCTTGAAAGCCAATCAAGTCCCTGTGCCTTTGCTGCATATTCAGATGTATTTTGTGATGGCCAAAGCCGTCATGGAAGCGGTAGAGGCGGGTGTTTTCAAGGCTATTACCGACGGGTACAATACCCCCGACGCTGTGGCCAACGCTTGCCAACTACACCCACGACCTACCGACCAGCTACTCAATCTGCTGGTTTCTATGGAATATCTCACCGCCCAAAACGGCCAATTCGCTTTGACTCCTATGGCTCAAAAGTGGATTCACCCCGATAGCGACGACTCGGTACACGCCATAGCGGTTTACAACAATCAAGTAGTATGGCAATGGGTCAGCCGGTTGGGCGATTATCTGCGAACGGGCAGAGGTATGGACTCACATGAGGTTTTGACGACCTATCAATGGGAACTTTATCAAAAAGCAATGCAAGCCGTAGCGCGTTCAGAAGTGAGAGAATTTATAAGGAGGGTATCACTTCCCAAAAATAGCCAACTACTACTCGACATTGGCGGGGCAAGTGGGCAGTATGCGGCTGCTTTGTGCCGAAAATACTCCAAGTTGAAAGCGACCATTTTGGATTTGCCCGAAGCTTTGGCTCACGCTCCAACATTTGAAGAACTTCGGCAACGCATCACATATCAAGGCGGCAATGCGCTCACCGACGACTTAGGCGAAAACCAGTACGATGTAGTGCTGCTATCGAATGTGGCGCATCATTTTACGGAAACTCAAAACCAAGAATTGGCCACTCGTGTAGCCAAAAGTTTGAAAAAAGGGGGCGTATTTATCATCAATGAGTTTTTACGTCCATCGCCCCATCAAAAGGCTGAATTGGTAGGGAGTTCGAGTAGTTTGTTTTTTGGTTTAACGAGTACATCAGGTAATTGGAGTTTGGACGAAATCAAAAACTGGCAACAAGCCGCCGGCCTAAAACATCATAAAACCATTCGATATTTTACTATACCGGGCATGGCAGCGGTCATAGCCCAAAAACCTTGAAAATCATGGCATATCCAAAAGACGATTTCCCCAAAAAAAGAACGTTTCATACCACCAAGCCTGTGGACAAAGCTCGAGAGAAAGAACTTGTTTTTGGCTTGCAGCCTGTCTTAGAAAGTTTGCGGTCGGGACAAGAGATAGACAAAATCTTGGTGTATCGCGAGCAGGGTTTTGCAGACATACAGCAACTGGCTACCGAGCGGGGTATCCCTCTCCAACGTGTGCCGATGGAGAAACTCAACCAAATCACGCGCAAAAATCACCAAGGAGTCATCGCTTTTACATCAGCGATTCGGTATGTATCCTTGCACCATGTTTTGACAGGTATTTTTGAAAAGGGCGAAACTCCTTTGCTACTATTGTTGGATAGAATCACCGATGTTCGCAATTTTGGGGCCATTGCCCGTACAGCAGAGTGTATGGGTGTTCATGCGTTGGTAGTGCCTATGCGTGGAGCCGCCCAAATCAACAGCGACGCACTCAAAACCTCCTCGGGAGCATTGAATTACCTGCCCGTTTGCCGCGAAAATAATCTTTGGGAGGCCGTAAAATACCTTCAAGAAAGTGGAGTACAGGTAGTAGCCTGCACCGAAAAATCCTCAAAAAACCTATCAGAGGCCGACTTTAGCACGCCTACGGCTCTCATCATGGGGTCAGAAGAAGACGGGATTTCGTCGGATTTGCTCCAGCGATCCGACGAAATCGTCAAAATACCGATGCAGGGACAAGTTGCTTCGCTCAATGTATCAGTGGCAGCGGGTATGGTACTTTATGAAGTCATTAGACAACGCACCCCACCCCCAAACCCTGCCCACTGACATAAGTACCGGCATGAGAAGGTTTTTTTTACAAACTCAACAAAAAAGCATATTCGAGGGCTACATCTCGAAGCCTTTTAAAACGCCCCGACGCTCCTCCATGCCCAGCGGCCATGTCGCAGTGAAGTAGCAGCAAATTGTTATCGGTTTTGTATTGACGGAGTTTGGCTACCCATTTGGCAGGCTCCCAATACTGTACTTGCGAATCGTGCAGTCCCGTCGTAACGAGCATATTTGGATATTCTTGCACCGTCACGTTGTCGTAAGGGCTGTAGGATTTCATGTAGTCGTAGTATTGCTTTTCGTTGGGGTTGCCCCATTCTTCGTACTCGCCTGTGGTGAGGGGAATAGTTTCGTCGAGCATGGTCGTTACGACATCTACGAAGGGTACTTGAGCTACCATGCCTTTGTAGAGGTGCGGCGCCATGTTGGCTACGGCCCCTATGAGCAACCCTCCGGCACTTCCGCCCATCGCAAATAGTCCTTCGGGCGAAGTCCATTGTTGCTCAATTAAAAACAAGGAGCAGTCAATGAAGTCATTGAAAGTATTTTTCTTGTGGAGCATCTTGCCGTTTTCGTACCATTGCCGCCCCATTTCGTGGCCTCCTCTGACGTGGCAAATCGCGAAAGCAAACCCTCTATCAAGCAAACTCAACCTGACCGAACTGAACGTAGGGTCAGTGGAATGTCCATAAGAGCCATAAGCATATTGTAAAAGTGAGCCTTTACCATTTCGGACAAAATCTTTCCGATAAACAATCGAAATCGGAATCCTGACTCCATCTCTGGCAAGAGCATAGAGTCGTTCGGTTCGATAGTTGTTTTTGTCGAAGCCGCCGAGTATTTCCTGTTGTTTGAGCAACTTTTTTTCTTGCCTTTCCATGTCATAGTCAAAGGTGCTATTGGGTGTAGTGAGCGATGTATAACCAAAACGGAGGGTTTGGGTGTCAAAATCAGGATTAGTACTCAAGTAGGCTGTGTAAGTAGGTTCATCGAAGGATAAATAATGCTCGGTATTGGTAGCCTGATTGATGATACGAATTTGCAAAAGCCCCTCTTTTCGTTCTTGAAGTACCAAATACTTTCTGAAAACTTCGATTCCCTCCAAATACACCTCTGGCCGATGAGGTATCACTTCTTTCCATTGGGTCGTATCGGTAGGAAAATATTCTGCAGTTTCTACCAATTTAAAATTGGTTGCCTCCTGAAGATTGGTTCTTACATAAAATTTGTCTTCAAAATGCTCCACAAAGTACTCATGCCCACGCTGGCGGGGCAGAAACGACACAAAAGCATCGGTAGGTGTACTGGCGTTGAGGAGTTGGTATTCGGTAGCAACCCCGTTTTGGTCAGATACAATAGCTATATATTTTTTGGATTTCATTCGAAAAAGCCCCAAGTAAAATTGGTCGTCGGTTTCTTCATAGACCAACGTATCTTCTGGCTGCCCCAGCGTATGCCTCCATACTTGATAGCCCAGCAGCGTTTCGGGGTGCTTACGAATGTAGAAAATAGTCTGGTTGTCTTCGGCCCAAGCGTAGTTGCCTCCCTCGGTGTTGGGGATTTGGTCGGCTAAAAACTCGCCTGTAGTCAAGTCTTTAAATCTTAGTGTGTAGAGCCGTCGGCTGACTATATCTTCACCAAAAGCAGCGATTTGCTCATTGTCCGAAATTTCGGGGAAAGTAGTACTGTAATAGTTATGACCACGAGCGAGTTCGTTGTTGTTGAGCAGGATTTCCTCTTCGGCTTGGAGTGTTTGGTATTTGCGGCAATAGATAGGATACTCGCCCCCTTTTTCATAGCGAGAATAGTACCAATAATTGCCGTCTTTGTAAGGCACCGACTCGTCGTTTTCTTTGATACGCGCCTTCATCTCTTTGAAAAGAGCCTCACGAAGGCGTTTCACGGGTCGCAGCATCGTTTCGGTATAAGCATTTTCGGCTTTGAGATAGGCGATTACTTCGGGGTTTCTACGGTCGCGAAGCCAGTAGTAGGGGTCGAGCCTAAGGTCATCATGAAGCGACAAATAATGTGGTTTTGGCTCTGCCACTGGGGCGATTGGAGCAGCTTGACGTTTAGTCATAACGGTTCAAAAGAGGAAGTTTAAACTTGAAAATTAAGGGGTTAGCCCGATTTTTCCAAATTTTTTTCTTCAACTTTCTTTAAACCATTCGGCATACATGACGTAGTTGTTGGCAGTACGCATGAAGACTTCTTCCAAATCGGGTGTAACGTCTTTGAGGTACTTGGCAGGATTGCCCGCCCAAACTGTACCTGGTGGTACGACTTTCCCTTGCGTTACGACGGCTCCCGCTGCGATGATAGAGCCGCTGCCGATGTGCGCTCCGTCCATGATAATCGCACCCATGCCCACCAGTACTTTGTCTTCGATGGTACAGCCGTGTACGATGGCATTGTGCGCTATCGAAACGTAGCTGCCGATGGTAGTTTTGAATTTTTGGTAAGTGCAATGAATCACAGCCCCATCTTGGACATTGACATAATCGCCCATCGTAATCGAATGTACATCGCCACGCACGACGGCATTGAACCAAACCGTGCAGTGGTCGCCCATGATTACTTCACCTACGACGGTGGCATTGTCGGCAAGCCAGCAATTGGCACCAAATACGGGAGCAATCCCACGAACAGCTTTGATAAGAGGCATAAAAATATGATTTTGAAGGAGGTTGTCAAATATAATGACTTGGTTTTGGCTAATTTTGCAAAACTTTTCTTGAAAAATTACTGTATCTATTTTAAAACTTAAAATTGAGTAAGTTTACTGACCATTCAAAAATGGGTAAGCATTTGTAAAATTTAAAGTATCACTAAATGGAATCGAAAACTAAGCCTATTTTCAATAAACGCATTTTTTGGGACGTGAATTTCGAGCAAATTGATTACGATGCTAAAGCTGATTTTGTGATTGTCAGAGTATTTGAGCGTGGCGATGTAGAGGATATTCGACATTGTCGTCGCTATTATGGAGACGAGAAAATAACCGAAGCACTAATTAATGCTAAGTTTTTACCAGAGATGACGATGTATTTAGCAAGTGCTGTGATTGGTCGCCCATTAACTGATTTTCGATGCTACATATCAAGACAGTCGACCCCAACACTTTTTCCATATTGAAAAAACTCATGCAACTCCCTACCCTTAGAGATTTTTCTTTGGTGGGGGGTACCGCCTTGTCTTTAATGTATGGACATAGTCTATCTGTTGATTTAGATTTATTTTCTCCCAATACATTTGAAAATGATGAAGTGATTGACAGTCTAACAAGTGAGTTTGGCCATGGCTTAGAAATCATTAGAGCAACCCCAAAATTTGGCATTTTTGGTTTTATTGGTGAAGTAAAAATAGATTTTGTCAGACACCCACATCCATTGATTCGTCCTACTCAAGAAATCGAAGCAATTAGAAAGTAAGTGAATATTTAATATAAATACCTCCCCAAAAAAGGGAATGACAACCCAATTGACAATGTTGAGCGAACAAGAACTTTTACGCCGCCAAAAGCGCGAACAACTCCTCCAAATGGGCATTGACCCCTATCCTGCCGAAACTTTTGAAGTCAATGCTACGGCAGCCGATATTTTGAAAAACTACGAGAACAACAAGTTAGATTACAAAAATGTATCTCTTGCGGGGCGTTTGATGGGCTTTCGCATCATGGGGAGTGCCTCTTTTGCCGAACTACAAGACAGCAGCGGGCGTATCCAGCTTTATTTCCGCCGCGACGATCTCTGCCCCGACGAAGATAAAACGCTCTACAATACCGTTTTCAAAAAACTCTTGGACATTGGCGACATCGTCGGTGTCAAGGGTTTTGTTTTTACGACTCAAACGGGCGAAATTTCGGTACACGTGCAGGAGTTCAAAATCTTAAACAAATCGCTCCGACCACTGCCTGTGGTCAAAGAAGTGGACGGTAAGGTCTATGATGCTTTTGCTGACCCCGAACAACGCTACCGCCAGCGTTATGTGGACTTGATTGTCAATCCGCACGTCAAAGATATTTTTATCAAACGCGCCAAGTTGGTGCAGACCATGCGTAGCTACCTCATCAACAAGGGCTTGCTCGAAGTCGAAACACCCATTTTGCAGGCCATTCACGGTGGGGCAGCCGCACGACCTTTCAAAACACACCACAACACCCTCGATATGCCATTGTATCTGCGTATCGCCAACGAGCTGTATCTCAAACGCCTCATCGTAGGAGGTTATGACGGTGTTTTTGAGTTTGCCAAAGACTTCCGCAACGAAGGCATGAGCCGCTTCCACAACCCGGAGTTTACACAAGTGGAGTTTTATGTCGCCTATAAAGACTACAACTGGATGATGGACACCACCGAGGAAATGATAGAACAAGTAGCCATAGCCCTACACGGCGATACCAAAGTGCAAGTTGGCGAGCATATCATTGATTTTCAGCGTCCATGGAAACGCTACACGATGTTTGAAGCCATTGAGGCTTTCACGGGCATCAATATCGAAGGTATGGACGAGGCACAGCTGCGTCAAACCGCCAAAAACTTAGGAATAGAAGTGGACGAAACCATGGGGGCAGCCAAGTTGATAGACGAAATCTTTGGCGAAAAAGTCGAGCATTTGCTCATTCAGCCTACGTTTATTACCGATTACCCCGTAGAAATGTCGCCATTGACCAAAAAACATCGTAGCAAACCGGGGTTAGTAGAGCGTTTTGAGGGTATCTGCAACGGCAAAGAAATCTGCAATGCCTACTCCGAACTCAACGACCCCATAGACCAACGTGAGCGTTTCGAAGAACAACTCCGCTTGGCCGAACGCGGCGACGAAGAAGCCATGGCCATGGACGACGACTTCCTCCGTGCCCTCGAATACGGTATGCCACCCACCGCTGGTATCGGCATAGGCATAGACCGCTTGACGATGATCATGACCAACAGCCCCAGTATCCAAGAGGTATTGTTTTTCCCGCAGATGCGCCCCGAAAAGAAAGTAGAAACAGCCTCCGAGGCTGATTATGTAGCTTTGGGGATTCCGGCGGAGTATGTGCCAGCCATTCAAAAAATGGGTTTCCTTACACTCGAATCGCTCAAAGGAGCCAATCCCAACAAAATTTTCAACGACCTCGGCGGCCTGCGTAAAAAGCTCAAAATCGAAGCCCCTATGCCCAAGAAAGAAGAAGTAGAAGCGTGGGTAAAGTGAGAATATTTTGCATTTTTTGTATAAATTTCTCATATTTGCAATAAATCTTACGTTAAATGACTCAAGCTAATTGGAATGACAAAACTAAACGCCTTCTCAAATCTGAGCTGGTAAGACGTGGTATTTCTACTGAAGATTTGGTAGATCTATTAGCTGGTTTGGGTGTTGAAGAAACCAAGTCAAGTATTGACAGCAAAATAAGTCGCGGTACGTTTAGCGCAGTTTTTTTGATTCAGTGCCTCAATGCTATTGGTTGCAAAAACTTTGTTCCAGACGTAACTCCCGATTTGGTTTCTGAGCCTATTGTTATCTATCGAACTAAAAAATCAAAGACCGCAAATGCAGGAAGTTAAATTTATTGACCTTTTCGCAGGTATAGGTGGGCTACGTCTTGGGTTTGAACAAGCCTTCCAAAAAGCAGGCTTTCAAACTAAATGTGTGATGACTTCCGAAATAAAACCTCATGCACTCAAGGTTTTGCATCACAACTTCCGCCATGACTTTTTTGTGGGCGATATTACCCAAGTAAAAAACGAAGAAATTCCAGATTTTGATTTTTTATTGGGAGGCTTTCCTTGTCAAGCTTTTAGCGCAGCAGGCAAAAGGCTCGGGTTTGTAGATACTCGAGGGACACTTTTTTTTGAAATAGAACGAATCATTGCCGATAAAAAACCCTATGGATTTATTCTTGAAAACGTAGAAGGACTTATCAAACACGATTTAGAAAATAAAAAAGACCCCATCGGTCGTACACTGCATACCATAGTCGAAAAACTAACTGCATTAGGATACCAAGTTAGTTGGAATTTACTGAACGCAGAGTATTTTGGCTTACCCCAAGCTCGAAAAAGGGTATTTATTGTAGGTACACTTAATGAGGTGATTCCATTGAAAGGGTTTGAAAAAAAAGAAGCCAAAATAAAAGATATTTTAGAAAAAGGATTGCCCACGCTCAAAAGTAAGTTTATCAACTTGTTGTTGAGTCATTTTTCACTCAACGAGTTGTATGGCAAATCTATCAAAGACAAGCGCGGAGGCAACAATAATATCCATAGCTGGGATATAGAATTGAAGGGAACTGTTTCGGAAGAGCAATCCGTGTTGCTCAATCGCCTTTTCAAAGAGCGGCGAAAGAAAAAATGGGCTGCCGAGCATGGTATCTCTTGGATGGACGGAATGCCCCTGACCCTCGAACAAATCAAAACCTTCTACGATACACCCAACTTACAAGAAATGCTTAATGACTTAGTAAAAAAGGGTTATCTGAAATTTGAATACCCCAAAAGTTTGATACAAGAAAATACATTACTTGGTATTAAGCAGTATCGTCTCGAAAATAAATCCTTGAAACCGGGCTACAACATCGTAGCTGGCAAATTGAGCTTTGAAGTCAATAAAATTTTAGACCCTAATGGGGTCGCCCCTACATTAGTGGCTACTGATATGGCTCGACTGGTAGTGCCTGATGGCGCAGGGCTACGTCGTATGACTTTACGTGAAGGATTACGACTTTTTGGTTATCCCGAATGGTTCGAGATGCCCGTCAAAGTCGAAGAAGGTTTTGACCTTCTGGGCAATACAGTAGCAGTAAGTGTAGTAGAAGCTATTTCAGAAAGATTAGCGACGTGCTATCAGCCAGCATTAGCGAATGCTTAGCTTAATCCCTGTATGCTCTTCATAATTTCTCAGTACTTTATTTAGCCAATGTGCATTGCCATGCCTTGTCGGAGGATATTGATAGCGAGTATTGTTGAGTGCTATCAAAAACTCCTCCTTTGATTCAAAAGCCTTGAAAGTGCTTCTTTCTGAATACCAAATGATAGGACGAATATTGTAGATAATATTCTTTTTCTCTTGGACTTTGAGAGGGTACGTTGAACTCCCTCCCGACAACTCCCAAATCTTCTTGAGCCATACATTTTTGATCGTAATAGCCGCCCCGCTCATTTGGTAGGCTATAATCAAATAATCCGAATCCAAACGATATGCGTGAGTCAATAGTGAGTTGCAGTAAGAGTCAAAATTGGCTAAGTCAAAACCTGGCCCACGGTCAATATCGAAGGTTTTGATTTCCAAAAGTCCTCTTTTATGATTGGTGGTATCCAGAAAAATATCTGGAAAAGTCTGGGAACTTGGGTTTGTTTCAAAAGAAATACCTTGCGACTTCAGCCAACTTTGTAACCACTCTTGGATTAAGTTCCCAACAGAATCTTTTGATTCGACTTCAATAGTCAAATTTTTCAAACGGAATTGAATCACTCCCGTTTGACCAATGATACCATATTCATTGACCAATTGGTCGAAAAGTTGCTGTGCAGATAGCCGCATCTGAACAATTAAGATTAAGATTTTAGTTTTGAATTATTTGTAAACAACTCCAAAAAAACACTATTTTTGAAAATCAACAAACTAAATATACTTCAAAAATGGCATTGAGTGAAATAACCTTAGAAGGAATCAACTTCAACCTGACCGAAGAGCATCTGGCCGTGAAAGAAGCAGCGCGCGATTTTGCCCAGAATGAGCTTCTTCCCGGCATCATCGAGCGCGACAATGAGCAGAAATTTGACCCTCATCTGCTCAAACGTATGGGAGAGTTAGGTTTTTTGGGCATGATGGTATCGCCCGAATATGGCGGTGGCGGCATGGACACCGTATCGTATGTGCTGGCCATGGAAGAACTCTCCAAAGTAGATGCCTCGGCTTCGGTGATAGTATCGGTCAATAACTCGCTGGTATGCTACGGCTTGGAAGCCTACGGCACCGAAGAACAAAAACAAAAATACCTGACTCGTCTGGCCTCCGGAGAAATCATCGGGGCTTTTTGCCTCTCCGAGCCAGAAGCAGGCTCTGATGCTACCTCACAGCATACCACCGCCCAAGATTGTGGAGAGTACTACTTACTCAATGGCACCAAAAACTGGATTACCAACGGCAACATCTCGTCGGTATGTTTGGTAATGGCCCAAACCAATGCCGAACTCCGTCACCGTGGCATCAACTGCCTGATCGTCGAGAAAGGCTGGGAAGGATTTGTGGTAGGTAAAAAAGAAGATAAAATGGGCATACGAGCCTCCGATACCCATTCGCTGATGTTTAGTGATGTAAAAGTCCCCAAAGAAAACCGCATCGGAGCAGATGGTTTTGGCTTTAAGTTTGCGATGAGTACGCTCAACGGCGGACGTATCGGGATAGCCGCCCAAGCCTTGGGCATTGCTGCCGGTGCCTTAGAGCTATCGCTCAAGTATGCCCACGAGCGCAAAGCCTTCAGTAAGCCCATTTTCGAGCATCAAGCGATTCAGTTTAAATTGGCCGAAATGGCCACCAAAATCGAAGCCGCAAGATTGCTGGTTTATAAAGCCGCTCGCCTTAAAGACGAAGGCAAAGACTACGTACAAGCTGCCGCTATGGCCAAATTATTTGCCTCTGAAGTAGCCATGTGGGCTACCACCGAGGCCGTACAAATCCACGGCGGCTATGGCTACGTCAAAGAGTTTCATGTAGAGCGGCTTATGCGTGATGCCAAGATTACTCAAATCTATGAGGGTACCTCAGAAATACAAAAAATGGTAATAGCACGAGAGCTACAAAAAGCCTAAAAAATCCAATTTTTATATTTTTTTAAAAAAAAGAGGGGCGTTTCCTTGCAGGATTCGCACCTTTTTTTTTATCTTTAAAAAAATTACACCCTTGTATTAGTTTTGTACAATTATTAGTTTTGTACAAATTTTCAAACAAGTAAATTTTTTAGTTGTTGTACTTTAGAGCAAAATAACCCATTTTTTTCAATGGAAGATTATAATAAAATAATAGAATCGCTGGGCGTGAAGTTTATCAAAGCTCGCCATACACGTATGTTACAAACGATTACCATCAAGAATTTTTATGATGTCGAAAATTCTTTGATGATTCTCTATGATGGCGAGGTATCCTTTGGAAACGAGCGCATAGAAGTGGGCGACATGCTCTTCATTCCAGGAGGCAAACACGCCACCGTAACTTACAGCACGGGCGATGGTGCTACCCCTAAAGTGGTTAGTAATGAAGAATTTATGACTCGTCGTGAACTTTACTTTGACAGCTTGAGAGATGCCTCTCAAGTAGGTAAGCTACCCAATACCTTTGGCTTAGTAGCTTTCGATGCCAAAGTGTTCGACTCTGTCAACTTTTTCACCTCATTGGATATTCCACCATTTATCATCAAGAATAATCCACACATGGGTCGGCTTATCGGTGAGATTTTACAGGAAGATTTCAGCGACTTGGCTGGGCGCGGGCGCATCATCAAAATCAAAACCGAAGAATTAGCCATTGAGGTCATTCGCTATATTCTCAAAAATCGCCTTTTTGTGGAGCAACTTGTAACCAACAGCACCTACTTCAAAGACCCCCGTTTGATAGACATTTTTGCCTACATTAAAAACAATTTGGGAGGCGATTTATCCAACAAAGTATTGGCCAATGTAGCCAACGTATCGGAAGACTATGTAGGGCAATACTTCAAAATGCTCACCCAAATCAATCCACAAGACTACATCGAATATCAGCGTATGGAGCAGGCCGTAACGCTGCTGCGTACCACCAAAAAAAGCATCAGAGCCATTGGTGCAGAAGTAGGCTACAAAGATACCGCCTATTTTTGTCGTCGTTTCAAGATGATGTTTGGGATTCCGGCTGGTAAAATGCGCCGCCGCGAATCACTAATGAATGTGTAAAGGATTTTTTCATTGGAAAAAAGTGAAAAATTGATTGGATAAAAACAGTCTGCCTCTGCGGACTGTTTTATTTTTATAAAGGCATACCCATCGCTGAAATTTCAAAAACCTCGATGTAATGCCTACCTTTGTTTTGAAAACCAAACCCCCAAAAATCATGAAAAAATCATTTTGGCTATTTTTGTTTGTAGGGCTATCGGCCTCTACTTTTGCCCAGTGGAAAGGTGCGTGGCAACAAACTACCCCCGATGGAGCTACGGCAGTGATGATTTGTGCCGACAATTACCTGATGATTGCTCGCTACAAGGAAAAGCAGTTTCTCAATACCGAAGGCGGTACGTTTCAAGTCGAAAAAGGCAAACTGACCTACCGCTGTGAGTTCAATACGACCGATTCTACTCAGGTCCAAAAAACGTTTGTTCAGAAAGCCAACACCAAAGGCAAAACCCTCAAACTCGAGCAATGGGGCAACTGGCAACCCATAGACGACGGCAACACCCCGGCTACGGCCATTTATCGCATCACAGGACGTATGAATAATGACGGTAAAATCAGCCAAATGCAGCGCGGCTCACGCAAAACCCTCAAAATACTATCGGGGACACGCTTCCAATGGGCCGCTATCAATACTGAAACCAAACAGTTTTTCGGCTCTGGTGGTGGTACTTACACCATCAAAGACGGCAAATACACCGAAAATATTGAGTTTTTCAGTCGCGACAATAGCCGTGTGGGTGCTTCTCTTACCTTCGATTATGAACTCAAAGACGGCAAAGATTGGCATCATAGCGGCCTAAGCAGCACCGGCAATAAAATTTACGAAATTTGGAGCAAAGAGCCTCAAAATTGATTTTTCAACTTATGAACCTCCCCCAACTTCACACTATTTTTTTGTCTTGCAAAGGAGTTTCGACCGATACGCGCAAGATTACTCCCGACTGTTTGTTTGTAGCCCTGCGTGGTGAGAAATTCGACGGCAACCAATACGCCCAAGAAGCCTTAGCAAAAGGAGCAAAATATGCCCTCGTTGATGACGTAACCGTAGCCACCGACGAGCGATATTTGGTCGTAGAAAATACGTTGGTAGCCTTACAGCAGTTGGCCAACTACCACCGCAAACAACTCAACATACCCATAGTAGGCTTAACCGGCTCCAATGGCAAAACCACTACCAAAGAACTCATTGCGAAGGTTTTGGCGACCAAGTTTAAAACCTATGCTACCCAAGGAAATCTCAACAACCACATCGGCGTACCGCTCACATTGCTTTCGATTGATCACAGCTACGAGATGGCAGTCGTAGAAATGGGGGCCAATCATCAGAAAGAAATTGCCTTGTTGAGCAGTATAGCCGAGCCTACGCATGGTATGATTACTAACATCGGCAAGGCACATTTGGAAGGGTTTGGAGGTCTGGCGGGTGTTCGCATAGGAAAAGGCGAATTGTACGACTGGCTGGCGCAATCAGGCGGCACGGTATTCTACAACGCCTCCAACGCCACCCTCAGCGAAATGATTTCGGAGCGGACGTTCCGAGAAATCGTACCTTACCTTGCCGATGATAAAGCCCCCGTATTGCTCGAAGATAGCCCTTTCATCGTTTATCAAGACCCCTTGACCGGTGAGGTCATCAATACCCAGATTACGGGCAAATATAATTTTGAAAACATCGCCGCCGCATTGGCGATTGGGGCATACTTTGGGGTTTCGGCAGCAGCAGCGCATCAGGCCGTAGCAGCCTACAACCCCACCAACAACCGCTCACAAGTAGTACAAAAAGGCACTAACACCGTCATCATGGATGCCTACAATGCCAATCCGTCTTCGATGGCAGCAGCGATTGAGAATTTTGGTAAAATGAAAGCCGAACGAAAAATGGTGATTCTGGGCGATATGCTCGAACTGGGCGACGATGCCCCCGCCGAACATTTGGCCTTGGGGCAGTTGGTGGCCAAGCAGTCTTTTGATGTGGTGATCTTAGCCGGTCAGCTTATCAAAGATGCCCTACCCGCGTTGCCCAAAGCCTATTATTTTCCCGATAAATTTTCGCTACACAACTGGCTCATAGACCACCCCCAGCAAAATACCCATATCCTCATCAAAGGCTCAAGGGGTATCGGCTTGGAAACGGTAGTGCCGTATCTGTGATGTCGTTGGCGAAATCTGTGAGGAAACAATTTACGTCTTTTTTCCGACTCTTTTCAGCCAATCCTCTACTCCGCGACGAATCTGGCGCGCCATTTTGGCTTGAAAGGTTGGATTCAGCAACAAAGCCTCGTCGTCGGGCTGGCTCATAAAAAGCCCTTCTACCAGTACATTGGGGTATTCGGTAGGGGCATTGAGCGTAAAATTGAATCTCCCTACCAATCCATATTCGGCCACTCCGAGCGATAGCAGCCTTCGGAGGATATGCTCACTCAATGGCCTGAAACCGACGTGCTTGTAGTAGGTACTCGTACCGCGTACTTTGACGGTGTCTGCGGCGGCGTTGTTGTGTACACTGATGAGCAAATCGGGCTTCAAGGCTCGCAACCGAAGCAGCCGGTCGTTGTTGCCGATAAGCGTGTCTTTATCGCGTGTCAAAATGACCGTTGCGCCTTTGCGTTCCAATTCTTTTTTGAGGGCCAAAACGATGCGCAAATTCAAGTCTTTTTCCCATACTTTCGAGCGAAGCCCTCTCGCTCCCAGGTTGCTACCTCCATGCCCAGCATCGAGAGCGATGGTCAAGGCGTTGAGTTTCAGGCGTGAGGGCTGATGTTTGACACTGACGACGAGCCTTCGCCCTTCGTATCTGATAGCATAGCCCCAATGCTGCCTGTGGCGCAGTCGAATGTTGATGCGTAAGTAATCGTCGGCGAGTTGTTCATAGTCCACTTGGCTAATCTCTTTGGCCGAAGTAAGTTGGGTGATCCAGTTGGTATTGGTCGTAGCCCCAAAAAGCTCAACTACGATTCGTGAAGGGTCAGTTTCTTGCCAACTCCGATAGGGCAATCGCTCCGGCAACGACACCGATAAAAAATCATGACGCTCGTCGCCATAGACTCTCCATGAACTTGTCAGATAAGAGTAAGGTATTTTTTTGATAATACTATCGCGCTGCGTAAGCTGCTGGGGTATCCACGCATGGAGCGACTCCGTGAGTTTGATACGATACAGGTCTTTGTAAACACCCGTTATTTTCAACAAAACCAGCGAATCCAAATACTCCATTTTGGCACCGCCGAGCCTGTCTTCGCCCAAACCATACAACAAATACGGAAGCGATGTCTTAGTACGAACCAGTACTACAGAGTCTTTGGGGAAGAGTTGGGGTGATTCTTGTGCTTGAACCAATACAGCACCCATCAAAGTCCAAAGAAGTAAAAAACGAATCATCATAACTCAAACTGCTCCCAAGTGATTTGTTCATAACGACGATATAAAGAATACACCCCGAAAGCGACTACCAAACAAGCCGCAGACACACCATAAGGGAGTTGGGTCAAGCCCCAATGTGCGAGGCCGGAAATAGGCAATAATATCATAAGCCCCACCAAAGTTGAGGTTTGGCTAAGTTCTTTCAGGGTTTCAGGACTCTTAGAAAATGGAATTTTGAAAGAGTCTTTGAAAACCACCTCCAACATCACGGCTGTAAGCGCAACGCCATAACACAACAACAAATCATCGAGTACTCTCCAACCCCAAAACCACCAAATAGGTACAGCCGATAGAAGGTAAAAAGGTGTGAAAAATTTGAGTATAATGACCTTCAAATTGCCTACCAATACATCGCGTGGACTGGAATGCGGTGTTACGAAATAGACCCAACTGGCTTTATAATCATCGCTGAAAAACGTTTGCTGGTAAAACATCAGTATGACTGTGATACTCATGTAGATAGGAAAAAGGTATTCTTCCGATAATTCCTCATTATTATTCAATGATCTAAAGACACTTTTAAAGGCTATAAAAATCACAGGAATCATGTAGCCAAAAATGGGGTAAGTACGTAATTTGAACCGCCGATCACGGGCTGTGATTTTCCAAGACAACTCAAAAATCGCTCTTTCTACACCGGATTTTGTACATATACTTGCCCATTTTGAAATCCAGCTCTTTCTTCGGTTGGAAGTGGTTTTTAGTAACTTTTGGGTGTCCCCCGTTCCGAGCGTTGCTAAAGCATGGTTGAATGTAGGTGACAAGTAGTTGAGTATCAGTACCGACAAAAAGGGTATTGACAACGCAAGCACAATCATTAAACTCCAATCTTCAGAAGGCTTTACTATCCATTGTACAGTACCCGAAGCCCAAAATGGTGGCCAGAAATAATGCCAAGTTTCGGGTGAGATACCCATGCTATCTTTGTCTATCCATGAAAAAAACCGCCCAATCATTTGATAGCCTAAGGTAACTACGACCGTAAACACTATCTGAAAATAACTCACTATGTCTTTGACACGCTCCTCTGGCATTACTCTGATCAGTAGCATATACAGTAGAGTCGTAACAAAAAGAGCAATCATAGCCTGCAAAACAGTAAGCAGGATACACACGACTGCCGCCAAGGGGCCATACTTGAAGCCAGCATAGATAATCGGAAAAAGCAATGCACTGAATGAAATCAAAAGCAGATACGAGCCAATATGAACCAATCTTGCCAGCATTATTGTCCGTGCTTGAACAGGTCTTGGTAGGATAATGATGTTGTCGGAAGTGTCGAGTAAGGTAGTAGAAAAATCACTCACAAATACCATGACCGACATGACCAAAGCATAAGAAAAAGGAAAAATAAGGCCATAATAGGGCTGATCAATAAAGAAAATAGTCAAACCTACAATGGCATTAATGAACAGGATTAATGCACAAACCAGCCAAAAACTTTGGTTAGGGTTTTTATCTTTATTGTAGGAATTGAATAGGGAAGAAGGCGTTCGATTTTGTATCAAAAATTTTAAGCTGACTATAAGTCTTAGCTGCTCATAATCAGCACCAAGCCATTCAAAAACCGAACGAAACCTATCTAAAAATCGAAGTACAGCGTTGGTCATTGGGATAGAAAGTTGAGGGTTTAACGCAGGGCATTTAGAAAATCATCGGCACGACGCTGAATGGTACTATTGCCCGTCAAATCTTGGAAAATACTTTCGAGCGAATCGTTACGAGCGAATTGTTTTAAATCATCGAAAGTTCCGTCAGCAATGACTGTACCTTGATTGATTAGTATGATTCGGTCCGAAATTTTTTCGACTACGTCCATGATATGTGAACTGTAAAAAATCGTTTTGCCGGCATCGCGCAGTTTGAGAAGTACTTCTTTGACCAAAATGACCGCATTGGCATCTAAACCTGATAAAGGCTCATCAAGAAAAAGGATTTCGGGGTTGTGTATCAATCCTGCTATCAGCAACACCTTTTGGCGCATACCTTTAGAAAAGGTATTCATACGCAGGTCTGCTTGATGTTGGAGATCGAAAATTTCTAATAACTCCATAGCACGACGCTCAATCAATTCATCGGGCATTTGGTGTAGCCTTCCCAAAAAAAGTAGATACTCCATGGGGGTCAGTACTTCATAGAGCGTTGCATTTTCAGGTACGTACCCCACTCTCCTTTTGATTTCGAGGGCATCTACTCGCAAATCATATCCCAATACTTTTATATCTCCTGCAAAATCAGGGAGTAAACCTGTAAGGATTTTGATAGTGGTACTTTTGCCCGCTCCATTGGGGCCGATATACCCGATGATTTGCCCCCTCTCAATCTCCAAATTGATGCCTTGTAGCACCATTTTTTTGGCATAAGACTTGTGAAGATTTTGAATAGAAATAATGGTTTGATGAGTCATGAACTTAGGATTTAATCTAAAGCCTAAACTACAAAGATTGTCTAAAGTTTGTAGTTGATTGAATTTTATTGTCTGTCAAATCTTGTTTATACTTAAACCTCATAGGTTTGCGAAAAAATAACTATGTAACTACCTGATAATCAACGGGAAAATATTAGGTTTTTTCGCAAATCAATTTTGATCAAGTTTAAATATATAGTCTATTTTGATTTTTCCGATTACTGATGAGCAAATCGGGTTTCTAAGCTTTCAACTGAAGCAGCAGACATTATACACATACACCACCGAGCCTATCTTAGTAAGAACCGTCAATACAGAGTCTTTAGGGAAGATTTGGGGAATTGGTTGTGCTTGAACCAATACAGCACCCATCAAAGTCCAAAGAAGTAAAAAACGAATCATCATATGCTTTTGAATTGTGATATTGTCATTTGAACTAATGAAAAAAATCCTACTATTCTGTTTTCTTCAAAGTGCGCTAATGTTGGAGGCATGGTCGCAGAAATATTATTTATTGGTAGGGACTTATACCGCCAAAACGAGCGAGGGTATTTATGTATATCGTTTTGATACCCAAACGGGAGATTTCGAGTACATCAGTACCGCCAAAGGTATCAAAAACCCTTCTTTTTTGGTTATTGCGCCCAATCAAAAATATGTCTATTCGGTAGGTGAAAATCAAGGTGGTACAGTCAATGCCTTCAGTTTTGACAAAAATACAGGGAGGTTAGCCTTGCTCAACAGCCAGTCGTCGGAAGGGGCAGGGGCTTGCCATATAGCCACCGACCACACAGGCCGCTACGTGCTGGTGGGCAATTATGGCGGGGGCAATTTAAGTATTTTACCTATCAATACCGACGGCTCAGTAAACCCAGCTATACAGACCATTCAACATGAAGGCAGCAGTGTCAATCCTTCTCGCCAAGAAAAGCCACACGTCCACTCTATCAATATTGCCCCCAACAACCGCGACGTATTTGTCCCCGATTTGGGCATAGACAAAATCATGGCCTATCATTTAGATACCCGTACTGGAAAACTATCGGAAGGAAAACCTCCTTTTGTGAGCGTCATACCCGGCGCAGGGCCTCGACATTTTACTTTTCACCCAAATAGCAAATGGGCTTATGTCATTCAAGAACTCAATGCCACTATCACGGCATTCTCACGAAAGTCTGACTATCTTTGCCATTCAGCCCAAAACAGGCCATTTGACACTGATAGGCCACCAAGACGTATTGGGCAAAACACCACGTAATTTTATGATAGACCCTACGGGCCGATGGGTGCTTGTAGCCAATCAAGACAGCGACAATATCGTTATTTTTGGGCGGGATACCCAGACTGGCAAACTTACCCCCACAGGCAAAGAAATCAAGGTCTCGATGCCTGTATGTCTAAAAATGTTTTAAGATGAACGCTTCCTTAACTACCATAACTCTCCGCCAAAACGAGTGGACACCACTTGCCCACAATCATTTTTACTACGCTACCGACGGGCAAGAAGCCCCGCAGCCTACGATGGTAAGGTTAAAATATGATGAACAGTTTTTGTACATCGAGTTTGAATGTTTACAAAACCCATTCGTTCATCAAAACACCTATCGCCAACACAATACTGATATGTGGAATCAAGAAGTGTTTGAAGTGTTCATTGCCGCCGGTCAAGAAACCCCCACTCGGTATTTGGAAATCGAACTTAACCCCAACAACGCTCTTTTTGTAGGCTGGATAGAAAATCCTACCCTCGAAGCTCCCGAAAACCTCTCATTTGTACCCTATAACATGGCTCAAATCGAACATTCGGCAACGATGACTACCGATAGCTGGCAAGGTAGTCTAAAACTTCCGTGGATGTTGGTTGGGGGAAAACAGAAGAATTTTCGTCTGAACTTTTACAGAATCGTATCGCTACAACCGCATACAAACCCCGACTGGAAAGGCTCTCCTGACGATTGTGCTTACCTCTGCTGGAGTCCAACGATGAGTGGAGATACGCCACGGTTTCATCGCCCTGCGGCATTTGGGGTACTGAAGTTGAAAGATTAAATTGAATTTTATGGTTAGGCTTCTCCGAAGCCCAACGTGGAAATTGCGAAAAGAGCTACAAATGTGGCGTTTCTCCGAAACAGGATAATAGCCTCGCAGAGGCGCAACATTTGTAGAATAGTCCATGATGAACACCCCATACCCAAAAGCCTCGCAGAGGCGCAACATTTGTAGAACTTGAATCAATTTTTCAAAATGAAACCTATTCCTTTTCTCATTTTTGGTTTTATAGCACTTCATAGCCTCGCCCAAAAACCTTATTCCGTTCGTATGGCTGAATCGGCCATGCAATGGCACCGCGATTCGATCACAGTCAAAGACGGTAAACCCGCCGCTTGGGACTATGAGCAAGGGCTGATACTCAAAGCCATCGAGAAAGTATGGTACCGCACCGGCGACGGCAAGTATTTTGAATACCTCCGCCGCGACATGGACAGGTACGTACAAAAAGACGGTACAATTCGTACTTACCAGTACGATGAGTTCAATATAGACAACATACCCACTGGGCGTATATTGCTGACTATCGCCCAGCAATCACAGCCCGAGCGCGAAAAATACCGTAAAGCCGCTGATTTGCTCTGGAAACAACTCGAAAACCAACCCCGTACCAACGAAGGAGGTTACTGGCACAAAAAACGCTATCCCTACCAAATGTGGCTCGACGGGCTGTTTATGGCAGAGCCTTTTGCGGCAGAGTACAGCAAAATCTTTAATCACCCCGAGCATTTCGACGACATCGCTCGGCAGTTTGACCTCATCGAAAAATACGCGGTTGATGAAAAAACTGGCCTCATCTATCATGCCTACGACGAAAGCCGCTCCCAACGCTGGGCCGATCCCAAAACTGGCCGCTCGCCTCATTTTTGGAGTAGGGCCATTGGCTGGTATGCCATGGCATTGGTGGACGTACTCGACTATTTCCCCGAAAATCACCCCAAGCGTACAACTCTGATTGGATATTTACGGCGTTTGGCACCTGTGCTGGCCAAGTACCAAGACCCCAAATCGGGCGTATGGTGGCAGATTACGGATATGGGTACACGCTCCGGCAACTACCTCGAAGCCTCTGCTTCCTGTATGTTTGTATATGCGCTCGCCAAAGGGGTTCGTAAAGGGTATTTGGACAAATCTTTCTTGGCGGCTGCTCAAAAAGGCTACAAAGGCATTTTGAAAGAATTTGTAGTCGAAGAATCTGACGGTACGTTGTCGCTGCATAAAACAGTGAGTGTTGGAGGCTTAGGCGGCACTCCCTACCGCGACGGTAGCTACGAGTATTATTTGAGCGAACCCATTCGCAAAAACGATTTGAAGGGAGTAGGCCCTTTTATTTTTGCAAGTACAGAAATAGAAATCTCTGCCGAAAATCAAGTAGGACAGGGTAAAGTCGTTGCGTTGGATTATTACTTCAACCGCGAATTTCGCAAAGACCTCAACGGCCAAACCGAACAGTTTCACTACACTTGGGAAGACCGTATGCACTCTGGTTTTTGGGTTTGGGGGCAGATTTTCAACGAACTGGGAGCCAAGACCCATGCTATCAAAGAGGCACCTACTTCCGAAAATCTAAAAGGGGTGTCTGTCTATATCATCGTAGATCCCGATACTCCCAAGGAAACCGCCCAACCCAATTACATTCAAGCCAGCGACATCGCCCAAATCGAAAAATGGGTGAAGGATGGAGGTACGCTCGTACTCATGGCCAACGATACCGCCAACTGCGAACACAAACACTTCAACCAATTGGCCGCTGTTTTTGGAATACAATTTTTGACCAAAAACCGCAACATGGTACAAGGCCGCAACTGGCATCAGGGACTTATCAACATCGAAAGCCCGAACCCTATTTTTAAAAATACACGGCAGGTGTATATCAAAGAATTGGCTCCTCTTTCGGTCAAACCTCCCGCTAAAGCCCTCGTAACTGACCAAGGCGACATCATCATGGCTACTGCCAACATAGGCAAGGGGCGCGTATTTGTGGTAGGCGACCCGTGGCTCTACAACGAATACACCGACGGGCGACTCATACCTATCGAAACCTATCCCAACTTCTCGGCCGCCAAAGAACTGGCGCAATGGCTTTTGGCATCAAAAAAATAACCCTACTAAGGGTATAGAGGCAGATTTTCGTCTTAGTGTATGAATACTACATTCGTCAAACACTAATCTTATGAAACCCTTTCTCGACGAAGATTTCCTGTTGCATACCTCTGTGGCACGTGAGCTATATCACGAGTTTGCCAAGCCGATGCCCATCATTGACTACCACAACCACCTGCCTCCGCAAGAAGTTTGGGCCGACAAAAACTTTGAAAATATCACCCAAGCATGGCTCTACGGCGACCACTACAAATGGCGAGCCATGCGCGCCAACGGCATTGACGAAAGCTACTGCACCGGCAATAGCTCCGATTTTGAAAAATTTGAGAAATGGGCCGAAACAGTCCCCTATACTATGCGAAACCCGCTGTACCATTGGACTCACCTCGAACTTCAACGGTATTTCGACATCTACGAAACCCTTAGCCCCAAAAATGCAAAGTCGGTCTATTATCAATCTTCCGAAAAGCTACTTACACCCGCTTACTCGGTGAGGAATCTACTTTCAAGAATGAACGTCGAAGTCATCTGCACCACCGACGACCCCCTTGACTCGCTCGAATTTCACCAACAATTTCAAGCCGAAGTACAGACTCCTTTTCAGATGCTGCCGGCGTATCGCCCCGATAAGTTCATTTTGATTCAAAATCCACGCTTTGGTGAGTTTGTTCAAAAATTGTCTGACTTAGTAGGCTTTTCTATCAACGATTTGAACGATTTACAAAAAGCCTTGCGTAGCCGCGCCGACTTTTTTGCGTCAGTAGGTTGTCGTATTTCTGATCATGGGCTTGAGTATATTCCTTCGGCTGATTTTACGCCCGAAACTGCCGATACCATTTTCAAAAAAGCCTTGAATGGGCAATCGCTGACACAACACGAAGTCCTTGCGTATCAATCTGCCATTTTACATTTTTTAGGCACAATGTACCACCAACTTGGCTGGGTGCAGCAGTTTCATTTGGGGGCATTACGCAACAACAACACCCGCGCGCTACGTACTCTCGGCCCTGATACAGGCTGGGACAGCATCGGCGACTGGCCCCAAGCGGTAGCATTATCAAAGTTTCTGGGGCTTTTGGACGAAACCGACCAACTTGCCAAAACCATTCTCTACAACCTCAATCCCGCTGATAATGAAGTAATAGCCACCATGATTGGCAATTTCAACGACGGCTCTATAGCCGGTAAAATACAGTTTGGGTCAGGTTGGTGGTTTTTGGATCAAAAAGACGGCATGGAGCGTCAAATCAACGCGCTATCGAACATGGGGCTTTTGAGCCGTTTTGTGGGTATGCTCACCGATTCACGTAGTTTTCTGTCGTTTCCGCGCCATGAGTATTTCCGTCGGATTTTGTGCAATATGCTCGGCAACGACATCACCTACGGCGAACTCCCCCACGATATGGAATGGATTGGTCATATAGTGCAGCGTATTTGCTATCATAATGCAAAAGAATATTTCGGGTTTGATAAAAATATTGGTTCGGGTGTTCCAAAAAGCGAAACTATTTTAGCGGTATAATGCAGTACAAAAAATCGCTTTCTTATTTTTCAATTTGTGTTTTTAAAAATCAATAGAACACAGATTAGACACGGATTTATAATCGTTCAAAACTGATTTGCGAAAAAACCTAATAGGTTTAGTTTTATTGTCAATGGGTTACATAATTAGTTTTTCGCAAACCTATAAGATTTGAGTTAAAATCAGTACCAATCCGTGTCCAGTCCTTTCAATCCGTGTTCCATTAACCTTAAATAAACACAGATTGGACACGGATTTATTTGATTGATCAACTTTTAAACCCTTTTCTCATGGAAAAACCCAGAAATTATCGCTGGACTATCTGCGCGCTGGTCTTTTTTGCCACTACTATCAACTACCTCGATCGCCAAGTCATCAGTTTACTCAAATCCTACCTCGAAAAAGAATTTAGCTGGACCGAAACCGACTACGGCAACATCGTCATCGCTTTTCAGTTGTCTTATGCCTTTGGTTTGCTTTTTGCAGGGCGGTTTATTGATAAAATAGGGACAAAATTGGGGTATAGTGTCGCTACTACCACTTGGAGTTTGGCAGCAATCGGCCATGCTTTTGCCAACAGTACGCTGGGGTTTGGCGTAGCACGTGCCTTTTTGGGTGTAACCGAGGCTGGCAACTTCCCCGCTGCTATCAAGGCTACTGCCGAGTGGTTTCCCAAAAAAGAAAGAGCATTGGCCACCGGGATTTT
>JBKBKL010000023.1:0-35701 GCA_046294665.1 Runella sp.
AGACGACAATAGACTTCATAATCTCTATAACGAAAAACTGTTGATTTTCAACAAAAATCAAGAACTGATTTACAGTAGTTTGAACGATGCCTTAGTTCGTTATGATTTAGACGACTTGAAAATTATCAAAGAAAAAAAACGACTTTTTAGGCAAGAGAAAGAGAAAGATTTGCTGGGGCTGTATGTCGTTACTCCCGAAGATGCCTACTACGTCATTCTCACTGCCGAAGACAAATATGGGTTTAGTAAACTTCAATATTTGTCCTACACGCTGTGGGGTGTATTTTTGGTGGGGAGTCTGCTGGTAGCGATCATTACATACGTACTGGTCGAGAGATTGCTAAGACCTCTCGATAATTTTCAAAAAACCATCGCAGAGATAACGGTGCAAGAGCTAAACACCCAACTGCCCCAAAGCCCTCACAACGACGAAATCAGTTTGCTTTCGCAGTCTTTCAATCAAATGCTAAGGCGCATAGAGCAGGCTTATGTAGCCCAGAAAGAGTTTACGGCCAATGCCTCGCACGAGCTTCGTACCCCCATCAGCCGCTTGATTACCCAACTCGACAACCTTAGCCAGCAGCCTCATTCGGAGGTTTTCAAAGGTTATCTGCAAAATATGAACAATGACCTCAACCAAATGGCTGATTTGGTGAGTTCGTTACTGCTGTTGGCACGGCTAAGCCAGCGCGATTTTGCCAAAGGGCTTCAAAATGAGCGCATTGACGAAATAATTTTCAGTGCCTATGAAACAGTACATAAGCAATATACCGATTTTCAAATCAACTTTGAAATAGTAGAAAATGAAGATACAGACCCCGAACTTGAAATAAAAGCCTTGCGGTCGCTACTCGAAATCGTATTCGTCAATCTTTTCAAAAACGCCTATCTTTACTCCGACAATCGGCAGCTACACGTACAAATACGACAAACTAACCCTCACTCGCCCATAGAAGTATGGCTGACCAATACCGGACAGCCCATTGAAACCAACTCCGATTTGTTTGGGGCTTTTGTACGCGGTTCAAATGCACAGCATATCTCCGGATCGGGGCTGGGGCTACGCATTGTGAAGCGCATTTTAGATTTTCACCAAGCCAGTATCAGTTATGAGTTTGCACACCCCAATTTGCATCGGTTTGTGGTGCGGTTTTAACCTACAAAACAGAGGGGCTAATTTCTTCATTTCAGAGAGTTTAGACTTGTCGGCAATGAACACAACATCGGGGGTAATCCACACTACTTGTTTGCCGATGCTTATCTCGCCATCTTTGTTAATGAGTGATGCAAAATAAGGGTCATTCACAAACTCTGACAAACCGTTGTCATTTTCTGGTACTTCACCACTGGCTCTGGCGTTTTTGTTTTCGTCGGAGCGTTGTATCTTAAACAACGACTCAATCTTCGTTTGGGCGTTCCATTTTGTTAATTCTTCGTCTGACAACCCTTGTAGTGCCCTTATCTGCTGCTCAAAAGAGGCCGCATTCGCAAAGTTTATCCTACCGTCTTCAATCGTAAAAAAATTAGTCTGACTCTGCAACACTTTATCAGGACTGATTCCCGTGGGGTTTTGTTTACAACTCAACACAGACCAAACAAAAAACTATATTTGGCATACGGTCAGAAGTAATCCCTTTTTCATAGTTTTGGAGGTATTTTGTGTGTAAATAGATATTTATACGTAGAGAAGAAAAGCGCGTGCTTCCTGAACAAATATTCAGAAAGGAAGTTGAAAATGGCTTTAAAACACCTTAAAAATTAGTTAAAATGAAACTCAAATACAAACGCATATTCAGCACCAACGCGCAAGTACGCCGCCTACAGGAGCTTGTTCATCAGGCCATCGAAGAAGAAAAACTCTTGTCGGACAAACTCGCCGAAGAAAACAATGAGCCTTGGACTTTTGGAGAGCGGCTTTCTGACCGAATCGCTGAGTTTGGCGGAAGTTGGACGTTTATTATTTCGTTTATATTAATCCTGTTTACCTGGATTTTACTCAATAGTTTCATGCTGAGGCAGCGTGCCTTCGATCCCTTTCCATACATTTTGCTCAACTTGGTGTTGTCGTGCATTGCGGCTATTCAAGCTCCTGTAATTATGATGAGCCAAAATCGGAAAGAAATCCGAGACCGTAAACAGGCCGAAAACGATTATCTCATCAATCTCAAAGCCGAAATAGAAATTCGGAATCTTCACCAAAAAGTAGATATGCTGCTGGCCGACCAACACCAGCAAATCCTTGATTTACAAATGAAACAGCTTGAACTGTTGGAGAAAGTAGAAAAGAGTTTGAAAAAATAATGACGCTCTTTTTAATCTTATTTTAACTCCACTTTAAAAGCATTTTTAAGGTGGAGGTGCAAATCTTTGTATCGTCAAGACGGAAAAATAAGGTATCAACCAAAACGTACAAAGTACACTTTCCTCATGCTAAGAACTCATGTCATCTCTGCACTACTAATGGGAGCGTTGGTGAGCAGCTGTGCCACTGTCAATGTTGACAAATCGGCCAAAATCAATTTTGACAATTACCGCAAGTTTTCGTTTGCTCAACCAGAATTAGCGGGTCAAGTACAAAACCCACTTCTACACAATGGTATAACCAATCAAAACATTGAGCAAGCTATCAGCGATGAAATGGCCAAAAAAGGGATTGTTCGTGATGACCAAAATCCCGATTTTTTGATCATGTATCACGAGTTTTTTCAGAACAAAACACAGCGCGTAGCCAACTATACCTACGGCTATGGAAATTGGGGCTTTGGACCTATACGCTATGGATTTAGGGGACGTATATATCCTGTCAGTTATGCCTATTACTACAACCCATGGGGTGGCTACCATACCGAACACTACACCGACGGTACGCTCATAGTAGATGTAATAGATGCCAAAACCAATCAGTTGCTGTGGCGCGGCAGTATCGAAAACCCCGTCAATAACCCTGCCCGTCTTAGTCGGCAGTTTGCCCGAGAAGCACACCAAATACTCACCAAATACCCCAATCTTCAATCCTAAAAAGCCATGAAACAAAACATTTTGTTTGGAATGTTGCTCATCGGTTTGAGCCTCCAAAGTTGTCAAGAAAAAACCACGGCAGATAAGCTGCCGACTGCAATCAAACAAAGTTTTGAAAAACACGTAGGGGCTGTTCAAAACGTAAATTGGGAAGAAAATCCTGAATATTACTTTGCCAATTTTACCGAAAATGGCGAAAAAGGTATGGCTATTTTTCGCAAAGACGACAATAGCTGGATTGAAACGGACAAGGCACTCAACATAAAGGACTTATCGCCTGAGCAGCTTCAAACCCTCAACAACTATCACCTCAGAAAAATAAAATCTTTGAAAGAAGTACAGAGTCCTGACGGTACTGATGTCATCAAAGCCACTGGTGATTGATCCTTAGTGGGTAATTTATAAAATCTACGGTGCGTAGGTAGTCTATTAATAGGCTTCTAAATAGCATCGGTTTATACTTAAACCTCATAGGTTTGCGAAAAATTAACTATGTAACCCATTGATAATTAAACGAAACCTATGAGGTTTTTTCTCAAATCAACTTTGAAAGAGTTTAACTCTAAAGTACCAAAAACAGCCATGAAATTTTTTGTTCCTCTTTTATTTTTGCTGTCTGCCTTTATCGCTCATGCCCAAGATACCCTTCGTGTGAGTTTGATTCAAGCCGAAAAACTATTTACTGACCGAAATTTCCTATTGCTGGCTCAAAGGTATAATATCGAAGCCCAAAAAGCCCAAATCATTCAGGCAGGGCTATTGCCCAACCCCTCCATCAGTTTAGAGCAAGGACTACTTACACGATCGGTAGCTGTAGAAGACCAAACTTTTGGGCCTTTTGGCCAACACGCCGTCAATATCCAGCAGTTGGTTTTGTTGGCAGGCAAACGCAACAAGGCAATACAAGTGGCCAAAATCAATGCCGAAACCAGCGAGTATGCTTTTTATGACCTACTTCGCACTCTTACCTACAGCCTAAGAGGCAATTTCTACGAACTGGCTTTTCAACTCCGAACGCTGGACGTTTACAGGCAAGAAATGCAGACTATTGATAAACTGGTGGTGGCTTACAAAGAACTCAATAAAAACGGCAACGCACCTCTCAAAGACGTGGCACGTCTGGAGTCGTTTCAGTTTTCGCTCCAAACCAGTATGAACAACCTCGAATTGGCTATCGCCCAAAACCAAGCAGACTTACGCACCTTGATGGGGATTCAGGACAACGTGGCCATTATTCCTCAATTTGACGAAACGTCGTTGGACCGATTGACGGTCAGCCAATTATCACCGCAGTCTTTGATAGAAACCGCTCAACTCAATCGGGCCGATCTCAAACTCCAAGAAGCCAATGTACGTTTGGCCGATGCCAACTTGATGCTCCAAAAATCGTTCAAAACTCCTGACTTAACCCTTGGCTACGGTTACGACCGTGGCGGAAGCTATACCACCAACTACAGTGCCCTGACGCTGGGCGTGAACTTACCGGTTTTTAATCGTAACCAAGGAAATATCAAAACGGCGGCTTATCAGCGCGATGCCAACCAAAAATATTATGAACAGTCGCAGATAGACGTAGCCAACCAAGTATTGGCAGCTTACCATCAAGCCCTTAAAACCGAACAACTCACCCAAAACTTAGACAAAACTTTTGTACCTACTTTTACGAAACTCATCGTAGGAGTAATGGAAGGCTATCAAAAGAAAACGATTTCGCTGGTGGAGTTTATGGATTTTTTTGATTCGTACAAGCAAAACATAGAGCAACTCAATGGCTTTCAAAATAGCCGCGCTCAAGCCTTCAACCAACTCAATTTTGTGATTGGAAAAACAATATTCTAAAACACTCAAAAACCAAAATTGAAAATGAAACCAATCATAGCCCACAAAAAATACGTGGCATTACTTTTGACAGGCTTGTTTATGGCAAACTGCTCGACTCACAAGCCCACAGAAAACAAGACCGAGGAGTTTGAGCTTTCGCCCATGCTTCAAAAGCGCCTCAGCGTAGCTACTGCACAGGCCGAAAATGTACAAAGCCAACTCCAACTGACAGGTAAAGTAAGTGCCTACGAAGAAAAGTTGGTCAAAGTAGCTCCATTGGTGGATGGCATCATCGTAAAACTCAATGCCAATCTTGGTGATAAAGTAACCAAAGGGCAGACATTGGCCATCATCAAAAGTGCCGATGCTGCCGCCGCCGATGCCGACCTTAACGATGCCGTTTCGACCCTCAAAAACACCGAAAAAAACTTGGCCGTTACCCAAGACATGGCTCGGCTGGGCCTCTCTGCCGAAAAAGACGTAATACTCTCACAAAATGAGGTAAAACGCGCGCAAGGTTCTGTAAAAAGGGCTGAGGAAGTCATCTCTCTTTACGGTATCCGAAACTCGCTCTATACTATGAAGTCCCCTATTTCGGGCTACGTGATTGAGAAAAATCCTAACATCAGCAACCAATTGAGCTACGACAATGCTCGTATGGATCATTTTTATACCATCGCCGACCTATCGGTGGTACAGATATGGGCTGATGTTTATGAAGCTGATATTGCCAAAATAAAAATAGGCCAAGATGTAGATGTAAGCGTGTTGGCCCTGCCCAACAAGGTCTTCAAAGCGAAGATTGATAAGATTCAGGACATCATAGACCCCGCCACTCGTACCATGAAGGCTCGTATCAGTATAGCCAACCCTGACACCGCACTCAAACCCGAAATGTTTGCCCAGATTACGGTCAATTTCAATGAAAATCTTCAAAAAGTGAGCTTACCAGCCGATGCTGTTATTTTTGATAATAACAAAAACTATGTGGTGGTCTATAGATCAGCCAAAGATTTGGAGAAGCGTGAGGTGCAGGTCTATCAGCATGTAGGCGACAAGGTGTATATTCAGGGTGGCCTTAAACCCAACGAAAAAGTACTACTCTCCGACCAACTCATTGTTTTCAATGCTTTATAGCTGATTGTGAAGAAAAACCTCGGCCAACTTGAAAGCTATTCCGCATGAAATACAAACAGATTACTTAATTCAGCATAAAACGATTCTTTGTTTTCGAGTGATTTTATACTCGTTCAGAATTGATGCATTCGGGGTCGGGGTGGTCATCAAGAGTTTGCTCAAAGATCATTTCAGATTCGAGCATATCCAAAATGACCTCAACAGGCCAACGCATAGCACATATACATGGTTTTCCATGGCAAATCTGCGTGTCAATGGTTATTCGATTTTGGTGTAGCATGAAGTTTTTTTCAGAATATATATACCCATTCCCATTCACAAAAATTCCTCCTCGGTGGGGCCGACCTGCCGCTACCGTTAAATAGCCATGAAAAAAATCCTTTCTCTTTCGCTCAAATACCGCTTTGCTGTGTTCTTTTTCACTTTTGTCGTAATCGTAGGCGGAGCGGTTAGTTTTGTCAAAACACCTATTGAGGCATTTCCCGACGTTACCAACACTCAGGTTATAATCATTACGCAGTGGCCAGGGCGCAGTGCCGAGGAGGTTGAGAAGTTTATTACGATACCTATCGAAGTCAGCCTCAATGCCACCCAAAAGAAAACCAATGTACGCTCTATTTCGGAGTTTGGACTATCGGTAGTGTATGTTACGTTCGACGACAACGTGGACAATCAATTTGCTCGTATTCAAGTCAATAATCAGTTGCAGGGTTTAGAACTCCCCGATGGAGTATCGCCCGAAATAGAACCTCCCTACGGTCCTACGGGCGAGATTTTCAGATATACCCTCGAAGCCCGCGACCCCAAAAAACCAGTATCGGACCGCTATCTCAAAACGATTCAAGATTGGGTACTCGACCGCCAGTTTAAGAGTGTACCCGGCATAGCCGATGTCAATAGCTTTGGGGGGGAGGTCAAGACCTACGAAGTGCAAGTCAATCCTAATCTTTTGGCCAGCTACGGTATCACACCGCTCGATGTGTATCAGGCACTCCAAAACTCCAATATCAACGTAGGAGGCGATGTCATAGAGCGAGGTAGTGAGGCTTATGTTGTACGTGGGTTGGGGATATTGACGAGTATAGCCGATATAGGGGGCGTATTGGTCAAAATCGAAAACGATGTCCCCGTGTATGTTCGCAATGTAGCCACCGTCAAGGAGTCAGCTATGCCCCGCTTGGGTCAAGCAGGGCGCGGCAACAACGGCAACACCGTAGAGGGGATCGTAGTGATGAGAAAAGGTGAAAACCCCGATGCGGTCATCAAGGCTGTAGTCCAAAAAGTAAAAGAACTCAACCAAAATATCTTGCCCAAAGATGTTATTATCAATACTTTTTACAATCGCCAAACGCTCATCGAATACTGTACCGAAACCGTACTGCACAATATGGGCGAAGGGATTTTGCTCGTTACACTCATCGTTTTTATTTTCTTGGCCGACTGGCGCACCAGCCTCATTGTGGCACTCATCATTCCTTTGTCTTTACTGTTTGCTTTTGGCTGTATGCACCTTAAAGGTATGAACGCCAACTTGCTATCGCTTGGAGCGGTCGACTTCGGTATCATCATAGATGGTACGGTTGTGATGGTAGAGGGGCTACTTGTAGTGCTTGCCCACAAAGCTCACGAAGTAGGCATGCCCCGCTTCAATCGGCTCTCTAAGTTGGGGATTATTAAAAAGAAAGGTGCCGAAATGGCAAGGGCTATCTTCACCTCCAAAATCATTATTTTGGTAGCTTTACTTCCCATATTTGCTTTCCAAAAAGTTGAAGGGAAGATGTTTACGCCCTTAGCTTGGACGTTGGGGTTTGCATTGCTGGGTGCTTTGATATTTACCCTTACGCTGGTGCCGGTGTTGGTGGCCATGCTACTCAACAAAAACGTAACCGAAAAAACCAACTTCTTTGTAGAAGGTATCCGCCATTTTTGCCTCAGTGTATTCAACTACACCTTTCACCATAAACGCAAAACTTTCATAGCCGCTGCTGTTATTTTGGTAGTTGGTTTTTGGACATTGACCCTCCACGGTACAGAATTTTTGCCTCAACTCAACGAAGGCTCTATTTATGTGCGTGCTTCGCTGCACCGAGGCGTTAATCTTACGACTTCAGTTAAGTATGCCAACGAATTTCGGCACATTTTTAAAAGTTTCCCCGAAGTACGCCAAGTTATATCTCAAGCGGGCCGTCCCAACGACGGCACAGACCCTACGGGTTTTTACAATATTGAGATGCTCGTGGACTTGTACCCCCAAAAAGAATGGAAATCAAAAAAGACTAAAAGTGAGTTGATTGAAAGCATGGAACATCAATTGTCTGCCTATCCTGGGATTGATTTTAATTTTTCTCAACCCATCATGGACAATGTAGAGGAGGCTGTATCGGGGGTGAAAGGTTCGATTGCCCTCAAAATTTATGGTAGTGATTTTCAAAAACTCGAAACTGAAGCCCAAAAGGCTTACGAACAAATGAAAACCGTGAAGGGTATCGAAGACTTGGGTATAGTCCGTAATCTTGGTCAGCCCGAACTACGCATCAAACTCGACCAGCAGCGCATGGATATATTTGGCGTAACTACCGCCGACGCACAAGCCGTCATTCAGATGTCTATTGGGGGGCAAGCCGCTACGCAGATTTACGAAGGAGAGCGCAAATTTGACATCAGACTACGGTTTTTGCCCCAATACCGTCAAGACGAAACCCAAATCGGAAACTTGCTCGTACCCGCCCAAAATGGCAGAAAAATCCCACTCAAAGAAATTGCCAGCATTGGTTATTTCACAGGGCCGAGCCTGATTTTCAGAGAAGATAATCAGCGGTTTATTGGAGTCAAGTTTTCGGTACGTGGTCGTGATATGGGCAGCACCATTGCCGAAGCACAAGCCAAAGTAAACCATGTTTTGGTTCTACCCGAAGGATACAGTACCAAATGGAAAGGTGATTTTGAAAATCAAGTGCGTGCTACCGAAACCCTCAAAACGGTAGTACCTATCAGTTTATTGGTCATATTTTTTGTATTATATCTTACTTTTGGCAACCTTCGCGATGCTGGCTTGGTATTTCTCAATGTACCTTTTGCCATCATAGGTGGGTCGGTGGCACTCCTTATCACAGGAGTCAATTTCAGTATTTCGGCGGGTATTGGCTTCATTGCGCTGTTTGGGATATGCGTACAAGATGCCGTCATTATCATTTCGGCTTTCAAAGAAAACCTGCACCTGCGGCTACCATTAGAAGAGGCCATCAGAGAGGGGGTAGCCAGCCGTATCAGGCCAGTTTTCATGACCGCCATGATGGGTACATTCGGCTTGTTGCCTGCGGCGGTTTCAACGGGTATCGGGTCTGAAAGCCAAAGACCCTTAGCTATTGTAGTTATTGGGGGGTTGGTGAGTGCTGCTGTTTTAACCCTATTTATATTTCCGTTGGTTTTTGAAAGCGTCTATCGAAAAAAACAGTCTTAGGGACGCTCTCGTATTTCTTCCAGCCATTGTTTGATTTCGGGTTTTTGGGTTTTATAAATATCCACTTGAGATTGTAAAATCTCAAAATAAGTTTGGCCGTTTTTAGCCGTTGTGAATACGGAGGCTTTAATACTAAAAAAATAGAGTGTTTTTATGCTTAAACCTCATAGGTTTGCGAAAAATTAACTATGTAACCCACTGATAATCCTAAGAAACATATCAGATTTTTTCTCAAATCAATTTTGAACGAGTATATAACGAATAATATTTTTGAGATTTTCAATATACCCCTTCATATATATGATCACCGCGTTTGTGATTGTCGGGGAATGGCCGCTTGACAGGGATATGGCTGCCATTTGTTTTTTCGAGCCAATCAAAAAGTTCTTTGCGCAAATCGCGGGCGAGGTCTTGGTGCTGCGGGCTACGAATGAGATTATTAACTTCTTCGGGGTCTTCCTGTAAGTCGTAGAGTTCGTTGATGTCCCAGCCGCCATAGTTGTAGATATACTTGTAGCGGTCGGTACGTATGGCAAAGAGCGTAGGGGTTTGTGGAAAATCATACTCCCAGTAATATTCGTAGAAGGCCCGATTGCGCCAGTCGGCAGGGACTTGACCTCTGAGAATGGGCAAAAACGAGCGGCCTTGCATTTGGGCAGGAGTAGGCAAGCCCGCATAAGCCAGTAGCGTAGGGGCAATGTCCACATTCTGAATCACTTGCGAAATCGTACCGCCTGCTTTCACTACCGACGGACAGCGCACCAGCATTGGTACACGCATAGATTCTTCGTAAGAGTGGCGTTTGTCTATGAGTCCGCGCTCACCGAAGCTAAAGCCATTGTCGCCCATATAAACGACGAGGGTGTTTTCGTCCAGATTGTTGTCTTTGAGCCATTGCATCACACGGCCTACGCTCTCGTCCACACCCAGTAGGGTTTCGCAGTATCGGCGATAGAAGTCGTTGAAATCCAATTGGCCGTGGTAGAGATAGTCCACCCCATGCCATGAGTTACGCTGTTTCTTGACCCAGTTGGGCATATCCTTGAGGTTGGCGTTGGGGCTGGGTGTGGGGAGTTTACCCCATATTTTGCTGCTGTCGGTTTTGGTCAGGTACATCGAAGCTGGGTACTGTATGGTCATGTCTTTGTAGCGGCCCGCGTGGCGGTCGGCGGGTTCAAACATGGCGTGTACGGCCTTGTGCGAGAGATAGACAAAAAAAGGTTTCGATTTGTCTTGCTTGGTCATCCAGTCGAGGGCATGGTCGGTGAGCAGGTCGGAGGTATGGCCTTTTTGGGGGACTTGCTTACCATTGATATTAAAAGTAGGGTCTTTGTAAACTCCCTGTCCTTTGAAACTCAACCAATAATCAAAGCCGGGTTGTGGGTTGTCGTCGGTGTTGCCCATGTGCCATTTGCCAAAAAAGGCAGTTTTGTAGCCAGCCTTTTGGAGATATTGCGGGAAAAACTTCAATCCTTTGGGTAGTGGGGCTTGGTTATCAACAATCGTATGTGTATGGGCATACTGGCCTGTGAGAATACTGGCACGGCTGGGCGAACAAAGAGCAGTACTGACAAAAGCGTTTTGAACGTGCGCGCCTTCGGCAGCCATTTTGTCCAACTGTGGTGTTTGTAGCCCCGAAAATTTACCCATGAATCCCATAGCATCGTAGCGGTGGTCGTCGGAGAGGATAAAGATGATGTTTTTGGGCTTGGCAGCAGGGCGAGTTTGGGCTTGCAGCCAATTATTGTTCAGGACTACAATAGCCCAAAAGAGTTTTAGACAATTTCTGGAAATTGCTAAAATATGGTTTAGTTTGAAAGCCATTGATGGACTAAACATATAGTTATGGTTTTTGGATAGGCTAAAATGATTTTTATCTCATAGAAGGCTCAGCATTTATACTTAAACCTAATATGTTTGCAAAAAATTAACTATGTAACCCATTGATAATCAAAAGAAATATATTAAGTTTTTTTCGCAAATCAATTTTGAAACAGGTATACTTACTTCAACAGCTCATACTCCTTCGGAATCTCTACCCCACCGAAGCCATTGGTGAGGCCATACAAAATGACTACGGTCAGCAAAATACCAAAAACCAAAATCAAAAGAGATTGGAAAGTAGGTGTCAAGCCTATGATTGTACGTTGCATTTTGAGGTGATGAATGGCCGCTATATGTCCAAAAAAGGCTATGATAGCCAAAGCATAATAAGGCACAAAAAACAAATTGAGCGGAAAGGTATTCAACCCAGCTACTCCGAAGTAAAAATTAGTATCCAACTCCAACACATACCGCCCTGCCATCACAGCCCCAACATGAACAATCAAAAACAAGGCCAAATACAAACCAGAATACCGCTGTAATTGTAGGGTTGGGGTCTTTGCAACAGGCGTAGTTTTACCTTTTATAAAAAACTTTACTCCCGATATGATTTGAAATAAAACCGCCAACAAAAGAAGTGTTTCGGCAAAGGCGTTCCGATAAATCAAACGTAGCGTTTGCATGAGTGCGATATGCTGCTCGGCACCAGCCACACTCACGGCATGATTGGCCAAGTGCAATGCTACAAAAAGTGAGATGAATACACCCGAAAAACGATGTAAAGTCTGAAGTTTCATGGGATTGATAGATCTATACTAATGCAGAATTAATATTTTTCTTGCAGTGCTGTCAGCTTAGTCTTATTGATATGGGTATAAAGGAAAAATAATTTAGCCATATTTTTGTACTAAGAGCATAAAAACTATAGTTCACAAATCCCTCACTTCTGAAAATCTTGCAAAGTCAGATTAATCTTGATGTATTTTGTATAAATTTGGTTTTTGGTGGCACAACCACTCGTCTATTCAACACTTTCAAAACCTTAAAACTATAATGAAAAAAAGTTTCCTACTCCTTTTTTGGGCGGTATGTATCAATAGCTTCGCTCAGAAGATTGATGACAAAGCCTTCGTAGCCGGTCAGTTAGATAAAAAATACGGAAGCTACTGCAACATAGCTCGACAGATTTGGGGCTTTGCCGAACTGGGCTATCTCGAAGCCAAAAGCTCTGCCCTACTCCAAGAAACCCTCCGCAAAGAAGGCTTCAATGTACAAAGTGGCGTAGCCGATATTCCCACAGCCTTTGTAGCTTCGTATGGGAGTGGCCAGCCAGTCATCGGTATTTTGGCAGAGTTTGATGCCTTGCCTGGCCTTTCGCAAGATTCGGTGCCCTATCAAAAACCATTGATAGAAGGAGGTTCGGGACATGGCTGCGGGCATAATTTGTTCGGCACTGCTTCTATGGCAGCGGGTATTGCGCTCAAAGATTGGCTTATACAGACCAAACGTGCCGGCACCGTGCGTGTCTATGGTACACCAGCCGAAGAAGGTGGCGGCGGCAAAGTCTATATGGTGCGGGCGGGATTGCTCAAAGATGTAGATGCCGTCATTCACTGGCACCCCGGCGACAACAACAGTGCCGATGCTACCACCTGTACCGCTGTGATGCAGGGAATGTTTCGATTTTATGGCAAAACAGCCCACGCCGCCGGTGCACCGGAGCGCGGCCGCTCGGCACTTGATGCCGTAGAGGCTATGAATATGATGGTAAATATGATGCGCGAACACGTGGACGAGCGCAGCCGAATCCATTATGTCATCACCAAAGGTGGGTTGGCAGCCAACGTAGTGCCTGATTTTGCCGAAGTAGAATATATGGTGCGCCACCCCGACGTAACCGAAGTACAGCAAATGTGGAAGCGTGTCATCAAAGCTGCCGAAGGTGCGGCCTTGGGTACTGAAACTACCATGAAGTACGAAGTAATAACGGGTATTTATGGCCTCCTCCCCAATGAAACTTTGGCCAAAACCATGCACGCCAATCTACAACGCCTCGGTGGTGTAAACTACAACACTGCCGAAACTCAATGGGCCAACCAACTTCGTGAGTCTTTTGCAGGAGCAAAAATTCCCCCACTTTCGCAAGCCGCCGAAGTAAAACCTTATCGCTTAGGGCATTTTCCAGCTTCTACCGACGTAGGCGACATCAGCTATGTAGTACCTACCGCAGGGTTGAGTACTGCCACTTGGGTCCCCGGTACAGCAGCGCACACTTGGCAGGCTACCGCCGCCGACGGCATGAGCATCGGCTACAAAGGCATGATATTGGCTGCCAAAACGCTGGCTTCTACGGGTGTAGATTTGTTTACGCAACCCGATTTGGTGGTCAAAGCCAAAGAGGAGTTTGTCAAACGACTCGGCGATGTAAAGTACGTACCGCTCATCGGCGACCGCAAACCTCCGTTGGATTATCGCAAGGGACTTTAATGGAAGATTTCGGCCAAATCAATAGCTAACTCTTGAAAAACGGCAGATTTAGCAATTTCTGTGGCCGGTCGAAGCCCAATATACTGGCCTGAATCGTTCAAGACATAAATCAAAATCACCTCGTCGTTGGGTTCGACGAGCCAATATTCCAAGACTCCTGCTTCTTCGTAGAGTTCAAATTTCTGATTCATTTCTTTTTTGGTGTTGCCCGGCGAAAGTATTTCTATTACCAAGTCGGGCGCACCATTACAGCCGTGTTCATCGAGTTTTGTGGTGTCACAAATCACATATATATCTGGCTGTACTACCGTAAAAATCTCTTTGTTGGCTTTGACTAACTTTCTACGGTCATAGAGCCTCACATCAAAAGGGGCTGCAAATAACTGGCAAGGTTTATGATAAAATTTTTGGCGTAATTGAAAGTACAAATTGCCAGAAATCCTTTGATGCCTTACATTGGGTGCGGGCGACATCTTGAAGATTTTACCCCGCAAAAGTTCTAAGCGTTCTTCGATTTTCCAAAGCAGATAGTCAGCGTAGCTATACGTACCGTTGGGGTCAAGTTGAGATATATTCGTGATGATTTTGGACATCATTTTGATGGTTTTCAGATTCAAAGATAAAAATCATGTTTTACTTTTACCTCATCGTTGGGAAGAATCTACTACAAACCGACACTCCACAAAACGACTTTCTTGCCACGGGCGTTTCCAGCCGCGACTTTGCCCCACGCGCCGCACTGTGGCCAAAGAGGCACGATTGGAAGGCAGTGGCCACAAGCGTTGGGCAAAATCAGATGGGGAAATATCGGTAAGGCGAAAGGTTACGTTGGTCCAGTCAAATTCGACAAACTGCAAAAACCGCTGGACTCCGCTACGTACATTGGCATCGCCGTCGTATCGGAAGGCACTCACATACGTACTCGTACCATTGGGTAAGGTGAAGGTAGTACTGGTTTGTAGAAAATTATTGCCACTAAAATTCCGAAATTCATAGCGTTCGCCCTGATTGACTTTTTCAATGTTCAAAAAATCTTGGGACATGATATACCAACTAAAACGCCAAGTGATATTGGTGGCTTGGCAGGCTTCAACGATAAAACCATTGTGGCGCGTAGCGGTATCTTTGAAACGATTGGGGCGGCTTTCAAAAACCACTTTTGAGCCTTCCTCTTGTGTGATACGCCTGAGTCGGGCGTTTTCCATCGTAAAAGTTACGCCTGATTCACGCGCTATGTGCAGATGGCGTACCGTCAAATCGGCATTGAGAGGCTGTACGTAGTTGCGTTTGGAAGGAATCTTGCACATAAAATACCCAATCTCGTGCCGCCCGTCTTCTACGTCGGTCATGCCGAAATAGTGGCCATCGCCGTAAAGTTTTAGGCGTACATCAGTAGCTACGCTGTCGAGTATGGCACCTACCATGCCTTTGTTGAGCCATAGACCTGTGATGTCATTGATGGCTGACTCATTCATAAACAGAGGATTGGTATTTTCGATAAGCATTTTTTTGATGCGAAAACTACTATTGGGACTATGGTACGAAGTCCAAGTATGTTTGGAGCCTACCCAAGATACCCCAGTACGAAGCATTGTAGGGTAAGCGCGGGCATCGGGTACATTAGGTTTACGCAAGACGTTTCGCATGACATAATTTTCGACCAGTACGTGGTTGGGGGCTTGAGTGTAGAGAATCATAGCACAAGGATACTCGGCATAGAGATTTTTGATATAAACACTATCCTTGCGTTTGTTGGCACGGGGGTCGGCTTGATTTTCAAAGGTGAACGTATAAAAAGGTTTTTCGATGGGGGCATCGCCCCATACTGCGCGGTCTTGCCGTGCATAAAGGGAGTCTATGGCCACCACCCGATGCGCCCCGCGTACATTGACTCCCCAAATCGGAAAGTCGCGCCGCTGAACATTGAGGCCATTGAAACCATTGATTTCGCGCCATGCCATTGCTTCGATACGTTCGTAGCCGATGTCTTGCTGGTCGTTGTGCGTGAAGATATTCATACTACACATCGGCATATTGGTAAACGTAATCCGCCCCATTTTCAAAAAAGACCCCTGCCTATTGGTAGGTGCTACGATATGCAAAAAAGCCTCACCTGCTTGGCCGAGTGGATTTGTGATTTTTTGCTGGGAAGTATTACCGTCGAGGGTGAGAACTCCCGAAAAAGTCAGTTGAGCCACATCGCTTATCTGCAATATACGCGCCTTGGTTTGTTTATTTTGAGTACGTAAGGTAGTATTTCTAAAATGTAAGTGCAGCCGCTGTCGGTTGAGAAGGTTTCGCGCTGTGATAGACAGCGGCGCAATTTCATAGACTTTGGCTCCAAAATTGACCTTCTCGCTGGCAGACACCGCCCCGAGTAAAGCCTCATTGATAGTACCTGCACCACGCAAAAACCACTCTATTTCGACACCTTCGTTAGGGTCATAGATACGACGAAAGCGTCCGGGTACATCGCGGCGGCTACTGGCCAAGATAGTACCTTCGTTGGGTGGGGAGTCGTCGGTGGGGTCGTATTGCCAGTCGCCTTGCTTGTTGGTATCGGTGATGCGATAAATCTTGTCAGGTGAAGGCTGTCGGAGTGTGATGAGTGTACGCAACAGGAGGCGTTCTACTTGTGATTGGGCAGTAGCGGAAATAGCTCCCCAAAAAATTAATACCAAGATGAAAACTATATTTTTGAACATGGATATTTGTCTTTTTGCCTTTCTCAAGAAATATTATTGATGAAATAACCTACAAATGGCAGATAGATTGTGTTTCGATGACTCTTTAACTCAAAACTCTACCACTCTACATGAACTCCTCCCCTACTCCCAGTCTTCGCTACGCTTGGTATGTGGTGGCTGTACTGATGCTGGCCTACATTTCATCGTTTATTGACCGTCAGGTACTTACGCTGCTTGTCAAACCCCTCAAACGTGATTTCCAAATCACTGATACCCAGTATGGTTTGCTGGTGGGGTTGAGTTTTGCGTTGTTTTACACCTTTTTGGGTATTCCGATTGGGCGTATGGCCGACCGTCAAAACCGCAAACGCATCATCGTGTGGGGCATCACAATTTGGAGTTTAATGACCGCTCTCTGTGGTATAACCTCCACCTACAACCAGTTGTTTTTGGCACGGATTGGTGTAGGCATCGGCGAGGCGGCCCTTTCGCCAGCGGCTTATTCACTTATCACCGACCTATTTCCACGTCATAAACTCGGGACAGCACTCGGTGTCTATAATATCGGGGTGTATTTGGGGTCGGGGCTTTCGATATTGTTGGTGGCGTTGATTCTCAAATTGGTCAATATCGAGGGTACTTGGACCCTCCCTATTTTTGGAGATATTTTTCCGTGGCAATCGGTTTTCTTCATTGTAGGTTTTCCGGGATTATTGATTGTACTGCTCATGCTGTTTACGGTACACGAACCTACTCGCCAGCACTCCACCAAAATAGCAGTACCCATTGCTGATATTTGGGTTTATTTTTTGGCAAATCGCAAAGCTATTTTATGCCTTTTTGTGGGCATTGCTTTTATGGCTTTTGGGTCATACAGCACTACTGCTTGGACTCCCGCTCTGCTCGAGCGCCGATATGGCCTTACGGCTACCGAGGCCGGACTTACTTTGGGTACAATCATTACGATATTTTCTACGGGTGGGGTAATATTTGGAGGACGCTACGGCGACTACCTCACCAAGCAGGGCTACACTGATGCCAAAATGAGAGTGGGTTTTATCGGCATGGCATTAGCCCTGGCGGTATCTGTAATCTTACTACTCGGTTTTGTGGTGGGTGTTCAGTCGCTTGTCTTCTTTCTTGTTTTGCTGGTATTGATGTGTTTTTTTAGCTCAATGCCTTACGGTGCAGCTACTGCCGCTGTACAAGAAATGATTCCTGCGCCTATGCGCGCTACTTTTTCGGCTTTGTTTTTGTTTTGTGTCAATCTGATTGGCCTTGCCGGCGGCCCTTCGATGGTAGGCTTACTCAACGACAAGTACTTCGGCGACCCCAATCAACTGCATTTTTCTTTGGCCATTACGCTGGTGTTTGGTTGTAGCATATCGGTATGGCTACTACGCAGTGGTTTGGGGGCTTTTGCAAGATGTGTAGAGGCATCAAAACTTGAAAACACTTCATCGGCCCTTTAGTACCAAACTTGTATTTATAGCTTGTAGGTTTGCAAAAAAATTAGCTATCTAACCCATAGATAGTTATAACTTATGTTACGCTTCTCCGAAGCGTTTATACTCATTCAAAATTTATTTGCGAAAAAACCTCATAGCTTTCATTTGATTATCAATGGGTTATATGGTTATTTTTTGTCAAACCTATGAGGTATAAGTATAAAAAAACAGAAGATTTTTTTTTGAGGCGTTGAAGCTGATAATTCGTCAGAAACAAAACAATTTGGTTGAAATCACCGTATATTTGTCAAAAACGTAACAAAAATGAGTATCAGCAAAGGTTGGAAATGGATGGTATGCGTAGGTTTGATAACGCTCATCGCTTGCGAAAGAAACATGACTCCTCTCGAAACAGAGGGCGAAACCACTGCCGTTACAGGAGGCTGCGACCCCAGCCGACCTATCGGCACAGCCGAAGAAACCGACAACGATAGGGGATTTTTTAATCCCAAAGATAGTTTGCTCTATGCCACTGTCGTCTTTGGAATTTATTACAGAGGCGGCCAAACCAACCCTTGCGAGTTGGTACGCCGTCCAGAAAGTTTCAAAAACTTGATTTCACGTAAATTCAGAGTAGTTTGGCAAGGTCCAAGAGGAGCAACTACCGACCAACAAATCCCACGGGCGTTGATTCGATTTACAGACAAGAATTTTCAAGATGATGTGGATAGGAATTTGCCACGACCAGATTCACTCCGACCATTCCCCCACGAAATCAAAGTCAAAGAAGATTCTACCTATGTCATCATACCTACCAATCGCGAGTATAAAGTAGCCTTACGAAAGGGATATTCTAATCTTCTCAATGAAGTCAAATGTGCGGAAGTGAGCCTTTCGACCTCCCCTGCTTTTGACGAGCGAATGGTGATTTTGGAAAATAGTACGACTCGAAGCTGGTCGGATCGGTATTTTATGACTGCTTCGAGTATTGCCCCCGAAAGACAATTTATAGTAGTCAGAGAGAAAGAATGTGCTACTTGTGAGGTGCCGATTCCTACCCTCTCTACTACAACACCAGTGATCGGACGAGGGCAAGAGGCTGTACTGGCTTTTCAAGGCTGCCCTGTAAACGAAAATGGACAAGGCCCTTTGGAGTGGTTTGAGCAACCGGTAGGTGGCCAAAAACGATTGGTACAACGCTTTAGCTATTCAGCTTCCAACGAACGACGTTTTACACCTCAAACTACTACTACGTACTTCCTGCGCTGTCAAGGCGACTGGCATTGTAAGCCTCAAAGAGAGGTAAGTATCACCATAGAAGTCAGATAATGGCTAAGAAAAACGCTCGAATTTGTCCCAATTAGGTTTGCGTTTTTCCAAAAAAGCATCGCGTCCTTCTTGGGCTTCTTCGGTCATGTAGCCGAGCCGTGTCGCTTCACCTGCAAAAATTTGCTGACCTACCAGGCCATCGTCCACGAGATTGAAAGCGAATTTGAGCATTCGTATTGCCATAGGACTTTTGCCAAGGATTTCTTGCGCCCAAGCAAACGCCGTGTCCTCAAGTTCGTTGTGGGGTACGACGGCATTGACCATGCCCATTTCGTAGGCCTCCTGTGCCGAATAGCTACGACCTAAGAAGAAAATTTCGCGGGCGCGTTTTTGACCGACCATTCTGGCCAAATAAGCCGAACCGTAGCCGGCGTCGTAACTGGCCACATCAGCATCGGTTTGTTTGAAAATGGCGTGTTCTTGAGAGGCCAATGTCAAATCGCATACGACGTGTAAGCTATGCCCACCGCCTACCGCCCAACCCGGCACTACGGCTATGACAGGCTTGGTCATAAACCGAATCTGCCGCTGTACTTCCAGAATATTAAGCCGGTCGCGACCGTCTTCGGCGCGGTAGCCTCCTTTTTGGCGGGCTTTCTGGTCGCCGCCGGAGCAAAAAGCCCACACCCCGTCTTTGGGGGAAGGGCCTTCACCAGAGAGGAGTACTACCCCAATGCTGCGGTCGTGAGTAGCGTCGGCGAAGGCATCGAGGAGTTCAAAGGTGGTTTTAGGCCGAAAGGCATTACGCACTTCGGGGCGATTGAACGCAATTCTTGCTACCCCTTCACATTTTTTGTAGGTGATGTCTGTGTATTCTTTGGCTATGGTCCAGTTGGGCATTTTTTCAACAAGATTATTTGGTAGTGTAGTTAGGGGCTTCTTTGGCTATCTGAATATCGTGAGGATGGCTTTCGCGCATACCTGCCGCACTGATGCGTACAAACTTGGCTTGCTGAAGTGCTGCGATGTCTTTGGCACCGCAGTAGCCCATACCGGCTTTGAGGCCACCGACCAATTGATAAATGATTTCGGCTACTTTGCCTTTATAAGGCACACGCCCAACGATTCCTTCAGGTACGAGTTTTTTGATGTCGTCTTCGGCATCTTGGAAGTAACGATCTTTGGAGCCGTCTTCCATGGCTTCTACCGACCCCATGCCTCGATAAGATTTGAAGCGGCGACCTTCGTATAGGATTTCTTCGCCGGGGGCTTCGTCGGTACCTGCCAGCAGAGAGCCGATCATGACTGTACTGGCACCGCCTGCAATGGCCTTGACGACATCGCCCGAATAACGAATCCCTCCGTCAGCAATGATGGGGATACCTGTACCTTCGATGGCTTTGGCCGCCTCATACACAGCCGATAGCTGCGGCATACCTATACCCGCTATGATACGTGTAGTACAAATCGAGCCGGGGCCTACTCCTACTTTGATAGCATCGGCACCTGCCTCAGACAAGGCTTTGGCGGCTTCGCCGGTAGCAATATTGCCTACGATAACGTCTAAGTTGGGGAATTGATTTTTGACTCCTTTCAAAGCGTCTATCACCCCTTTGGAGTGGCCGTGGGCGGTATCTATGCTCACTACGTCCACCCCCGCTTTGAGCAATGCCTCTACCCGCCGAATCAAGTCGGGCGTAACACCTACGGCCGCTCCTACACGCAAGCGTCCGAGTTGGTCTTTGCAGGCGTTGGGGCGGTCTTTGCGTTTGATAATGTCGCGATAAGTAACAAGCCCCACCAATTTGTAGTCTTTATCAACGATGGGCAATTTTTCTATCTTAAACTCCTGTAAAATACTCTCGGCTTCTTCCAGACTGATACCTTCACGAGCGGTGATGAGATTATCTTTGGTCATGATTTCGACTACGCCTTTGGTCAAATCTTTCTGAAAGCGCAAGTCGCGGTTGGTAACGATGCCGATGAGCTTGCTACGGCTATCTACTACAGGAATACCTCCGATTTTGAACTCTGCCATGATACGGTGGGCATCGCGTAGGGTAGCGTCTTGATTGAGCGTGATAGGATCTACAATCATACCGCTTTCGGAGCGTTTTACTTTTCGTACTTGAGCTGCTTGGGCATCTAAACTCATGTTTTTGTGAATCATACCGATACCTCCTTCTTGCGCCATGGCGATGGCCAATTCAAATTCGGTAACGGTATCCATCGCTGCCGAAATAAGCGGCACATTGAGGCGAATGTGGCGCGTAAGCTGCGTTTGGGTGTTGGTATCGCGTGGTAAAACTTCGGAATAGGCCGGAACGAGCAGTACGTCGTCGTAAGTGAGGGCTTCGTAGAGAAACTTGGTGGAGTCTTGGAGCATGGCAAATAATTACGATTCGTTATTTGCCGCGCAAAGTTAGGGTAAGTTTTTGGGATAGCGAAATTTCAAGCATCTTTAACGAAAAAATAACGCTTCCCGATTTTCGTTTCTATCAAAAATACCAATTACTCTTGGCCATGACAGGGCGTGTGTATTTGACTCCTTTTTTGTATGTAAGCCGCGAAGAAGAGGCCATCATAGACGCGCTGGTAGATCACCACGAACTACCCACCTCTTTTGATACCGACCAAGTCGTGTCCTATTTTGAAGGGCAAGACTTTTGTCTGGTCTTGTATTTTTCTTGCTCCCAAGACCGTGGTTTTCAGCAATATGTAGTCCAAGATTTTTGTTGGCACGTCGAAGACCTCCAACAGCTTTCATTGTCGTTTGGCAAGATGATTTCGATGGGGTACAACCATCAACTTTTCGGACAAGCCAAACATAAGATAGACCACTTGATTTGTATGTGTGGTACGTTTCGGGCTATGTTCAACAAAGCAAAAGACCCTGACTAAAGCCCCCTACACATTGAAACGGAAGTGCATAATGTCGCCGTCTTGTACGACGTACTCTTTGCCTTCGACCGAAATTTTACCAGCTTCTCGACAGCCGGCTTCGGTTTTGTATTTGACGTAGTCGTCCAGTTTGATGACCTCCGCACGAATAAAACCACGCTCAAAATCAGTATGAATGACCCCTGCGGCTTGGGGGGCTTTCCAGCCTCTACGAATCGTCCATGCACGTACTTCTTTTTCGCCGGCGGTAAAATAAGTGATGAGTTGGAGAATACTGTAGGAGGCTTTGATGAGTTTGTTGAGACCTGATTCGCTTAGGCCATATTCTGACAAAAACATGGCACGTTCTTCGGGGTCTTCCATTTCGGCGATTTGTGCCTCTATGGCTGCCGAAATCATAATGACCTCTGCTTGTTCGTCGGCTACGGCAGTTTTGAGTTGTTCTACGTATTCATTGCCTGTCAGAATAGACCCTTCGTCCACATTGGCTACATAAATCACGGGCTTGATCGTAAGCAACTGTAAATCGGCTATGGCTGCCTTCTCATCGTCGGTCAGGCCCATGGTACGAATACTCTTGCCTTGTAAGAGGGTTTCGCGCACTCGCGTCAGCAGTTCAAGCTCCGCTTTGGCTTTGGCATCGCCTACTCTGGCGGCTTTTTCTACACGGCCAAACTTTTTTTCGACCGACTCTAAGTCTTTGAGTTGGAGTTCTAAGTCTATGATTTCTTTGTCGCTTACAGGATTGACCCGCCCTTCTACGTGTACGATGTTGTCGTCTGAAAAACAGCGTACTACATGAATGATAGCATCAACCTCGCGGATATTGGCCAAAAACTGATTGCCCAAGCCTTGGCCTTTGCTGGCACCACGTACCAGCCCAGCGATGTCCACAATCTCGACAATGGTTGGAATCAATTTTTGAGGCTTGACCAACTTCGCCAGTACATCGAGTCTTTCGTCGGGTACTTCTACTACGCCCACGTTGGGCTCGATAGTACAAAAAGGATAGTTGGCTGCTTCGGCTTTGGCACTCGACAAGGCACTAAAAAGGGTGGATTTTCCGACGTTGGGTAGCCCAACAATACCGCATTGGAGAGACATGAAGTTAGATTTGTGTTTTTGAGTCTGGAGTCTTGGGTCTGGAGTCTAAAGTTTTATAACCAAACATTAGAGCATAGACCTAAAAATGCGGGGCAAAAGTAGTAGTTTTGGACGTAGCGACCAAACCAAAAAAACCTCTGGTCGAAACCAGAGGCTGGGTAAGGAGGTTAGGAAATAGATGTTAATCCCACTTTAGGTCGCTGCCGCTATAATTTTCTTCTTCGCTGGAGAGGTACTGCGAGAAGTCAACATCAGGCATCAACTCTGTTTTGATATGCTCTACCGTATCTTGAAGGGCTTCGATAAATTTGTCAAAATCTTCTTTGTAAAGAAACATCTTGTGTTTTTCATACACGTACCCTTCTCCTTGCGGAAAACGCCGACTTTCTGTGATGGTCAAATAGTAATCGTTGGAGCGAGTAGAACGCACATCAAAAAAGTAAGTTCGTTTGCCTGCTTTGACACGTTTGGAGTAAATTTTTTCTCGATCTTTATCTTCCACAATCTTCAAAAGGTTTGAGAGGTTTTTTTCAAATGCCAAAGTACAGTTTTTGTTTTTTTTCTTCCAAATTTTTCAAAATAAACTTCACCAAACTTTCGTTATAAAAGGTTTGAAGCCACTCTGCAAAACTCAAAACTATTGTTTAGTGGTGATTTTTAGTTAGTTTTGATGCCCTCATTCGTTTTGGGGTATGTTTTTTGAAAAAAGTTTCGAGGGGAAAATAAAACAGAAATTTCCATTTTGTCAGACACTAACCCGAAGAAATCATGATGAATTTCCGCTTATTTTATTTAGTTCTTTTCTTTTTTTTCAGCGTCAATCTTCCTACTTCGGCACAATTGTTGGGTAAAGAAGAAAAAGGGAAAGCCTCCTTTTATGCCAAAAAATTTAATGGTCGTAAAACCTCCCTTGGTGAAATATTCAATCAAAAAGAATTTACGGCAGCACATCGTACCTTGCCATTTAACACGATGGTCGAAATCACCAATTTGACCAACAACAAATCGGTAATAGTACGTGTCAATGACCGAGGTCCTTATCACCGCTCACGTTTGATAGATCTAAGTCATGCCGCTGCCGAGTATTTGGGTATTGTCAAAACCGGTGTCGCTACTGTCAAACTCCGCGTAGTAGGCATGGAAGGCATGGTACTATTGGGGCGCAATGAGGTCATTACGGAGTTGGGCGATATTGTGATGAGCAATAAAGAGTAAGTCAAGTTTTATTCAGCGACGGAATCGCATCGAGCGATTCCGTCGCTTTTTAACCCTCAAAAAATGAGTGCTAAAAATTTGGATATAGCAAGCGTCAGGCAGTATGGTAATTTAGAGTTTTTAGCACGACAGTTGGTCGAAGGCTTCATCACGGGGCTGCACAAATCGCCTTTTCATGGTTTTTCGGTGGAGTTTGCCGAGCATCGCCTCTACAATACCGGCGAAACCACCCGCCACATAGACTGGAAAGTATTTGCCAAGACCGACCGGCTTTTTGTCAAACGCTACGAAGAAGAAACCAATCTTCGCTGCCACTTGCTGATAGATACGTCGTCTTCGATGTACTATCCAGAGCCTAATCTCGATAAAATCACTTTCAGCGTCATGGCTGCGGCCAGTATCGCCAACCTACTCCAACGCCAAAAAGATGCTGTCAGCCTGTGTACTTTTTCGGATAGCATAGAGGTACAAACACCCGTCAAATCCACGCCTTCGCATATTCACAAATTGTTTTTAGAACTTGAAGGCGTACTCCAACGCCCTAAGGCTCAAAAGCAAACCTCTGTGGCGAGCGTTCTGCATGAAATCGCCGAAAAGATTCATAAGCGTTCTTTGGTAGTGATTTTCAGCGATATGTTTGGCAAATTCGACGAGTCTGATGCCCTTTTTTCGGCCATGCAGCACCTGCGCCACAACCTCCACGAAGTGCTGCTGTTTCACGTAACCGACCGCCGCACCGAGGAAGAGTTTGCCTTCGACGACCGGCCTTACGAATTTATAGATTTGGAGTCGGGCGAGCGGCTCAAAATTCAGCCTGGACAAGTGAAGCAGCATTATCAAGAGGCCGTACGGAAATTTTATAATGACTTGCGCCTCAAATGTGGCCAATATAAAATTGATTTTGTAGAAGCAGATGTAGCCAAAGGCTATGACCAAATCCTTTCGGCCTATTTGGTCAAGCGCCACAAAATGAAGTAATCTTTCAGCGACCTATCTCAAAAAACTTAACGCTCGCTTTGAGCGGTGCAAGTAGCTGGCGAGTGCGATCGGGGCGGGCATCGGTCAAAAACACCTGACCAAAAATCTGATTATCAATCAATTCGAGAAGTTTTTGGATTCTCAAGTCATCGAGTTTGTCAAAAATATCGTCGAGAAGTAATAAGGGCTTCATTTCTTTTTCGATAGCCAATAGCTCAAACTGCGCCAATTTGAGGGCCAGTACAAATGATTTCTGCTGCCCTTGAGAGCCAAATTTACGCAAGGGCACAGCGTCCATCAAAAACTCAAAATCGTCTTTATGAATCCCCATCAAAGTACGCTGTGCTTGCAAGTCGCGTTGGCGATGTTGGCGAAATTTTTCTCTGAACGCTATGGCCTCTACGTCCGACTCGTGTCGAATGGCTACGCTCTCGCGCTGCTGCCCCAAAAAAGCATAATAATATTGTACTAAAGATTCAAATTGATTCAAAAATAACCGCCTTCGGTCGAAAATACGATTGGCCAACTGCACCAAAGGCTCGTCGTAAGTGTCGAGTAGTAGGTCGTCGGTGTATTGTCGTTCGGCAAAGATTTTGAGGAGGCTATTTCGTTGCGAGAGCATTTTGTTGTACTGAAGCAAATCTTGCAAATACATCTGGTCTAACTGCGAAAGTACCCCGTCGAAAAACCGCCGTCTTTCTTCGCTACCGCCACGTACCAAATCGGTATCGTTAGGAGCGACCAATACGACCGGAAACTGCCCGATATGTTCGCTGAGGCGTTCGTAGGCTTTTTTGTCGGCCATTACTATTTTACGCTGGCCACGTTGGAGGCTGCAAGTGATTTGAATAAGTTTTTCTTCTTTACGAAAATAGCCATTGATCATCATAAAATCGGCCTCGTGCTTAATACTAAACACATCTTGGGTATGAAAAGCACTCTTGGTAAGTGAGAGCCAATAGATGGCATCGAGCAGATTGGTCTTACCGCTGCCGTTGTCGCCCACGATGCAGTTGAGTTGCGCATCAAACTCCCAAAACCGTTCTTCATAGTTTTTGAAATGGGTCAAATGGAGTTTTTCTAAGTGTAATTGCGGCATCGAATGGTTTTATGCTTATTTTCGCGTGGCAAAGATAGCTTGTCTTCTTGCTTTATTGTTCATCAATTATGATTACTCCAACACATGGCAACCAAAACTAAAAAGACTCCTACTAAAACTACCCACCCCAAAGAGCGATATATGTACTGGTATGAGTCTATGCTCCTCCAGCGCAAGTTTGAAGAAAAAGCAGGTCAGCTCTATGGACAGCAAAAAATACGTGGATTTTGCCACTTATACATAGGTCAAGAAGCCTGCTCGTCGGGTGGGGCGACTGCGCTCACCAAAGATGATAAATGGATCACCGCCTACCGCGACCATGGTATCCCCTTGGCACTTGGTACGTCGCCCAATGCCGTCATGGCAGAGCTATATGGCAAAGCCACCGGTACAACCAAAGGCAAAGGGGGTTCGATGCACATCTTCGACAAGGAGCGTAACTTCGTGGGTGGGCATGGTATCGTAGGGGCGCAGATTCCGCTGGGGGCAGGCATTGCTTTTGCCGAAAAATACAACAAAACCTCCAACGTCTGTATTTGCCTTTTTGGCGACGGTGCCGTTCGTCAAGGGGCATTGCATGAAGCCTTCAATATGGCCATGACATGGAAACTCCCCGTGATTTTTGTGGTCGAAAACAATGGCTATGCCATGGGTACATCAGTAGCGCGCACATCGAATGTACGAGAGCTTTATACCATCGGTGAGGCTTATGATATGCCGTCGGAGCCTGTGGACGGTATGGACGTAGAGGCCGTACACGAGGCCATAAGTCGTGCTGCCGAGCGCGCCCGCAATGGCGAAGGCCCTACATTTTTGGAGTTCAAGACCTACCGCTATCGTGGCCACTCCATGTCTGACCCCCAAAAATACCGTACCAAAGAAGAAGTAGAAGAATACAAAAAACGCGACCCTATCGAAATGATTAAAGACCGTATTCTCACGCAAGGTATTGCTACGGAGGAGGAACTGGCGGTCATTGATGCGCGTGTCAAACAACAAGTAGAAGAATCGGTGAAATTTGCCGAAGAATCTCCGTGGCCCGATGCTTCAGAGATTTTTACAGATATGTATGTACAGCCAGATTATCCTTTTATCATGGATTGAGCGTGGCTGTTTTTATATCCTTCCTTGAGCTTTAAGCTCTAAGTATTTATTGACGGTATTGGCCGTAAGATGTTGAGGAGCAGTAAGGATAGATTGAATACCGTACTGCTCCAATTCTTTTACGATACGCTTCTTTTCATAATAAAACCGCTCAGCAATGGTTTTTTGATAAATCTCTTCCGTGTTACGAGCAGGCGTATCGAGCAGTTGCCGAGTTTCGGTATTTTCAAAAAAAATGACAATCAATAAATGATTTTTGGCCATTCGTCGTAAGTAGGGCAACTGTCTTTTGAGGCCGTTGAGGGTTTCAAAATTGGTAAATAAAAGCAAAAGACTCCGCTGGCGTATTTGCCTTTGAGTATGAATATAAAGCGTTTCGTAATCGCTCTCCAGATAGCGTGTTTTTTGCTTATAAAGTACCTCCATGATTTTCAGTATCTGCCCTGCTTTGCGCTCGGCAGGCAGTATTTGGCCTATCACCTCCGAAAATGTCATCAGTCCTGCACGGTCTTGTTTGAGTAAGGCGATATTGCTCAATACCAACGTGGCGTTGATGGCATAGTCGAGCAGCGTAAGCCCCTCAAACGGTGATTTCATCATACGGCCTTTGTCAATCAGACAATACACCGCCTGTGAGCGTTCGTCTTGAAAGGCATTGACCATCAGGTCGTTGCGTCGGGCGGTAGCTTTCCAATTGATACTCCGTACATCGTCGCCTGCTACATAGGGTCTTATCTGCTCAAACTCCATGCTATGCCCCAGCCGCCGAAGTCGTTTGATGCCGATTTCGGTGAGGCGATTGGAGATAGCCAATAGTTCGTATTGGCGCATTTGTAAATACGAAGGATACACCGCTACCATTTTTTGCAGGTCGAATTGATAGCGGCGTTTGAGAAAGTGCAACGGACTCTTTACAAATACATTGACTGCTCCAAAATGATATTCTCCACGCTTGGTAGGTCGTATTTCGTAGCGTAGTTGTTGTGTTTGGTTGGGGAAGAGGAGGGTTTGAAAAAGTACATCACGTTGCTGAAACTGAAAGGGCAATTCGTCTATGATTTCGAGTTTTGTAGCGAAAGGATAAAAGTTCTGAAGATAAATTACTATTAGGTTGGCATCGCCATTGGAGAGGCGTTCGGACAACTCTCGCCGTGCAAAAACTCCTTTACGAATACGGTAGAGTAAAAAAGCATCAACCACCACAAGACCCACTAAAATACCGGCAGTGATTTTGGCGACACCAAACAAAAACGGAAAAACATAAGCGAGTACAAAAAAAAGTACCAGCCCAAGCAAAGCCTGCCAAAACCTTGAAGTAAAATAAAGACTACGAAAAAAATTCATGGATATATCTGAAAATCAAAGCTAAAGAATTTGGAAAAGTTTTGACAATAAGCGTGATTGTTGAGCAACCAAACTTTAAAGAACGCCCTCAAGGGAAGGTTGAACAAAGATATAAGTGAAAGGTGGATATTACTACATTTAACTGTTGGTGGCATTGTCTATTTTGCACTATAATTGCACTTATAATTTACCCCTCCACTATCATGAAGTCGCCCCAAGAACGCATCGCTGAACTCACTCAACAACTCAATTATTACAATGACCGTTACTACCAAGACAACGTTTCGGAGATAAGCGACTGGGAGTTTGACCAACTGCTGCAAGAACTCGCTCAACTCGAGGCGCAATACCCGAATCTTAGGCAACCCGACTCCCCCACACAGCGAGTAGGAGGGTCAGTTACGAAGGAATTTCAGACCGTTACGCACAAATATCCGATGCTTTCGCTGGGCAATACCTACAATGAGCAGGACTTGCGAGATTTTGATGAGCGAGTACGCAAAGGTCTCAATGGCGAACGGTATGAGTACATCTGCGAGCTGAAATTTGACGGTATATCGCTAAGTATAACCTACGAAAATGGCTTGCTGGTAAGAGGTGTAACCCGTGGCGACGGCACTCGTGGCGATGACATCACAGCCAACGTCAAAACCATCAAAACGCTGCCGATGAGGGTAAGAATAGAAGGCAGAAGGCAGGAGGCAGAAGGCAGAAGGCTGGAGGAGGAAAGGACACTGCCTGATACATTTGAAGTGAGAGGGGAGGGGTTTATGCCTTTTTCGGTGTTTGAAAAACTTAACCGTGAACTGGAGGCGGAGGGTGAAACTACTTATGCCAACCCGCGCAATGCAGCCTCGGGGGCGTTCAAACTCCAAGACTCTGCCGAAGCCGCCCGCCGAGGATTGGACTGCTATGTTTACAGTTTTTTGAGCGACGAACCCGTATTTCAGACTCATTCGGAAAGCCTGGAAGCCCTCAAAAGTTGGGGCTTCAACGTATCGCCCAGTTGGCAAAAGTGCGCTGATATTGAGGAGGTGTTGGCCTATATTCACCATTGGGAACAAAAACGCCACAGTTTACCCTTAGCTACTGATGGCATCGTAGTCAAAGTCAATGCTTTGGCGCAGCAGCGTGAGTTGGGTTTTACGGCCAAAAGCCCCCGTTGGGCCATTGCCTACAAGTATAAAGCCGAAAATAAACCCGGTATTTTGAAGGCCGTCAGCTACCAAGTAGGGCGCACGGGAGCAGTTACGCCCGTAGCGCATTTGGACAATCTCGACCAAGACGGCAAAGGTCTGTGGCTATCGGGGACGCGCGTCAAGCGGGCATCACTGCACAACGCCAATGAGATAGAGCGACTCGGTCTGATGCTCAACGATGTGGTATTTGCCGAAAAAGGAGGCGAAATCATACCCAAAATTACTGGTGTAGATGTAGCGGCAAGAACAAATCGAGAGAATATGCCCATTGTTTGGCCTACGCACTGCCCCGAATGTAACACCCCCCTCATCAGAAAAGAAGGCGAAGCCAATCACTACTGCCCCAACGAACGCGGCTGTCCTCCGCAATTACGCGGCAAGATAGAGCATTTTATCCACCGCAAGGCCATGAATATTGACAGCCTCGGCGAGGGCAAAATCGAACTCCTATTTGAAAAAGGACTTATCCAAAATCCAGCTGACCTATACAGTTTGACCTATGAACAACTGCTGGGCTTAGAAAAAATCATCACCGACGATGAAACAGGCAAAAGCAAAAAAATAAGTTTTCGAGAAAAAACTGTCGAAAATATTCTAAAAGGCATCGAAAACTCTAAAAATGCACCTTTTAAGCAGGTATTGTTTGCTATCGGGGTTCGGTTTGTAGGTGCCACCGTTGCCGACAAATTGGCCTCTTATTTCAAAAACATGGACGCTCTCATGGCGGCCAATATGGAGCAACTGCTGCAAGTACCCGAAATCGGCGAAAAAATCGCCCAAAGTTTGATAGACTATTTTGCCGATGAGAACAATCGTATTTTGATAGAGCGACTCCGTGCCGCTGGGCTTCAAATGGCCACCGATGATGTACCCGTCGTCATCGAATCCAATGCTCTCGAAGGCAAAACAATCCTCTACACTGGCACCTTTGGCGACTTGAGTCGCGAAGCACTCGAGCAAAAAATCACGGCCAACGGGGGCAAACTGGTGAGTGGGGTATCGGGCAAATTGGATTTGTTGATCGTAGGCGACAAGCCCGGCTCGTCCAAAATCCAAAAGGCTACACAACTTGGTGTAAAGATGATTTCGATCGAAGAGTTTTTGGCTATGATTGGTTAGTTGCACTATCAACTGTCATTCAGATAGTTGGCGTTTTAATCGTGAGTCGTCTTTGTCATCAGTGTTGCCCCTTCCTTCAGTTCAATCCTTCCACATACAACTGATTGCCTTCGGCAGTACGTTGGATTTTTTGGTCGTTGATAGTTACTGTAAAAACTACCTTCTCAAAGGCTTCGGCGAAGTTGTCTTGAAAAAGGAGAACTCGCCTTCCGGTTTTTGGATTTTGCCACACCTGAAGCCAGGGCTGGTTGTATTTGAAAGCACGCGCAAACTCCCCTGTATCATTTTTCCAGATGGCTTTTTGAGGTTTTTCTCCTTTGCGCTGAAAATCAAACGGATAGCTTTCACGTCGTTGAGTGCCGTCCAAAATATCTTTGAAAGCCGCAAACCGCTCATGGGCTTGCACCATAGCGGCTACCCCGAGGGCATCTTTGCCGATATAGTCATCGTTGCGGGTAGGGCAAGGCGGGCTATCGAGGCCGTTGTACTCAAACGCAAAAAAGCCGCCGGATTGTGCCGAAACACAGGAGGGGCGGCCATTGATTTTGGCATACCGTAAGGTTTGATAAGGGTTGTACGACTGCCCAAAAATCCAATAATTGGTATAAAACACACGTGGATGGCAAAGATGAACAAAAATGGCATCGCGTACCAAATTCATAGGGTACATCACGCGGTTGTCTATTTGGCGTATGCGTCCTTTGGTGTTTTGACCAATGCTAAAATTTCGTAAAAGGCTTCGCCGAGCATCAGATGGCTTGTCTTCGTAAGGCCAAATAAATTGCAGTAACTTCACTTGATTGGGTGTAGTCAAGGCTTGGATATTGAGCATATCAAGCGAGCGCAAATACCAATTGACAGGGGCTTTCCATACGTTGGCTGGTTGATCGTGTGTATCGCCGGTATTGACGGTAGTGCTGGTATAGCCAAAACCTATCATTAAGATATGTGGTGAGGGGAGTTGTATGTTTTGGAGTTCGGTGGGGTTTTCGTGTACAGACAGCCAGTCGTCAATATTTTTTTTGTCGCTGCTCCATGTATCGTTGGCGTAGCCATCGAGTCGGAAGGTTTTGCCTCTTAGATTAAAGGTTACAGGCTCTCCAATCCACGAAAAAAAGAGTTTTTTGTGTCGTTTATAAATCCTATCCGAAAGTTGATAGAGATTGTTTCGGAAGTTGGGGTCGCCGTAGTCCCATTGCCAGCCTGTTTCTTTGGGGTTGGGTGGCTCAAAGTCTATGGCAAAAATCTGCGAAGATGTATAGTTGGCCAGCCAGTCGGCGGCTTGGTCGAGTTGGCGGTTGTCGAAGCGCGCTACTCCTTGCCGTTGTACGGGGCGAATATGTCGTATCAATGCTTCTACATCGGCAGTGTAAAGCAATCTGAATTTACGGTCGCTGGTGTTCCAGCTTACCTTACGGAGATTTTGGAGGGGTTCGTCCACTGGGGTTGATTCGGAGCCGTATTGTTTATCAGGTGGCAATGTGAAAGCAGGTGTTTGTTTGAAGATTTTGATGTCGCCCACGGCTTCATTGTTGGGCCAAAGGGGCTGGGTATAGGTCAATTTAGGAAGATTTTTTTGGAGGGAATCTCTAACCCAAAAAATGACTTCTGCTACTGAGGCATATTTGGCTTGCCCTGTGGCTACATTGAAAACAGACGTAGCCCAACTATCGGCATTGATATTTTTGACTTCGGTGAGGTATTTAACCAAATGAATCCAGCGGTTGGGCTGAATGGGCTGTTGGGTGAGTTGGCGAGCGTCTAAGCGATTTACGCTACCGTTGAGGGCGTAGTAGGTGGTGAGGGTGTTGTTCCAAGCATCGTCGCGTAGATAGAGTTGGCCGTCGGTGCGGCGTTCGAGGCGGAGTTTGAGTTGGTCGTTTTCGGGGTAGGAAGTATTTGGGTTGTATTCAAAATACACAATCTCAGCTTGAGGACGAGGCAATGCTGACAAAGAGGGTTGTGGGGCTTGAATAGTTACGTCAGTGTTTTGATTTGTCAAATACCAACCCCATATACTTGCTCCTATCAAAATACCGACGATGCCTATTTTCATACCTGTTTTCACTGTATCAGTTCTTTAAGTTCTACAAGATGCTGCTTGATTTGTTCAAGCTGCTCGATAGTGCGGTTGATTTTGATGCGTTGGCTTCGTTTGGATTCGATGATTTCAATGGCAGCTTCGAGTTTATGTTTTTTCTTTTCGACAAGATAAACGATTTCGTCGAGCAGTTCTACGTCATCATTGGAATAGATTCGGTCGCCTCCACGTCGTGGTGGTTTGAGCATCGGGAACACTTTCTCCCAGTGTCGGAGTTTGGATGGAGCAAAACCATAGCGAGCTGCGACTTCGTTGATGTCGTAAAAAACTTTGTGGTTTTCTTGAGTCATACTTCCTCCATTTGTAGCTGTTTTTCGTAAAGTTCTTTATAAATGCCATTGTGAGCCAGTAGGCTTTCATGTGTACCTTGTTCGACGATCCCCCCCTCATCTAAAACCACGATAAAATCGGCCAACTTGGCCGAAGATACGCGATGCGAAATGATAACCGAAGTACGGTCTTGCATGATACGCTGAAGATTGTTCAAAATGGTGTTTTCAGTTTGGGTGTCCACTGCCGAGAGGCAATCATCGAGAAGGAGGATTTTGGGGTCGCGGGCTATGGCACGGGCTATCGAGAGCCGCTGTTTTTGGCCACCCGAAAGGGTGATACCCCTCTCCCCCACTTGAGTATCAAAGCCTTCGGGGAAATCTATGATGTTGGTATATACATCGGCATCTTTGGTTGCTTGTTCGATTTTGTCAAAGGGCATATCAGATTTACCGAAGGCGACATTGTGGGCAATCGTGTCCGAAAACAAAAAGACATCTTGCGGCACATAGCCTATTTGGCTACGCAATGCGGGTAGTGCGTAGTCTTTGAGTGGGATACCGTCTATTCGTACTTCCCCTTCGGTAGGGTCGTAGAGGCGAGTGAGTAAGTTGGCTACGGTACTTTTGCCAGAGCCTGTTGTTCCCAAAATCGCCACAGTTTGGCCTGCTTTTACTTCAAGATTGAAATTTTTAAGGGCTTTGATGCCTGTATCTGGATAGACAAAAGATACATCGCGAAACTCAATCTTTCCTTCAATTTGTTTTTCGATGTTTTTTTCAGAAACCAAGTCTGTTTTGATATTCAAAAACTCATTGATACGCACCTGCGAAGCCGCCGCCCGTTGGGTTTGGCTGGTGGTCCAGCCCAAGGCCATCACAGGCCACGTAAGCATACTGACGTAGAGAATAAACTCGGCGATATTGCCGGGAGTAAGTCGTCCTGCCATAATTTCTTGCCCACCGATATAAACTATCAGCACATTGCTCAAACCCACCAATATCGTGATGAAGGGATAAAACAGTGAGTCCACGAGCGTCAGGCTTAGGGAGCGATTGCGGTAGTCGTTGCTTTGGGTAATAAAATTTCGTAACTGCTCGCGCTCTCTTACAAACGCCTTGATGACCCTTATCCCCGAAAAAGACTCTTGGACGTAGGTAGAGAGGTTGGAGAGTTGTGCTTGCAATGCCTCCGAGCGTTTCATGATCAGGTTATTGACCAAATAAATACTGACTGAAAGAATCGGCAGCGGCATTAGTACGTAGGCCGTAAGTTTGACATTGACCGAAAGCATATAGCTTATGACCAATACAAAAAGTACGATGAGATTGATACCATACATGATTGAAGGCCCTAAGTACATTCTGACTTTGCTGACATCTTCCGAAATCCGTGCCATGAGGTCGCCGGTATTATTGCGACGATAAAAACCAAGCGGAAGGGTTTGATAATGAGCGTAGATTTCGTTTTTAAGGTCATACTCTATGTGCCGCGACATGACAATCAGGGTCTGGCGTACCAAAAATAAAAAAAAGCCTTTCAGTAAAGCCATGGCCAAAATCAGTAGTCCATACAACAAAATACTAAAGGCAAAAACATCATATAGCTTCGACTGTATAGAGGAGCCTTCGTAGAGAAAGTAAATATCGAGGGTTTCTTTGACCAAATCGAGGGCATAACGCACCAACTGGGCAGGAATGATGCCGAAAAGATTGGATACAATCGTGAAGATAGTACCCAAAATCAAGTACCATTTGTATTTGACTAAATACTTGTTGAGGTGAGCGAGTGCTTTCATCAAATGATGATGTGTTTTACAGTTACCTCAACAGCATAAAACGATGAAATGTTCGTCTATGCTTTATCAAATCCCACGTCTTGAGTTACATTCGTAAATAAATCGAAGAGGCGTAGTGTTCCTTTGGGATTTCAAAGGGTTCGTATTTTTCATCTCTTAGGCCGTCTTTATCATTTTGGGGATTATATTCTGGAAAAACCTTTTTGAGTGTATCCTTACAATCGTAGTGTAGCTGACTAAGACTAAAGATGATTTTGGTTTTGTCATTTCCAATCAGATAAGCTCTCAAAAGCGATGTTTCGGTCCAGTGCATGAAGG
>JBKBKL010000024.1:0-35006 GCA_046294665.1 Runella sp.
GCCTCCAACAAGCATATCGCTTCTTATCTGGGCATGACTCCCGAAACCATGAGCAGATTGTTGGCGAAGAAAAATTGACTTTTGTCAGCCAAAAATTGATTTTTATCAAGTGATATTCCCAAAGATTTCGTAAATCTTTGCAACAAGCAAAAACCGCCCCCGATTGGCTGGACACCTTAGACGGGAAGCGGTTCAGTGAGTCCTATGTTTTATCATAAAACTTTACAAAAGTATGAAAAAGCTGTACACTCAGTATTTGATTGTTGTATTTTTTTGGGCTTTGGCTACTTCTTGCAAAAATGAAAAGACAAATGATCTTGCCCCCAACAATGCTTTTAGGGAAGAATACGTTAGCCTTCAAGATGGAGTTTTATATTTTTCTTCACTCGAAGTTTTTCATAAGACTTTACGAAATTTTGAAGATAAGAAACTGTTGAATGAGTGGAAAAAATCATTTCCCAATTTTAAATCTTTAAGTGATCACTTTCAAGAAATGGTTTCTAAAGATATTGGCCTTTTATTAAAAGAGGGAAAGTTGCAAGAATATAGATACTCTTATACTGTCAAAAAAGACGAGAAAGGAGACAACGATTATGTTTGTTCAATCCAAGATAAATCACTTGCCTCAGTCGTTAATAAAGATGGTTTAATACAAATAGGAAACTATTTGTATCGCATAAACGACGAAAAAATGCTTCGTACTAAAATTCAGTACAAATCAGAACTACTTCAAAATATTCAGGGTCGGAATGTTGAAATACAACAAGTTGAACACTCCCCTATTAAACTTAAAAAACGAAACAATGCGCGTCAAACTCTTGATGAGTATCCCGGACCATTTTATTACACTCCTTGGTCTGGAGCTTCTGAAAGAAGATTTGAGCCTAACTACTGGGCTATGCAATACTGTTGGCTTGGGTATAAATCAACTGGCTTGAGTTTAGCACATAAACGAAAAAATTGGTGGGGTTGGGGGGCTATAGACGCTCAAGATTGGGTAGGCAACTCAAATGGTACATGGGTTTACAGTGTTGCCGAATCATATAGCTTATATATGAATGGGTCAAATCCATCATCTTCTTATGAAGAATTGAGGAAGTCAGTAAGTAGTAGTACATGTAGTGGCGACCCTCAAGGTACTGTCAATTTTACACAGTTGCAAATTTCAGTAACGGGTAACGATGGAGTCAGACGTACTTTTTCCTATCCCTTCACAGCCAATATTTAATCATCAGATTTCAAAGATTTAGGGGAGTCCAGCCTCCTAAATCTTCTAAAAATAGATTCTATGTCTTTAAAATTTCTCCTCTTTTTGAATTTTATGTTAATAAATTTGGGTTTACAAGCCCAAAAAACAGTTACAATCTCTGGTAAAATCACCGAAAAAAATACACAAGAAGTTTTGATTGGTGCTGTTGTAATGGATACCGTTCAAAGAGTAGGTGTAACTACCAATCAGTATGGATTTTATACCCTCAAACTAAAAACTGGCTACAAGGTACTCAACATAAGTTATGTAGGCTACTCAAGTCGCCAAATTTCCCTCCCCATCAGTAAAGATACTACACTAAACATCGAACTCGAACCTACCACACTCAATGAAATAATCATAAAAAATGACCCTACAATGCTAAAAAATGTAGGTTTTTTGAGTTTGCCCGTAGTTCAGTTAAAAAAAATACCGATGCTTATGGGAGAACCAGACATGATGAAGGCTCTGGCTATGACTCCCGGTGTGATGGTAGGTCAAGAAGGGAGTTCGGGCATGTATGTGAGAGGAAGTAGCCCAGAACAAAATTTGATATTGTTAGATGAAGCTCCCGTTTACAATACCGCTCATGCTTTTGGTTTTTTGTCTGTTTTCAATCCTGATGCACTAAAAAATATAGATCTATATAAAGGAGGGTTTCCTGCAAGATATGGCGGGCGAGCAGCTTCTGTGATAGATATAACTACTAAAGATGGCAATAAAACTAAGCACGAACAGGAATTGGCCATCGGACTTGTCAATGCCAGATTGCTTTTGGAAGGGCCAATTAAAAAATATAAAACTTCCTACTTACTTACGGCTCGTCAGATGAATACATTTATGATGTTGCTTCCACAAAGCCTCACATTTCGCAGTAGCAACCGAGTGAGTAATCAGACCAATATTTGGCTATATGATATCAACGCTAAGATTCATCATCAATTCAAAGACAAAAGTCAGCTTTTTCTGAGTCTGTACACCAACTATGATTATTGGCGTAATGCCGAAAAGTTTGGCCAAAAGCAAAGTATCAATACACTCAACTGGGGAAACACCACCGCAACACTCAGATACAATAAGATGATTACTCCCAAGTTATTTGCAAAAGCCACAGCACTCTATACTCATTTTGGACATCGGCTGCACAATGAAACTATGCTTTCGAGTGGCGAAGAAAAGCTCGAAAATTCGTTTAATGTAGCGAATACCATTAGAGACTGGGGGCTACGTGCCAATATCGAATACAGTCCTTCAAATCATTTGATGATGCAGATTGGGGGCGAGCGTTATTGGCATTTGTTTCGTCCTGGGCAAGTGAATGTTATCAGCAACAATGTACTTACTACCAATCAATCCGAAGATTTGAACACTCAAGAACAGGCTTGGTATATTGAAACAGAGGTAAAGCCTTTCAGATTCTTTCAACTTAATACTGGTCTTAGGTACGTAACCTACCATACCACCCACAATACTACTTATCGTAGTTTGGAGCCACGTATCGGGAGTACTATTTCTTTATCATCTTCGCTTCAATTCAAACTTGGAGCTACTCAAATGAGGCAGTTTGTACACCAGTTGAGTTCAAATGGCATAGGTATCCCCAACGATATATGGGTGCCGGCAACACAAAAAGTACGTCCTATCTTAGCTAATCAAATAGATGCTGGCTTTTATTGGAATATTAACAAAGCGAAAGGCTATACACTTTCTGTCGAAGCCTATCAAAAACAACTCATAGATTTGATTGATTATCCACAAGGTACAGACATAGTTTCGGACTTAAAACGAAATTGGCAGGATATCATCGTTACCAATGTAGAAGGGCGAGTGAAAGGAATAGAATTGATGATGAGAAAAGACGTAGGTAAACTAACAGGGTGGTTTTCCTACACCCTTTCCAATAGCCAAAGACGTTCTACCAAAATCAATGAAGGTGAATGGTTTCAGGCACGCTACGACCGTACACACAGTGTAGCATTGGTTGTCAATTATCATTTTAATAAAAAATGGCAACTTAATGTCAATGGAGTATATCAGACGGGATTTCCTGTGACGCTTCCAATAGCCGCAATGTTGGGGTTGAACTCACTTCCAACACTTATCTATGACAAAAGGAACAACAACCGTATGCCCGATTATCATCGTTTAGATATAGGTGCAAACTACCACCAACTTACCAAAAGAGGCAGAGAAAGTACATGGAGTTTTGGTATATATAATCTCTACAATAGAGCCAACCCGTACTATCTCGAAGCTGTCGTAAACACCAAACAAGTAGCCCCCAGTCAGTTTGTCTATGACGGGATCACAATCAATCAAAGAGCCATACTTCCTTTTTTGCCCTATTTTTCATATCAACTTAAGCTCAATAAGCCATGAAAATCTTCATTTTGTTGTTTTCGGTTATATTAACCTTTTATGCCTGTATTCCCACCAAAACCTACGAAATTCCTTTTGGAGAAAGTAAGTTGGTATTAAATGCAGTTTTAAAAGCCAACGAAACACCAGAGATATATGTGGGTAAAACATGGCCTGCTACGGGAGCTATTCCAGAAGCAACTTTTATGACTGATGCCACTGCTACACTTTGGGAAAATGACCAACAAGTAGGGAGTTTTGTACATCAAAAACAAGGTATTTACAGAATCGCTAATTACAAGATTAAACCAGGCCAAAAATATGTCATCAAAGTTTCTAAAACAGGATTTCAACCAGCCGAAAGTGCTCCTGTGCATATCCCTAATAGTTTTCCGTTGAGATCTTTATCTATTGATTCAAATACAAATGTAAGTAGTTCAAACAGCCAATGGGCTGATCCTATACTTTTGAATGTTATGCTCCATGACTCACCACTCAGTGATGTTTTTTTGGGGGTATTGGCTCAAACCTATACGGGTGGTTTTCTAAACGCTACCCAAATATCACCCATTGAATCAAATACAAATTTGACCAATGCCTCTGATTGCTTGCTAAGAAGTGCTTTATTTGGAGAGTTTGAATTGAAACCCTTAATATTCAAATCACAACTGTTTTTGTACAATCCTATTTGTATAGGTACCACCAATAGACGGCTTGGGATAATACTCGAAACCAAAGGGTATGTACAACGACCCAATGATTTTTCTTTACAAAAAGCCGATGAAATCAGGGTTCAATTGTTGGTTTGCTCACCCGAGTATGCAGAATTTACCAAAAGAAATAAAATACTGGAAGGGTTAGATTTTGCTTTCAACGAACCCCAACCCACCTATACAAATGTAAAAGGAGGCTATGGTGTTGTAGTGGCCTTCAATCGTATGAATCGAACTTTGAGATTGTAAGTTGATACATTTTAATCTATCATATTTACTACATTGTAAAATAAGTTACTATACTTTATGCTCACAGAAACCACAGAATTTCACGGAATTTTTCTGTGTACTTCTGTGAGTTCCGTGAGCGTAATAAGTTTTACAAATTTAGTTTACAGTATATTTACACTTTTTTGAATTTCTTATCTTGAAATTGACATCATAAAAATTTTAGGATAAACTCTCAAAGCTCATCACCGATCATTACTTGCTCCAGTATGACGAACGTTTTCGGTTTATGCAGGCTTTGGGCGGCAAGGAGCGACTGGGAGAGTTTATGGCGCGGTATCCTGAGTTGTATGGTCGTGCCTCCAACAAGCATATCGCTTCTTATCTGGGTATGACCCCCGAAACCATGAGCCGACTGTTGGGGAAGAAAAATTGACTTTTGTCAGTCAAAAATTGATTTTTATCAAGTGATAATCTCGAAGATTTCCTAAATCTTTGTCAAAAGAAAAAGGCCTCACCTCCGTTTGGCGACCGAGCGAGACCTTTTCTGGGAGTTCAAACAATCTTTCAATCATTTAAACCAACACAAAAGTATGAAAAAGTTTTGCAATTTTTCCGTTATCCTTTTTGCATTTACAGTATCTGCGATTATCTCATGTCAAAAAAATGAGATGAGTTATTTGCTACCATTGGAGAATAAGAGTAAGAGCCAATTTTTACAAAATCTTGAAGATTCATCAATTAAAGGAGATTTTGAGGTTCATCAAGGTATTTTGCATTTCAAGAATCTTGATTCATTCAAAAAAGTTTGGAACAACTTAGAATTATTAAAGTCTGAAGAAAGAGTCAAATATTGGCATACTCATCAGTTTAAGAACGTTAGTTTTGAATTCTTTGAAATGATGAAGAAGCTAGGCGAAGCCAACACAAAGTCTCAATTTGACTCACTGATAAGCACAAACAAAGACATAGTGAGAGTAGATTTTCAAAATAATGTAGTACCTGTTTTTGGGGGGCAATTCATCAATGAATTTCTCAACCGAGATGGTCTGGTTTATATCGGCAAACTGCTATATCAATTTAGGGCGAATGATCAAAAAATAGCTTTTGATGGTCAGTTGGCAACAATACAAGGCGAGAAAAGTACTGATAAACTGCTGATAATACAAAACGCCAACAGTAACTCCAAAAATGCTAAAACAATGTGGGAGTGTACTTATTTCTATACACAAAAAGAGGAGGGAGGTAATAGGAGAGCAACAGTATCTACCCAAACATCATCAGCTCATTTTTGGATAGGTACAAATCAAAATGGACAAGATGTATATCTTCTAAGATGGGGAGTAAGGGTAAAAGGCTATCCAGAAAAGAAAAATATCTTTGGAACTTGGGTAAACTACCACACATACAATTATCTGAAAGCAGCTTTTAATTTTAAAATCCATCATTTCTACATAGCAAGCGGCTATCCAGTGTCGAAATGGGTTAATTGCAATTATTCAAACAACTGGAACGAAATAACTTATGACGATTCAGTTGATTTTTACACAATCGAGCCTCAAACTCTTCAAGCAGCCCAGTATCACTCACTCGAACACGGTCCTACGGCTCTCAATGAATACGAAACTGGTGGTGTGAGCGCATTTTTCTACGGTTGCCCATGAAGTCAATTCAAAAAATAATTTTGAGTATTATTTATCTATTTGCATTCACAGCTTCGAAGAATTTGTATGCCCAAAAGATAACCATCAATGGATTAGTAGCAGAAGCCTCAAACGGCGAACCTTTAGCCTCTGTTGCTATTTCTGAAAAAAACGGCACTGGCTACTGGCAATCCAACAAATTTGGAGTATTCAGTTTGAGTGCTACAAAATCACCAGCCGTCGTTCGATTCTCAAAGATTGGCTACGAAACCAAAGAAATTCAGTTCTATGAAGACAGCATACTCACTGTTTTTCTCAAACCAAATACTTTAAGTGAAGTCGAAGTACGGGATAATTATCGCCAGCGTTTCAACAGTAATGTTGTTAGTTTGACATTGGCCAATCTCAATCAACTTCCCAGCATAGGTGGTGAAAGAGACGTTCTGAAAGCGATTGCCACATTGCCCGGAGTGAGCTCTGGGAGTGAACTTTCGGCAGGTATCAACGTCAGAGGGGGCAGCAATGATCAAAATATGTTTTATTTAGACGGTGCTCCAATTTATAATACGGGGCATCTGTTCAATTTTCTCTCGTTGTTTAATCCAGATGCCCTTCAAAAGGTAGATTTCTACAAAAGTGATTTTCCTGTAGAGTACGGAGGGCGGCTTTCGTCGGTTACAGATGTTGTTTTTAGAGAGGGAAACAAATATCGGTGGGAAGGTCGGGCAGAGGTAGGCTTGATTTCCTCTAAAATCTTACTGGAAGGCCCCCTTAAAAAGGAGAAAACCTCATTGCTATTGGCGGCAAGAAGTACTTATTTAGACTTACTGAGTATCGGGAAAAGAAAAGCGGTCCTAAATCGAAATGCTCAAGATTTTTTTGGGTATCATTTTTATGATTTAAATTTCAAAATAAGTCATACCTTCAATCCCAATCATAAAGTTTACTTGAGTTTTTACAGAGGAATGGATCGGTATGAGGTTCTTAAAAACTCGACACTTGGTATCAACTTCGACCAAAACCTGAGGTTATTGAGAAACCAGCTTCTCTCTATACGTAGCTATCATGTGTTCAATCCTCGTTTTTTCTTACAAGCTGGCATTCATCACACCACCTATTCATACCAGCACGACGATGTTTCAAAAGTATATAATCTCACAACCCGACAAATCAGGCCCTGGCTTGAACCAGAGCGGATTTATACCCAAACCGATGAAAATAGAATTGTAGGAACGGGAAGTATCAAAGACCTAACGCTGCACTTGCTTGCTGATTGGAAAGTAAACCATAACCTTAAAATTAAATGGGGGGGCGATGCCATCAGACATACCTACAACCCAATCAATTACAGGCTAAGTACATTGGCTAAAGATTCTGTCAATCTATCCACTCAAGCCACTTTTGCATGGGAGAAAAGTATTTTTGCAGATGCAAATATCAATGTGGGTAGTCGTTGGTATTTGAACTTGGGAATGCGCCATTCTTTTTTCAATGATACCAAAACAAACTTCAATCTGATAGAGCCACGATTATCACTGACATATAAAAATGAGTCGAATACTTTACGAATGGGTATGGGACGTATGACACAGTACAATCATGCCTTGATAAAAGGAGGAGAAATCGTAGATAGGGTCGTATGGGTGCCTTCTTCTACCAGCCTACCTCCTCAGCAGGCGTGGCAATATACCATCGGCTGGGAGCACGATATGACCACTCCCAAACTGAATTTCAGTATTGGAGGCTTTTACAGAAACCTATCAAACCTGAGTATTTATCAATACAAGCTGGGCGATATTTTCCCTTATTTTAACTGGCAAGACAATATGCTGACAAATGGCAAGGGCTGGGCTTCGGGCATTGAAACCAATGTCAACAAATCTTTCAAGAAAATAGATTTAAATCTGAATTACACTTTATCATGGAGTCGTCGTCAATTTGAAAAATTGAACGACAATAATTGGTTTAATTTTCTGTTTGACCGTCGGCATATCATCAATTTCAATGGAAGCTATCGTTTGAACCCTACTTTACAATGCTCCTTTTTGTGGACTTATTTTAGTGGGCAACGTTACAATATGCCATTGGGACGAATACTGGCCAATCCACTTACACCAGAATATACGGTAAGTCAAGGAATCAACGAAGGAAAATACCCTGATTATCATAGATTTGACTTGTCAATATCCAAAAAATATCTATTGTCCAAAAATCGTTATTGGGCATTGGACTTCAATATTTATAATCTATACAACCGCCGTAACGTTTACCGATTGTACCCAGCCACCGAAGAAATAAAAGACGAGCAAAATAGAGTCATAGAAAGAAGAAATGTCATCAAGTCGGTATCGTTGTTCCCGTTGCTACCGTCTATCAACATCAGTTATAAATTCTAATGAAACGCTGTTCAATCTTGATTTTTTTGGGCCTTATCAGCTATGGCTGTGAAGTGATCTCAACCCGAACTTTGAGTATTCCTCAACAAGAGCCTCAACTGGTGGCACTTGGATTAGTAACCAACTTAGGCGCAGGGGTTTATGTAACCAAAACAGTAGATGTGGTAGGTGGGAGTCGTCAGGCAACCTCAGAAGGTGCCGAGGTAAATATCATTGGAAATGGAGTGAGAATTGAACAGCTCAAAAAAATCGAAGACTTATACATTTCAACTTTTGAAGGTCCTTATACATCAGACTTTGTCTTAGAAATCAAAACCGATGCACAAACCGCTACCATAAAATTGGATTCTCTACCAGCGAAGGTGAAAATCAAAGAAGGTATAGCCCAATATAGCCCTTCAAACCAAAATGAGGCACAGATTACCTTCGGATTTCAAGATGTAGGCAATGAGCAGTATTACGCTTATAGCATCTTTCCACTTTCCAATGGCATACCTGCTCCCAATCACAGTATTTATAAAATTCCCCTTGCCTCGCTTACTCCCAATCGTAGTTTTAGAAACCAATATAAAACTATTTCTTTGAAACAAGTCCTCAACGCTACCCCACAAAAAAAAGTAAATCAAATCAGAATATACCTATACACCCTCTCAAAGTCCACCTATCAATATTATCAGTCGTTGAGTGAGTATGATTCTTACATAGACGACACCTTTGCAGAAGTATCACCTGTCAAAAACAATGTCAAAAATAGCTTCGGTTTTGTAGGTATGTGCTCGATAGACTCGCTAACAATAAATATCAAATAACTTAGTACCCTGTTTGATAAATTTGTTAATGCTTTTTGCTTAGGGAAAAAACATCTGAAAACTTAAAAAACATGGTACTTAGCAATGAAAACAAAAATAGCTCTTACTTTTTTCCTATGTTGTTGCTTCGGTACAACCCTTGCTCAATCTGATAAAACGTGGCAAATAGGCATCAAAGCCAGTATCCTACAGACCAATACCCGCCTTGTCAAACAACCCAAAAATTCAATTTTTAATTTGAGAGGCATAGGCTCCGATTATGGATTTCAGGCTGGCTTGTGGGGTTATAAGTCTTTGAGTAAGTGGTTGATGTTGGAAAATGATTTGTACTATCAGCAAAGACGGCATAGAATGTTGAACCCCAATAACGTAGAATTGAGAAAGAACATTTACGACTATATCGGCCTCAGTAGTAGAGTTGGAGTTAAGTACAGAGGAGTCTATGCAAGTTTTGGCCCCGAATTGAATCTGTTGGTCAATAAAGATGTGAAACCATGGACAGAGGCTCCCAGAGCCGAATTAGGCTTGAATATGCGATTAGGTTATCAATACAGATTTTTGAAAATCGAAGCGTTCTACTCTCATGCACTCACACCTTATGAACAAAGTATAGAATTGAGAGAAGAAAATGTGAAAACCCTATTTTATGGCAACAATCTGGGATTGGGGATAGGTGTCAGCCTCCATTCTTTCAAGAAGAAAAAATAATCTTTGAAGCTATATCCATATGAAAAATATTCTACAAAAAGCGTGGGTAGGCTTGATTGCGAGTGGGGTTTTATTGGTGTTGTATTTTAATCAGGACTTCAAAAAGGTGGTAGTGATTGATACCGTAAAGGAAAACAAAAGGTGGGATTATCAACTCCCCCAATGGCTCAATATCACAGACCTCCAATGCAATATGCTCATAGAAGGCGTATTGGACGATACCGCTTCTATCGAACTCACCTACGTTGTGTCCTACCAACCCACTAAAAGAGTGAAATCGGAACACCCAAGTGTTAGTACTGATACCGTATGTTACAAATATAAAATCCCGCCCGGCCAAGTTCGTGCTTATGCCTATTGGGAATATGCTGCACCCGTCAAAATCAGCTATAATGCTTACAAAGCTCAAAAAGGAAATCTTAAAATAACACTGCTAAAAGGATACTGGAATCCCACAGAGGGCTGGCGTTGTCTGGTTCTTTAGTTTAAAGATTTTTACACAAGCCGATTTCTTTGGCCATTCAGATACTTTCGCAAAAACAAAATTGTTATATTGTTGATTATCAGCATATTAATTCCCATTCGCGTATAAAGGTTACCGTAAAAGGGAGGCTCAAATTCTAATGTCTTTTATTTGGAAGTGTGGATATGTGGGCATAGATTTGGTTAAAAAAACCATGTTTCTATGATTGACGTTAGCAAAACACACCAAGCATTCACTGGCCTTCTTCGCTCATTTCTGCCCCTCGACGACCAAGCCATTGCTTTTACGCTCCAGCAGACTCAAATTCTCCAATGCCCCCGCAATACCCTTTTGCTTGGTGTGGGGCAGGTGTGCCATCATCTTTATTTTCTTCATCATGGGCTGGCGCGTGGGTTTTATCATTCCAACAAACAAGAGTTTACCTCGTGGTTTGCCAAAGAGAATGATATCGTCTTTTCGCCTCACAGCTTTCTACGGCAGCAGCCCACCGACGAAGGCATCGAACTACTGGAGGATACCCTGCTTTTGAGCCTCTCATATAAGGCAGTGCAACAGATTTATGAGCGTTTCCCGATGATGAACACCCTCGGCAGGCTCATCACCGATCATTACTTGCTTCAGTATGACGAGCGTTTTCGGTTTATGCAGGCTTTGGGCGGCAAGGAACGGCTGAGGGAGTTCATGGCGCGGTATCCTACGTTGTATGACCGAGCCTCCAACAAGCATATCGCTTCTTATCTGGGTATGACTCCCGAAACCATGAGCCGATTGTTGGCGAAGAAAAATTGACTTTTGTTAGCCAAAAATTGATTTTTATCAAGTGATATTCCCAAAGATTTCGTAAATCTTTGCAACAAGCAAAAACCGCCCCCGATTGGCTGGACACCTTAGACGGGAAGCGGTTCAGTGAGTCCTATGTTTTATCATAAAACTTTACAAAAGTATGAAAAAGCTGTACACTCAGTATTTGATTGTTGTATTTTTTTGGGCTTTGGCTACTTCTTGCAAAAATGAAAAGACAAATGATCTTGCCCCCAACAATGCTTTTAGGGAAGAATACGTTAGCCTTCAAGATGGAGTTTTATATTTTTCTTCACTCGAAGTTTTTCATAAGACTTTACGAAATTTTGAAGATAAGAAACTGTTGAATGAGTGGAAAAAATCATTTCCCAATTTTAAATCTTTAAGTGATCACTTTCAAGAAATGGTTTCTAAAGATATTGGCCTTTTATTAAAAGAGGGAAAGTTGCAAGAATATAGATACTCTTATACTGTCAAAAAAGACGAGAAAGGAGACAACGATTATGTTTGTTCAATCCAAGATAAATCACTTGCCTCAGTCGTTAATAAAGATGGTTTAATACAAATAGGAAACTATTTGTATCGCATAAACGACGAAAAAATGCTTCGTACTAAAATTCAGTACAAATCAGAACTACTTCAAAATATTCAGGGTCGGAATGTTGAAATACAACAAGTTGAACACTCCCCTATTAAACTTAAAAAACGAAACAATGCGCGTCAAACTCTTGATGAGTATCCCGGACCATTTTATTACACTCCTTGGTCTGGAGCTTCTGAAAGAAGATTTGAGCCTAACTACTGGGCTATGCAATACTGTTGGCTTGGGTATAAATCAACTGGCTTGAGTTTAGCACATAAACGAAAAAATTGGTGGGGTTGGGGGGCTATAGACGCTCAAGATTGGGTAGGCAACTCAAATGGTACATGGGTTTACAGTGTTGCCGAATCATATAGCTTATATATGAATGGGTCAAATCCATCATCTTCTTATGAAGAATTGAGGAAGTCAGTAAGTAGTAGTACATGTAGTGGCGACCCTCAAGGTACTGTCAATTTTACACAGTTGCAAATTTCAGTAACGGGTAACGATGGAGTCAGACGTACTTTTTCCTATCCCTTCACAGCCAATATTTAATCATCAGATTTCAAAGATTTAGGGGAGTCCAGCCTCCTAAATCTTCTAAAAATAGATTCTATGTCTTTAAAATTTCTCCTCTTTTTGAATTTTATGTTAATAAATTTGGGTTTACAAGCCCAAAAAACAGTTACAATCTCTGGTAAAATCACCGAAAAAAATACACAAGAAGTTTTGATTGGTGCTGTTGTAATGGATACCGTTCAAAGAGTAGGTGTAACTACCAATCAGTATGGATTTTATACCCTCAAACTAAAAACTGGCTACAAGGTACTCAACATAAGTTATGTAGGCTACTCAAGTCGCCAAATTTCCCTCCCCATCAGTAAAGATACTACACTAAACATCGAACTCGAACCTACCACACTCAATGAAATAATCATAAAAAATGACCCTACAATGCTAAAAAATGTAGGTTTTTTGAGTTTGCCCGTAGTTCAGTTAAAAAAAATACCGATGCTTATGGGAGAACCAGACATGATGAAGGCTCTGGCTATGACTCCCGGTGTGATGGTAGGTCAAGAAGGGAGTTCGGGCATGTATGTGAGAGGAAGTAGCCCAGAACAAAATTTGATATTGTTAGATGAAGCTCCCGTTTACAATACCGCTCATGCTTTTGGTTTTTTGTCTGTTTTCAATCCTGATGCACTAAAAAATATAGATCTATATAAAGGAGGGTTTCCTGCAAGATATGGCGGGCGAGCAGCTTCTGTGATAGATATAACTACTAAAGATGGCAATAAAACTAAGCACGAACAGGAATTGGCCATCGGACTTGTCAATGCCAGATTGCTTTTGGAAGGGCCAATTAAAAAATATAAAACTTCCTACTTACTTACGGCTCGTCAGATGAATACATTTATGATGTTGCTTCCACAAAGCCTCACATTTCGCAGTAGCAACCGAGTGAGTAATCAGACCAATATTTGGCTATATGATATCAACGCTAAGATTCATCATCAATTCAAAGACAAAAGTCAGCTTTTTCTGAGTCTGTACACCAACTATGATTATTGGCGTAATGCCGAAAAGTTTGGCCAAAAGCAAAGTATCAATACACTCAACTGGGGAAACACCACCGCAACACTCAGATACAATAAGATGATTACTCCCAAGTTATTTGCAAAAGCCACAGCACTCTATACTCATTTTGGACATCGGCTGCACAATGAAACTATGCTTTCGAGTGGCGAAGAAAAGCTCGAAAATTCGTTTAATGTAGCGAATACCATTAGAGACTGGGGGCTACGTGCCAATATCGAATACAGTCCTTCAAATCATTTGATGATGCAGATTGGGGGCGAGCGTTATTGGCATTTGTTTCGTCCTGGGCAAGTGAATGTTATCAGCAACAATGTACTTACTACCAATCAATCCGAAGATTTGAACACTCAAGAACAGGCTTGGTATATTGAAACAGAGGTAAAGCCTTTCAGATTCTTTCAACTTAATACTGGTCTTAGGTACGTAACCTACCATACCACCCACAATACTACTTATCGTAGTTTGGAGCCACGTATCGGGAGTACTATTTCTTTATCATCTTCGCTTCAATTCAAACTTGGAGCTACTCAAATGAGGCAGTTTGTACACCAGTTGAGTTCAAATGGCATAGGTATCCCCAACGATATATGGGTGCCGGCAACACAAAAAGTACGTCCTATCTTAGCTAATCAAATAGATGCTGGCTTTTATTGGAATATTAACAAAGCGAAAGGCTATACACTTTCTGTCGAAGCCTATCAAAAACAACTCATAGATTTGATTGATTATCCACAAGGTACAGACATAGTTTCGGACTTAAAACGAAATTGGCAGGATATCATCGTTACCAATGTAGAAGGGCGAGTGAAAGGAATAGAATTGATGATGAGAAAAGACGTAGGTAAACTAACAGGGTGGTTTTCCTACACCCTTTCCAATAGCCAAAGACGTTCTACCAAAATCAATGAAGGTGAATGGTTTCAGGCACGCTACGACCGTACACACAGTGTAGCATTGGTTGTCAATTATCATTTTAATAAAAAATGGCAACTTAATGTCAATGGAGTATATCAGACGGGATTTCCTGTGACGCTTCCAATAGCCGCAATGTTGGGGTTGAACTCACTTCCAACACTTATCTATGACAAAAGGAACAACAACCGTATGCCCGATTATCATCGTTTAGATATAGGTGCAAACTACCACCAACTTACCAAAAGAGGCAGAGAAAGTACATGGAGTTTTGGTATATATAATCTCTACAATAGAGCCAACCCGTACTATCTCGAAGCTGTCGTAAACACCAAACAAGTAGCCCCCAGTCAGTTTGTCTATGACGGGATCACAATCAATCAAAGAGCCATACTTCCTTTTTTGCCCTATTTTTCATATCAACTTAAGCTCAATAAGCCATGAAAATCTTCATTTTGTTGTTTTCGGTTATATTAACCTTTTATGCCTGTATTCCCACCAAAACCTACGAAATTCCTTTTGGAGAAAGTAAGTTGGTATTAAATGCAGTTTTAAAAGCCAACGAAACACCAGAGATATATGTGGGTAAAACATGGCCTGCTACGGGAGCTATTCCAGAAGCAACTTTTATGACTGATGCCACTGCTACACTTTGGGAAAATGACCAACAAGTAGGGAGTTTTGTACATCAAAAACAAGGTATTTACAGAATCGCTAATTACAAGATTAAACCAGGCCAAAAATATGTCATCAAAGTTTCTAAAACAGGATTTCAACCAGCCGAAAGTGCTCCTGTGCATATCCCTAATAGTTTTCCGTTGAGATCTTTATCTATTGATTCAAATACAAATGTAAGTAGTTCAAACAGCCAATGGGCTGATCCTATACTTTTGAATGTTATGCTCCATGACTCACCACTCAGTGATGTTTTTTTGGGGGTATTGGCTCAAACCTATACGGGTGGTTTTCTAAACGCTACCCAAATATCACCCATTGAATCAAATACAAATTTGACCAATGCCTCTGATTGCTTGCTAAGAAGTGCTTTATTTGGAGAGTTTGAATTGAAACCCTTAATATTCAAATCACAACTGTTTTTGTACAATCCTATTTGTATAGGTACCACCAATAGACGGCTTGGGATAATACTCGAAACCAAAGGGTATGTACAACGACCCAATGATTTTTCTTTACAAAAAGCCGATGAAATCAGGGTTCAATTGTTGGTTTGCTCACCCGAGTATGCAGAATTTACCAAAAGAAATAAAATACTGGAAGGGTTAGATTTTGCTTTCAACGAACCCCAACCCACCTATACAAATGTAAAAGGAGGCTATGGTGTTGTAGTGGCCTTCAATCGTATGAATCGAACTTTGAGATTGTAAGTTGATACATTTTAATCTATCATATTTACTACATTGTAAAATAAGTTACTATACTTTATGCTCACAGAAACCACAGAATTTCACGGAATTTTTCTGTGTACTTCTGTGAGTTCCGTGAGCGTAATAAGTTTTACAAATTTAGTTTACAGTATATTTACACTTTTTTGAATTTCTTATCTTGAAATTGACATCATAAAAATTTTAGGATAAACTCTCAAAGCTCAGCACCGATCATTACTTGCTCCAGTATGACGAGCGTTTTCGGTTTATGCAGGCTTTGGGCGGCAAGGCGCGACTGGGGGAGTTCATGACGCGGTATCTTACGTTGTATGACCGTGCCTCCAACAAGCATATCGCTTCTTATCTGGGCATGACTCCCGAAACCATGAGCAGATTGTTGGCGAAGAAAAATTGACTTTTGTCAGCCAAAAATTGATTTTTATCAAGTGATATTCCCAAAGATTTCGTAAATCTTTGACAAAGAAAAAGGCCTCACCTCCGTTTGGCGACCGAGCGAGACCTTTTCTGGGAGTTCAAACAATCTTTCAATCATTTAAACTAACACAAAAGTATGAAAAAATTTTGCATTGCGCTCATCGGAGCAGCTTGTTTTAGCGTTGTAGTAATAAGCTGTAAACAACCAAAAAACGAAGAAGTATCGCCTTCACTGCAGCAAGAACCCACGAGTGTCATTGATTTGATGGAAAAAGAAGAAGGAGTGAAGTTTTTTAAAAAGGATATAACCTTAAAGGACGTAAGTGGGAAAAATACGGTAGTGATCAGATTTGCTTCACATGATCTATTAACATTGGAAAATTATTTATCAAGTTTTGATTTTGAAATTACCCCTGTTTTTAAGAGAGTGAAAAATGAATTAAACAGGACTAATAAAATTTTAGAGTTGAGTAATCAAAAAAATAATTCTGAAAATTCAGTCCTAACAGAAGCACTATCCAAAAATTTAGATCCGAAGGCAATGGGTTATCAATTGAATATAAAATTGAAAGCACATTTTGCATCTGAATTGAAAAACGGACGTGGACTTAGTTTTAACTCTGAGTGTGTTCACATAAGCGATGCTTGGCCGGAAGAATTTAAAATTTCACTCACAAATGGTCAAAATGAAGTTCAATATGTTGTGGATAAAAGGATGCGATGGTACTATGCTTGGACGTATTGGTTTGGTTGGTATTCATTGTCAGCCCCAAACGCTCAAGTAAGCCATTGGCTAGATGGTCCTGAAGAACATGGTTTTAGTCCATGGAAAGTGCGAGTAAAAGTAGCTTATAACCCTGTATTTATTTGTGGGGCATGTTTGGGGACAACCCCCGGATATAATATAGAATTTTACAATCATTGGTGATTTCGATCAACACTTCAGGTATGAATAAAATAACACTACATCTCATCATACTCTTGACGCTTTTTTGTTGCCAAAGCAGCGAAGAAAAGTTTATCAATGCTGAATTTAATAAAATTCAGGGTCATTGGCTCATAAATAGTTTTGAAAACAGAACAACGATACCCAATGCTACCGGAGGAAGCATAGCCAAAAGACTCAAAACTGGAGAGATGATTTTAAACAATTGTAAATATACGGAAAAATCATTTTCAGTACCCGGTAGGTCGTGTGGTGGCAATTTTCAGATCAATGGTTATCTGTATGGGCTAAGTTACCAATATGACTATGCTTCCAAGCTATATACCATTTCGTTGAGTGTACCTCATGGCACCAACGGAAAACCTCTTGACGACGCTTTCGATAAGTCGTTGATTGATTTACTTTATGGTGAATGGACGCTTGAAGTCTTTGATAACCAACTGAAAGCAACTCAAAGAAAAGGATTCAATGATTTCAATACGCTTGTTTCCTTTACAGCCACTCGTAAGTAGCAGATGATAAAATGGGTTTGGATATGGGTGGGGCTGTTAGGGGGTCATTTGAAGGCACAAAATGTGATTTTGAGCGGCTATGTGCGTGAGGCCGGGAGTCGAGAATATCTGGTAGGGGCAGTGGTACAAATCGCCGGTAGTAGTGTCGGCAACACTACCAATGCTTACGGTTTTTACTCATTGCAAGTGCCCGCCAAACAGGATTTGATGGTTCGCTGTGGGTATGTAGGATATGAGCCATACCAACAAATGATGACTCTTCTTCAAAATACGACACTCGACATCGCACTCACCCCCCAAACCCAACAACTCCAAGAGGTAAGCATAGCAGAGAAAAGTGGGCAGGCTGGCTCGTCGGAAATGGGCAATCTCAAACTATCTGTCCAGCAAATCAAGGATATTCCAGCGTTGCTGGGTGAGAAAGATGTCATCAAAGCCTTGCAGCTTTTGCCCGGCGTACAAAAAGGAACAGAAGGTAGTACCGCCTTGTACGTGCGCGGAGGGGGACCTGACCAAAACCTCATCTTGCTCGACGAGGCACAAGTCTATAATGCCAACCACCTCTTTGGTTTTTTCTCGGTTTTCAATGGCGATGCCCTCAAAAATGTGAGTTTTTGGAAAGGGAGTTTTCCGGCACGCTACGGCGGGCGGCTGTCGTCGGTGATAGACCTCCAAATGAAAGACGGCGGCAAAGACAAACTACGTGGCGAGGGAGGCATCGGGCTGCTGTCGAGCCGTGTAGCCATAGACGGTCCGATTCAAAAGGGCAAGTCATCATTTTTGCTTTCGGGAAGGCGCAGCTATATAGACCTCCTTACAGAGCCATTGCTCCCTGCCGACAGCAAAATCGGCTATCGGTTTTATGACCTCAACGCCAAACTTCACTTTGACCTATCGCCCAAAGATAAGCTATACCTCAGTGGGTATTTTGGACATGACCGTCTGCGTATGAGCGAGCAGGTGGAGCGAAGTACTTCGACTATCACCAGCAAAGCGGGCATGGCTTGGGGCAATGCCACTGCTACCCTTCGGTGGAATCGTTTGCTGAGTCAAAAGTTGTTTGTCAATACAACGCTGCTGATGACCGATTTTACGTTTTTACTTTTCGATGATTTTCGACTCACACGCACCAACGGCAACAATTCCAGTACCTATACCGAGTATCGCTCAGGCATCAGAGATTATACCGTCAAAGTTGATTTTGACTACTTCCCCAGCAATGCCCACGCTGTCAAACTGGGTGCTATGCTCACCCAGCATCGTTTTAGTCCTCGGGCTTTTGTGGCAGAAAACCGTATTGCCCAAACATTAGAAAACAATATCCAACAATTTGAAAATCAGGAGTTTGGTGTTTATGCGGAAGATACCTACACCCTCAACCAGTTCTCTGCTAATGTAGGCTTGCGCTTTAGTGGCTTGCGTGTGCCTACTCGTACTTATGCTTTTGTAGAGCCACGTGCTTCGGTAGGATACAGATGGAGACCAAATACAGAACTCAAAGCCTCTTATGCCCGCAACAACCAGTTTGTACATCTGCTTTCCAATACAGGCGCAGGGCTTTCTACCGATTTGTGGGTACCCGTTACGGAGCGAGTACCCCCACAGCAAGCCGACCAGATAGCGGTGGGTTTGGTAAAGCGTTTTCCAAAGGTGGGTCTGACATTCACTGCCGAAAGTTACCGAAAATGGATGCGCAACATCGCTGCCTACCGCGAAGGGGCTACCTTTTTGATACTTTCAGAGGGAGCAAAGCCCCTCAACTGGGAAGACAACGTAACCATAGGGCGGGGACTTTCGTATGGTACAGAGCTATTGCTTCAAAAAACCAAAGGTCGCCTTACAGGCTGGATAGGCTACACACTCTCTTGGACGATACACCAGTTTGACGAACTCAACAACGGACTGCCTTTTTATCCTCGTTTCGACCGGCGACACGATGCCTCTGTGGTAGCCAACTACAAACTATCGCCCAAAATGACCCTGTCGGCCAACTGGGTCTATGCCACCGGCAATGCGCTCACGGTAGCTCAAGGGTATTATTTCGCTCCGTCGTCTTTAGGGAGTAGTTTTTTGGACAGGATAGACTATTTAGGTACGCGCAATAGTTTTCGGGCCGAGGCATATCATCGGTTGGATTTGGCGGTGCAGTTTCACAAGAAAAAACGCTGGGGAGAGCGGACTTGGGAAGTAGGCTTATTCAATGCCTACAACCGCCAAAATCCATTGTACTATTACCTCAAATCAGAAAATGCACCCGACGGCAGCGGGCAGCGAATGTCGCTACAGAAACGTGCGCTTTTTCCTGTTTTGCCGTCAATTAACTATAATTTCAAGTTTTGACAGATGCGACTTTTAGCAATCATCTTGGGTATGGGCATCTGCTTATGCAACTGCCAAAGCGGGGTAGAAGTAGCACGTATAGCTCCTGATGAACTCATTTCAGTCAGTTCGTTTCTTTCGCCCCAAGATACCCTCATCAGAGTAAATGTATTGCGGGGCAGGGCATTGAATACGACTGCAAGAGTGGACTCGGCGTTGATTCGCGATGCACAGGTCATCATAACAAGTCATGGCCAAAACATACAACTCACATACAACGAAGCCTTGCGTTGTTATGTAACAACCCCCAAATCCCTTCCCATAAAACCTTCGGAAAGGTATCACTTACGCGTAAAAGTAGGCAGCAAGTTATGCACTGCCTCGTGCCAAATCCCCGAAAATCCGATACAGCCTACCATACAGCCGCAGCGCGAAGAAGACCATTTTATAGGGATATTAGATTGGCCTTCTACGCCACTCCCACGCTTTTTTACGCTTACGTATGAGCTACGAGATGTCATATTTAAACCTCAACTTGGCAGTACAAGAGGCCCTTACACTGGCTTTTTGACCGACAATCTGTTCGACCGTCAAAAGCAAAATACGCAAGCCTTAGAACTTCGGGTTTTCAATGCTTACAAGGCCGAGCGTATTTCGCTTAGAATAGTGTATCAAGCCTTAGACGAGCCTACTTTTCGGTATCTCAAAACCTATCGCGATTTCGACAACTGGCGTAGCAATACAAGTGGCTTCATACCCAATCTACGCGAACCCCAACCGGTATTTTCCAATATTGAAGGAGGGGTGGGGATATTTGGCGGATACAATCAGACGGTTTTAAACTTCAAAATCAAATGAAAATTTCAAAATAAATTCTTTCTCTTTTGATATTGATGATGAAGGCGAGTTTTCATCAATAATCCACTTTTGATATATTGAGTTCAGTCAAAATCAATTTTTGTGGCAAAACGAGCGAAGGGAGAAGCCGTTTTTTGGTAAATGAGAACTCTCTTTCTTTTTGAGTACGCCCCCCGAAACTATGAGCCGATGGTTGGCGAAGAAAAATTTGTAGGTTAAACACACTTAAAAATGGGGAAATTGTAGAGATTTAGTACTTAAATTCAAGTAATAAATGCAACTTATCGTGGGTGAAAAGTTAGGAAATTTTAATCAGAGCAAATAGAAGTTAAAACTAACTCCTCTTTGCTCTGATATGGAAATGCGACTAACTTTGTCTCCTGTCCAAAGTACTCGTTAAACGCATTGTATTCGATATAACCTCAGAGAGGCGACCTTTTGGTAGGACATGAAAAACAACGACCCTAACCAAACCCCAGTAGGGCGACATTATTTCACCCCGCTGAGGTTTGAGGTGAAATCGAATGCGCTTATTTTCTATCAATATGCCACTCCGTAGGAGTTAAAACAGTAGCGTTCTTTTTTGTGTATTTAACCTATCCAAACTAGTATATCATGAGTTTTTCCTCTCTCCTATTTTTTCTGATTACACTATGTCTGGGTGGGGCAATAGGCTATGGAATATTCTATTTTTGGCGTAGCAAGCAGCCCAACACCCAGCGCGTTCAGTCTTCTACAATCCTGCTCGAACGTATCGAAAAAGTGTTCAAAGTAGTGATGGCTGAGGGGTATTTTACCGAAATCTTCGACTATAAAGACGACAAAAAATATTGGTACTTGTTCAATAACTCCAAAAAAGCACTCATCATCGCCAAAGCCAAAGTACTGGTAGGTTTTGATTTTAGTAAAATGCGTTTTCGCCTCAACGAAAAATCACAGCAGATGATTGTGGAGTTTTTTCCAGAGCCTCAAGTACTTTCGATAGACACCGACTACAAGTTTTATGACATCGAAAATGGCCTTTTCAATCGCTTCAATCAGGAAGATTATACAGCTCTCTTGAGCGATGCCAAGCAAGCCATGAACGAAAAAGCCCTTTCGAGCGATTTGCCGCGCATCGCCAACAATCAAGTACAGTTTATGATGTATCAACTGGCCGCAGCCATGAACTGGAAATTGGAGATGCAACTGCCTCCCACCAATCAACAAAAATTGGAATCATTGAGCAGCTACAAAGAAATCGTAGCCTTGCCCCAAAACTTAGGCGACGAAAAAAACGATGAAGAAAGCTAAAGAAAGCTATCAGCGTTGGGCTACCATTTTCAGCCCGTCGGGGTCCCAGCGTATGACTTTTTTCTCAAAGTAGCTTTTGTTGCAAGCCAGCACGGGTGCTGCCGCCCTAAATCCAAACAATGGCCCTTCGATGACCGGCTTGTTTTGTTGAATCCCCTCAAAAAAGTTGGCAAAATGGCTACGGTGTTCGTCCTCACCTTTGGGAGTTTCAAATTTTACTTCTTTGGCAGGTTCGGCTTTGCGTGTTTCGGGGGGGTATTTGGCATCATAAGCAGCCACAAACTCTTTCTTTTGGGCTTCTGAAAAAGTACCGTAGCTATCCCAGTTGGCATAGCCGGGAGCGATGGGGAGTTTTTGTTTGGTCAAAGTGAGCGATTGCCCCCCAAATACGATTTCGCCTTCATTGCCTACGATACGCGTTATGTTTTTGATTGACCCTGCATTGGCAAAATTGACGCGCAGTACCATCTGAAAAGGGTCAAATTTGCCTTGCGCGGGGTAGTCCATGGTAGCCACCATGACATCGGGTACATCGCGTCCATCTTTCCAGTACGAAAGCTGCCCAGAAGCAAAAATCCTGCTCGGTCCCAGTGAGCCTGTAACATAATGAACCCCTGTGATGAGATGCACAAACAAATCGCCTGCGACACCTGTGCCGTAGTCGCGGTAGTTGCGCCAGCGGAAGAAGCGCACCGGGTCGAAGGGGCGTTTGGGAGCATCGCCCAAGAAAGTGTCCCAATCTATGGTCTGTGGGGAGGCATCGGTCGGAATCGAATACTGCCATGCCCCGATGGCATTGAAGCGGTCGTTGCTGGACTCGATGAAGTTGATCATACCAATATCGCCGGCTTCTATCATGCGTTTGGCTTCTTGGAACACCTGCCCGCTGATACGCTGGCTGCCTACTTGCATCACCTTGCCGCTGGCTTTGGCCGCTTGCAGTACCGCCGCCCCTTCTTCGATGTGCTGTACCATGGGTTTTTCGCAATAGACGTGTTTCCCTTTTTTGAGGGCATCTATCGTGATGCGGTCGTGCCAGTGGTCAGGCGTAACGACGAGTACGGCATCTACGTCTTTGCGTTCGAGGATTTGGCGGTAGTCGCGGGTGGTGTAGATATGATTGCCATAGACTTCTTTGGCATGTTCGAGTCGGCCATCGTAAAGGTCAGCTACGGCCACCAGTTCGCACATATCGGTACGCAGGGCGGCGTTGGTATCGGCAAAGCCCTGAATCCCCATGCCTATCGTAGCTATACGCAACTTGTTGTCGTTGAGGCTTTTGATGATATTGAAATGAGGGACAGCAGCTGCGGCTACTCCCATGTTTTTGACAAAAGTTCGGCGGTTCATAGTTTGATTAGGGTTGCTTTTAGGTTGAAATAGGAGGCTATGAGCTGGTTATATTTTTGTTGTGCTTAGAGCGTAGGAATGTTTTCTTGAAAAGCCATATCACAAACAAAACTACCAATACAAAAGCCACTACGGGCAGCCAAAAAGTAAAAAGTGAAAAACCGACCGAAGCCACATTTTCGGCAGTAGATACGACAGGATTGGCCAAACCTCCACTGAACTTAGTAGAAGCTAAACGTAGCAAACTCGTCCCTGCTTGAATAAACCCCGCCGTACCACCTCCCATGATAAGGCCTAGTCCCCATTGCAAGATAGGATCATCTATTTTGACAAAAGAGGTAGTCAGTAGCGTACCTGCTGCTACGGCGGCAGGTGTGGCGATGGTATCGAGCAAATTGTCCAACCAAGGCATGTAATAGCCCCCAATCTCAAAAACCGTAGCCGTAGCCAATACGCCAATGGCCGCCCAACTCCCCAGCCACTCAAAACCAGTATCTACACTCACAAAACCAAAATGCACCGCCAATGCACTCAAGAGCAACGGCACAAACACCCGAAAGCCCGAACAGGCCGCCAGCCCCACCCCTAAGCACAGACTCAAGAAGATTTCCATTGTAAAATTTTATCGTAATTTTGATTTTGAATCAGCAACAAAAGCCATGCGAATATCAAGTCTAAAGATAGAGAATTTCAAAAGATTTAGCAATTTGTCTATCATCAACCTCCCCCCGTCAGCCAAGTTAGTATTGCTTATTGGTGCCAACGGTTCGGGGAAATCGTCTGTGTTTGATGCCTTCGATTGGCTTTATAAACTTCAAAAAACGTATCATAACGAGGATAAACTTTACTATCGAAAAGAGATAGAAAAAGACTCCCAAATCGAAATAAAATTTCATGATGGAACTACGATTGAAAAAACTAAATACAACCAGCCTATTCCTGACAAAAAATTTTACGGCAGGAGTAGCAACCGAATCGTACCACGGCTACAAAACCAAAGTTATCAACTGGATAAACTTGGGCAAGATATAGATGCCCCTTTGAGCTATATAGACAATGATACCCGCTTCTTGAATGATGTTTATGCGTATATTCAAGAAATCAATAACGCACTTCGTGAGCCCATTTTTAGTGGTCGCTCTGCGGATACTTTACAAATTTTTCAAGAGTTTATCAAGCCATTCAACGAGTCGCTCTCTTACATTTTTGGGGAAGACTTGCGCACTACCATTCAAATTGCGGAGTTTGAAGATGCCAGCCCCGACAAACCGGCTAAACTCGTTTTTCGCAAAGGAGAAATAAAAATAAACTATGACTTACTGAGTCATGGAGAAAAACAAGTAGTGATTTTACTACTCAATTTTGTTGTTCGCAAAAAATTTTATGATGATGCTCTCATCTTCATTGATGAAATGGACTGTCATCTTAATACTTCGATTCAGTACAGACTACTTGAAGAAATCATCAATAAATGGGTACCCGACAGTGCCCAATTATGGACTGCTTCGCACGCATTGGGTTTTAAAGATTACGCTCACAAAAGCGAACAAGCAGCTATTATAGATTTTGATATGCTTGACTTTGACAGCCCACAAACTCTTTCTCCACAACCAAAAGATACATTAGAAGTCTATGAAATCGCCGTCCCCAAAGTGGTTTTGACACAACTCATGAGTGGCAGAAGGCTGGTATTTTGTGAAAACAAAAATGACGAATACTACAATTTGATGCTCTTACCCAACACCGTTTTTGTAGGGGTAAAAGATGCCAGAGAAGTATTTTTGAACGTAAAGAAAGACAGCCGCTATTTTTCGCTTCGCGACCGTGATTACCTAAGCAACCTCGAAATTGAGAGAATCCAACAAAGATACCCCAATCACCGAATCTTGAAGTATTATAACTTTGAAAACTATCTTTATCACCCCGATAATATAGCCCAAATCGCTCCAGCGGACTTTGATAAGCAGGGCTATATTGATGAAATCATCAGTCAAAAAAAACAAAAACTTAGTCGAAAAATCCTACCTCACTTGACTGCTACTCGACAAACCTACGAGGAGTTTAAGACCGACCCCAATCTACGAGATAAAGATGTAGAAACGATTGTGGCAGAACTTGAAAGTGATGAGTTTGAGGTATTTTACAAGTTTTTCAATATGCGAGATTTATTCGATAAAACTATTTTATCTGCCTACAACTTCAAAAAAGAAGATTTAGTTAAAACTGATTGGTTCAAAAATGCCATATCAAGTGTTTTGAAGATTGAATCTTCCGAAGATATTCAATAGATACTTCACCCATTTTGCTTTAAATCAAAGTAATTCATCCTTTATTTTAAATCTGAAATTTATGCAGTTTCGACACATTCACTCTCAAACGTTAGCTTTAGATATCGGTAGATATTTTTGGGTATCAACTCTACAAATCTACCTACTGCTGGTACTCTGCTGTTTAATCTCGTTCACCAGCTCCGCCCAAAAAAAAGAAAAACTTTTCAACGGCAAAGACCTCACCGGGTGGAAAGTGTATGGTACCGAAAAATGGTATGTCCAAAACGGTGAACTCGTCTGCGAAAGCGGCCCCGATAAAGGCTACGGCTACTTGGCGACGGTCAAAACCTACAAAAACTTTGAACTTTCCGTACAATTCAAACAAGGAGCCAATGGCAACAGCGGGGTGTTTATCCGCTCCAATATCCCCGACGGCAGCACCAAAATCAGCGGCTGGCAGGTAGAAGTAGCCCCACCCAATCACGACACAGGCGGTATTTATGAATCTTATGGACGCGGCTGGCTTGTGCAAATACCAGATGAAAAAGAAGGATTTCTGAAGTTTGGCGAGTGGAACACCCTCAAAATCAGAGCCGTAGGCGACCGCGTTCAGACTTGGCTCAACGGCCAGCCCATGGTGGACATCACCGACGAAAAAATCGGTGCTGGCAATGGCTCTATCGCCCTCCAAATCCACGACGGCGGCGGTATCAAAGTAAACTGGCGCAACCTCCTCTTGAAGCCTTTGTAACTATTTTTGGTTTTTTGGGGTTAGTTATGGAAGACTTGGCACGTTTTTTCTGCCAAGTCTTATTATTTTCAATCAATTTTGTACATGACATTCGACCAACTTCCCTTGATTGAGCCTATACGCCGCGCTTTGCAGACCGAAGGCTACACCACCCCTACCCCCATTCAGCAGCAGGCCATTCCTGTAGTATTAGAAGGCCAAGATTTGCTGGGCTGCGCCCAAACAGGCACCGGCAAAACTGCTGCCTTTGCCATTCCTATTCTCCAGTTGCTCCACCAAAAGCATACTATACGTACCGAAAAACGTACGATCAAAGCCTTGATTCTCACGCCCACGCGCGAGCTGGCCATTCAGATTGGTGAGAGCTTCGCGGCTTATGGCTGCCATACAAAGCTGAGGCATACCGTCATCTTTGGAGGTGTAAAACAGCACTAGCAGACCCTTGCCCTCCAAAACGGAGTGGATATTCTCATCGCCACTCCTGGCCGCCTGCTCGATTTGATGGCGCAGCGGTTTGTAAGCCTCAAACACTTAGAGATTTTTGTACTCGACGAAGCCGACCGTATGCTCGATATGGGCTTTGTACATGATGTTCGGCGGGTGATTGCGGTGCTTCCTTCGCAGCGGCAGTCGTTGTTTTTTTCAGCCACCATGCCCCCCGATATTGTCCAACTCGCCGATACTATCTTGCACCGCCCCGCCAAAGTAGAAGTAACCCCCATATCTTCTACCGTGGACATCATTCAGCAGAGTGTATTTTTTGTCAATAAAGAAAACAAAAACGCACTCCTGCTGCACCTACTCCAAGACCCCAAAATGGAAAGCGTACTGGTATTCACTCGTATCAAGCATGGCGCCGACAAAGTGGTCAAAATCTTGGCCAAACATCAAATAAAGGCTGAAGCTATCCATGGCAACAAGTCGCAAAACGCACGCCAAAACGCCCTCAACAACTTCAAAAACCGCCAAACCAGAGTACTCGTAGCTACCGATATAGCGGCGCGGGGCATAGACATAGACGAGTTGGCATACGTCATCAACTTTGAGATTCCCAATATACCCGAAACGTATGTACATCGCATCGGGCGTACGGGGCGCGCAGGGGCGGCGGGTACGGCCTATTCTTTTTGTGATGCCGAAGAAAAACCCTCCCTCAAAGACATTCAAAAACTCATCGGCAAGACTATTCCCGTCGTAGCCGACCATCCGTTTGTGTTGGAGCATACAGCTACCACCGAAACCCTCAAACCAAAAGAAGTACTTTCCAAAAAGGGGACATCTCTCAAAAACGAAACTGGCTCTCGGTCTGCACGCCCTCCCAAAAAACGCTGGTACAAATAAACACTGCTGTTTAATTTTTAACCAAGTTAGACGAATTAAAATCAAAATTGCCTCAGAGAGGCTACCTATTGGTAAGAAATGAGAAACAACGATCCTACACCAAGCCCCAGCGGGGCGACATATTTCACCCCGCTGGGGTTTTTCTATAATATCTAACGCCTCTTTTCTACCAATAGGCCACTCCGAGGGAGTTATATGATTGTACTCTCGCGCATCCTGCTCGACCGACCCAACGCTTGGGCCAATATCACGGCCTCTTTCCTCAAAACAGTGGTCATGATTTTGACACTTTTTATCGGTACTTTTACGATTTATTATGCCTTTTTTGCTACAATTGAGATACTGACTACTATTTTTATACTTAAACCTCATAGGTTTGCGAAAAATTAATAATATAACCTATTGATAATCAACTGAAACCTATGAGGTTTTTTCGCAAATCAATTTTGAACGTGTATATTTTTGTATATTCGATACGTTGGATTAAAGCCTCCATAAATACTTGAAAGGCAATACCATAAGTACATCAATACTCAAAATATGAAACTCTCATTGGTTCTTCTATGGCTCTTAGGCTTTTTGGTAGCTTGCCAAAAGCCCCAATCTGATTCCCAAAACGATTATTACACCCAAGCAGATTCCCCACGTACCGCTGCCGAGTGGGAGCCTGCCATAGGTACGATGATCGTGTGGCCGCTGTGCGTGCCTTACAAATTGGCAGTAGAATTGGCCAAAGACAATCATCTCTATACCTTAGTAGCCAACGACTCAGCCAGAATCGAAGCCCAACAATGGTATGTAAAATGGGGTATTGACCTGTCCAAAGTTACGTTTATTGCTGCACCACAGGGACTCGATGCCTGGTGGACCCGCGACTGGGGACCCAGTGCAGTATTTCTGCCCGACGGAACTATGAAACTGGGCGACGGGCGGTATCCTTACTCAACCCCCAATACCAAAATGGGCTGTGAGGATACATTGGAGTTTATCTATACCGACAAAAACAAAATAATCATCAAAACCGAAACCGACGATAACGCTACCGCATCGCTTGGCAAAGGTTTGAGAATAGAAGTTTTGGATTTGCCCTACATCACCACAGGAGGCAATGTCCTGACCGACGGCCTCGGTACCGCGTTTTCGTCTTGTATTTTGCTCAATGAAAACAAGTTTTATGGCGTATCCAAAGAAGATTTCTTTCGACTCAACAAAAAACTGGCAGGTTTGAGCAACTATCACATACTTTCCAATTTTGAAAAATGGGGTATTCAGCACTTGGATTGCTTCATGAAACTCCTCGACGAAGAACGCATTTTGGTAGCCCAACCACCCACCGACCACGAGCTGTACCCTGTCTATGAAAATATCGTAGAAAATGAACTCAAAAAATTAAAAAACGTATATGGCCGCCCCTATCAAATCATCAGAATCAAAACAGGCCGATACGAAAAAGAACACTTGGCAGCTTATACCAACTCTATCATCGTCAATCAAACGGTTTATGTGCCACTTTTTCAAATCAAGGAAGATGAGCAAGCACTCCAAACATGGCAAAATGCCCTGCCCGGCTACACCGTCAAAGGATTTACGTTTGCCTTGAAAGACGAACCGACTGTATCAAAAGCCTTGAAAGAACACTACAAATCTGGCTATGGGTGGACTTATGGCGATGCCCTGCACTGCCGCACTCGTGCCGTATGGGACAGCCAAATGCTCTACATCACCCTCAAACGACTTCCTGCAAAGATGCCTTCCGACAAACCTCTCAAAGTATATGCGAGTATCATTGATTACAGCAAAAAAGGACTTATAGCCAACGCCACAAAATTGTACTGGCGCACTAAGGGTGAATCTGACTGGCAAATAGAAATCCTAAAGCCAACCAACGACGACAAGACGCATTTTGAGGCTACGATTCCAGCCAAACCTACACAGAAAGCCATTGAGTACTATATCGCTGCGGCCTCATCGTCGGGGCGTAGCGAAACCATGCCACGCACGGCTCCGAGAGGGTTTTATGAAGTGATTCGAGAGGAGTGAAATAAATTCAAACTCAACAACTTCAAGTACGTAAATGGGGTTTTCAAGATTATTTTGGGGGAGATTTATCCTTGCGCCTCTCCGAGGCTTGGGGGTTTAGAGATGGATTTTCATGCTACAAAACTTACGCCTCTCCATAGCTTCGGAGAAGCCAAACATTTGTAGCAATCAAACGCCTCTAAAGTAACCTACCGCTTCGGAGAAGCGTAACTTTAGTCAATAAGTTTTCATTTCAACAAACATACCCCAATTCTTTGTCTTTTGCAATGGCTGCTGGATCGCGTTCGGAAGCATGACCATACCCACCACCACCAGGCAAGTTGAGAGTAACTACCTCACCTTCATATAGTTTTGTCAGGCCTTTAGGAGGTATAAAGCGAGTAGGCTCAATACTGAAGCTCCCACCGCTTCCATTTTCTCCCCCGCAAATACCATGCGGAACGGTTTTGATTTTTTCGGTCAATATAGAGAAGTTGATTGGCTCCTTACCTACCATTTTGAAGGCAAAAGTTTGCCCCAAGCCGCCACGGTATTTGCCTGCACCGCCTGTGTTGGGGCGTAAGCTTTTCTCGGTAACTAAAATAGGCGCATCACGCTCCAAGACTTCGATAGGTACGTTGGCTACATTGGTTGGGAAACTCAGTACATTGATGCCGTCCATATTGGGGCGGGCAGCATAGCCGCCATTCAAGAAGAAATATTCTACAAACTCAGTCTTACGTTTTTCTACACCTGTATTGGTTTTGACGGCTATTTCTTTCTGACCATTCAACACCAAGCACCAGCACGCACTGCCGCAGTCGGCTTGGACTTGGGTAGGTACTGCCTGTGCCAATGCCCCAAATACCGGAGCGTGCAAGATATTGCCGGTGATATTGCGCCCACCGAGTGGTACAGGCTTTTGGGCGTTGAGCAGCGACCCCAGCGGTGCTTTGACTTTGATAGGCCGAAACGCCCCCTCATTGTTGGGTACATCGGGACTGAACGTACATTTGATAGGATAAGCCGTATAGGCAAATACGTAGTTTTTGACGGCATTGATAGCCAGCGAGTGCGCCCCCGATGTTCCTTCATAGTCCACTTCGATGTCGTCGTCTTTGATCGTTACGGCGCATTGGATATGCACAGGTTCGTTGAGGCCGTCGCCGTCGGCATCGTAGGCATAGTGGTACGTACCGTTGGGGGCTTTGCTGATGGCCTCGCGCATGGCCTTTTCGGAGGCTTCGATGATTTGCTCAGCCAGTATGTCCAAACTCTCCATGCCGTTTTCGTCCATGAGGCGCATCAACGACCTGATTCCCTGCTCATTGGCGGCTACTTGTGCGCGAATATCCCCCAGAGTTTGGCGGCTGGCACGTACATTGGCCTCGATGATGTTGAAAAGCATTTGGTTAGGTTTGCCCGCCTCATATAGCTTGGTGGGCGGAATCATCAGCCCTTCTTCGTAGAGATCGCGAGCACCTGCGCCCCAGAGTGCGCCACCCATGTCGGGCGAGTGGGCGATTGTGCCGATGAAGCCGATGACAGCCCCCTCTTTAACCTCAACCCGCCCCTCTGCTTTGGAAGGAGAGGGAGTTGTTGTTCTAAATATCGGAGATACGATGCCTATGTCGGGTTTATGGCCTGCACAAAGCCACGGGTCGTTGGTGATGACCACGTCGCCGTCTTGCCAAGTTTCCAAAGGAAAATAATCACGCAAGAGGGCTTGGGTAAGCATGGGCAGTACACCCAAAAACGAAGGTACAGACGTACTCGACTGGGCAATGCTACGCCCCTGTGCGTCCATGAGTACGACGGCAAAATCGTTGGACTCCCGCGTAACGGTGCTGAATGAAGTACGCTGGAGGGTAGTGCCGGCTTCGTCCACTATGGCCAAAAGACGCGCCCACAAGATAGAGAGCGTAATAGCATCGTATTTTTGCATATCGTTTATGATTCAATTTTTACTTTATATCCTCTTATGGTTTACTCAAAGCTGCCCGACCATTAATAGTCCATGACAAGTGCTTCAGGTATTTTGTGGCGGCGTTTGGGAGGAGTATTGCTTTGTTTGGTCATGTTCAGTCGCGCATATCTACTACAATATTACGAAATTCATCTATCCGTACGGTTGCGTGCGCCCCCACCACAAAAGTACTTTCCATTTCTTCGATGATGGCAGGGCCCTCGAAGCAGTCGGAGGGTTGGAGTTCGTAGCGATGATATACGGGTACGTTGGAGGCGGTTTTGTCGCCCATGAGATAGATTTTTCGGTAGCCTTTGAGGGCGTGTTGGGAATGCTGTGAATTGGGGATTGATTGTTTGGGAGTAATCTGCGGTACAGGACCACTCACCACTACACGCCATGTAACGGCCTCTATGCCAATATCATCAATCGTTTTGCCATAACGAAGGCTGTATTCGTTGCGAAAGTTTTTTTCGATTTCTTCCAATGAATTTTCGTTCAAAATACCATTCGGAATCTCGACACTGATTTCATGCCCTTGACCAGAGTAGCGCATATCGGCAATACGTCTAATCGTTGGATTGAAAGAAAGTGAAATTCCAGCCGATTCCAAAAACGCAAATCCTTCGGCTTCCATTTCGGTCATGTAGCGGTTGAGTAGTGACCAGTCAATCATCTCCAGCGGACTCACATAGCTTCGGATACTCTCGCTCGCCACCGGCGACACCAAGAAGCCCAACGCAGACAACACCCCCGAACCCACCGGTACTACCAATTGGGGGCTACCCAGCAGACGAGCTACCCCGAAGGCATGTACAGGCCCTGCTCCGCCAAATGCCGTCATACTGTACAGGCGGGGGTCGTGGCCTTTTTCCAAAATATGTACACGGGCAGCATTGGCCATGTTTTCATTGACGATGCGGTGGATACCCATGGCGGCTTCTTCGATGCTGATTCCGAGAGGTTGGGCTAAATGCGTGTCTATGGCACGTCGCGCTGCTTCGAGGTCAAGGCGCATCGTACCTCCCAAAAAATAATCGGGATTGAGATAACCCAGCACCAAGTCGGCATCGGTAACGGTGGGGCGTGTGCCACCACGACCGTAGCAGGCAGGCCCTGGCTCAGAAGCGGCACTTTCGGGGCCAACTTTGAGGAGGCCGAGGTTGTCTAAATACGCAATACTCCCCCCTCCTGCGCCAATTTCTATCATGTCAATGACAGGAATACGCACAGGGAGGCCGCTCCCTTTTTTGAAGCGCATCACACGTGCCGCCTCAAACTGATTGGTGATTTCGGGTTTGAGATTGAAAATCATAGAGGCTTTGGCCGTAGTGCCGCCCATGTCGAAAGCCAAAAGGTCTTTGATTTGGGTCAGTTTGCCATAGAATACACCTGCCATAGTACCCCCGGCTGGTCCCGATTCGAGGAGTTGAATGGGGTTCTTGCGCGCACCATCGAGTGAGGTGAGTCGCCCTGATGAAATCATGATTTCGATAGTTCCCTCAAAGCCCAACGCCCGTAGCCTATCGCGCAGGTTGCTCAAATAGTGATCGGTGATAGGCTGTACGTAGGCATTCATGGCCGTAGCCGACACACGCTCGTACTCTCGTATTTCGGGCATTACTTCTACCGAAAGACTGACATAAAGGTGCGGATATTTTTGTTTGATAAACTCCCCTACGGCTCGCTCGTGGGTAGGATTGGTAAAAGATTGCAAAAAACAAACGGCAATAGACTCACAGCCTGCCTCTACGAGTTTTGCCACCTGTACTTCTACCTCCGACATCTCTATTGGGGTCAAGATGTTGCCTTGATAATCAATTCGTTCTGTAATGCCTAAACGTAAGTTGCGCGGCACAAGTGGCTCTGGGACACTAAGAAAAATATCATAAATATCGTAACGAAACTCTCGCCCGATTTCGAGTACATCTTCAAAACCTTTGGTAGTGAGAAGACCTGTTTTAGCCCCTCTCCGCTCGATGACGGCGTTGGTAACGAGTGTAGTGCCATGTACGATATTTTTTACTTCCGAAGGCTTAACCCCTTCACGATCAAGAAGTTCTAAAGTTCCTTTGATAATACCGTTGGTAGGATTGTCATAAGTAGTGAGGGTTTTGCCAAAAAACAGTCGGCCTGTTTTTTCTTCTAATAAAACTAAGTCGGTGAAAGTGCCACCGATGTCAATGCCGAGGCGGTAGGTCATATTGGAATGTATATTTTGAGTAGTAGAAAGCCACGGAATAGTCCTCAAAAAAGGATTATACAATGGATAATTCGATGAACAAAGATAAAGAAAATAATAGCTACAATAGAAAAAGAGGAAAGTGGTCAGCGAGATGAAAACCCTTCTGTAATCTTTGCGGTGCCCTAATATTGCATTGTGAAAATCCCTATTTTGACCTAAAGAAGATTTTTGACTCGCTACATCTTTTCATCATTCCGAAATCTTAGATAGTTTTGCCCTTCTTTTTCGAGAAATAAAACCTCTCTTTTAGGGATTCTATCAAAAAAAATTACCTCATCACTAACTAATGAAAATAGCAGCGATAGACATCGGCTCCAATGCCGCCCGCCTTCAGATTTCCTCGGTACTTCACGACGAAGACAAGGTGAGTTTCAAAAAAGTAGAGTATGTGCGATTCCCCTTACGATTGGGGCATGATGTCTTTACGTTTGGGAGTCTTACGCCCGAAAGTGAAGCTCGCACACTCAAACTCATGCAATGCTACAAACTATTGATAGAACTGCACGAAGTGGAGCATTACATGGCTTGTGCCACTTCGGCCATGCGCGAGTCGGCCAATGGAGCTGAAGTGGCTCATCGTATTTTTGAAAAAACAGGCATCAAAATCCATATCATAGACGGCAGCAAAGAAGCCGAACTTATCAACAATGTAGTAGTGCAGGCCATTGAAGAGGGGCAGTATTTGCACATAGACGTAGGTGGGGGAAGTACCGAACTAAACCTTTATTTTAACCGCCAAAAAGTCGCTTCCAAATCTTTCAAAATAGGCTCAGTAAGGCTTTTGGAAGGCAAAGAAACCAAAGGTGCATGGTCAAAAATGCAAAAATGGATTG